>NZ_JBQFYZ010000007.1:0-187753 GCF_056541905.1 Ruegeria sp. AF5
AGCCGGGTTCGGTGACACCGCACACCAAGTTCGAAGCCGAAGCCTATATCCTGACCAAGGAAGAAGGCGGCCGTCACACCCCGTTCTTCGCGAACTACCGTCCTCAGTTCTACTTCCGTACAACTGACGTGACCGGCACCGTGACCCTGGCGGAAGGCACCGAGATGGTCATGCCCGGCGACAACGTGTCGTTTGGCGTTGAGCTGATCGCCCCGATCGCGATGGAAAACGGCCTGCGCTTCGCGATCCGCGAAGGCGGCCGCACCGTCGGCGCCGGCGTCGTGTCGAAGATCGTAGAATAATCCGTAGGCCAGGCTTCAGCCCGGCACATCGGTGAATAAACGAAGGCCGCTCCATAAAGGGGCGGCCTTTTTGTTTACTCTAACCATACGCCGAAGAACCTTGGCTCAGAAGGCGGTGCAGTCGCGAGTTTTCATAGTGTGGAAAAATCGATGTTGAGATAAAGTAGCTCCTCCCCGTCTTCGCTAAAGGTGGCTCTCACACCCATGCCATAAGGTACTGCCTTTAGAATGCGAGTCACAATGCCGGATGTTGGAAAGCGTGGGCCATTTCTCTTGATCGACCATCCGCCGTCGACGCGTAATGTGCCATCTCGGTTCTCGTAGGGTTTTTCGGAACTGATATTCTCGCCCACACGAAAGCCTTGGGCTTCTAGCCAAGATGCAGCCTCAGCCACTCCACCCCATTCGTGTAGCAACCTGAACATGCAGACCTTTGCGTCTCCGATCGTCGAAATCTCATCCCAATCCATTCGCAGCAGATCTTCGCGGATTCCAGCATCTGCGCCGCTCTCAAGGCAGGATTGTGTATCTGGAAACCTGTATGATGCACGCACAACACTGATGTTCATTCTGTGTGAAAACTGTAACTGGAACTCTGGCTGACCAGTATTTAATGGCACCGCTGAAAAAATCAGTGCCGTTGCGAGTGATTTCAGAAAGTAAAGAAGTAGGCCCAGAATCAAGAGTGCAAGGGTTTTCTTTGGGAGGTTTGCATTCCGAAAACCCTCAGGTTGCCAGAGATACTCTTGCTTGATCTTCGGACTTTTCATCCAACGAAGCGTCACCAAGCTTAGTAGGGCCAGAACAAGGAATACACCCAGCAAAATGTAGGAGAAGCCCATTGGAGCACTCAGTAAAAGTGCGATTGCAAGTAACATGGTCCAAGGTGCAACCAATCGTTCTGGATCGATCATTCTGGGCGAAAAACAGAAGGCGAGAATTGAACCCAAAAGGAAGAGGGGGGAAGTCAAAGTAAACAACAGCATCAGTAAAAAAAACTGTATCGCGATTGCGTGGGTATAATGGATGTTGGGATCGTCGTTAAACAGGTGTGCAATATCAAACGCGCCCACATGCAACAAAGCAGGGAAAACAAGTGAATTGGATAACAAGGCTTCCGTCAAAGCGTAGGGTTTCCCACTGATTATAAAAGCAAGTGCGGGTAAGTCTGTCAGATACTAAGACCCAAGGACTACTCAGTTTAGAGTGGTATTCAAGTCGGGTATTCCCAACCAAAAAGTGAAAATTCAGATGCTTCGCGTCGATGTCGTTCTCGGTTCGACACGTGTCTCTCAGCTGCCGTCTGAGAGAGAACCAACTTCCCCCTTGCCAAACCCCGCCAACCCCACTAATACGCGCGAGTTCTCAACAAGAACGTCAAGGCGGGGTGATTCCCGCCTTTTGGGTTCGATGAGGGTTGGCGATGCGCGTCTGTCCTCCTCTCAACCTCAACGCCTGATAAAAGGCTGTTACTATGCAAAGCCAAAATATCCGTATTCGGCTGAAGGCATTTGACTATCGCGTTCTGGATGCCAGCACGCAAGAGATCGTCAACACTGCCAAGCGGACCGGCGCGAACGTGCGCGGCCCGATCCCGCTGCCGAACAAGATCGAGAAGTTCACGGTTCTCCGTGGCCCTCACGTTGACAAGAAATCCCGCGACCAGTTCGAGATCCGCACGCACAAGCGTCTGCTCGACATCGTTGATCCGACCCCCCAGACCGTGGACGCGCTGATGAAGCTCGACCTGGCTGCTGGTGTGGACGTCGAGATCAAGCTGCAGTCGTAAGATCGGAGGGTATAGAATATGCGCTCTGGTATTATCGCAAAAAAAGTTGGCATGACCCGCCTGTTCATGGAAGACGGCAAGCAGATCCCTGTGACCGTTCTTCACCTGGACAACCTGCAGGTTGTTGCACAGCGGACCGCTGAAAAAGACGGCTACACCGCCGTTCAGCTGGGCGCTGGTGCTGCCAAGGCAAAACGCACCTCGAAGGCCATGCGCGGCCACTACGCCGCTGCCAAGGTCGAGCCCAAGCGCAAGCTGGCCGAGTTCCGCGTCTCCGAAGATGGCCTGATCGAAGTGGGCGCCGAAATCTCGGCAGAGCACTTCCTGGCTGGTCAGAAGGTAGACGTGTCGGGCACCTCGATCGGTAAAGGCTTTGCCGGTGCGATGAAGCGCCACAACTTCGGTGGTCTGCGCGCCTCGCACGGTGTGTCGATCAGCCACCGTTCGCACGGCTCGACCGGTCAGTGTCAGGATCCGGGCAAGGTGTTCAAAGGCAAGAAGATGGCCGGTCACATGGGTGCTGCCCGTGTTACCACCCAGAACCTCGAGGTGGTCAAAACCGACGCCGACCGTGGTCTGGTCTTCATCAAAGGCGCCGTTCCCGGACCGAAATCGGGCTGGGTCACCGTCAAGGACGCCGTGAAGAAGAAAGCACCGGAAGGCCTGCCTTTCCCGGCTGCTGTGAAATCGGCTGCAACCGAAGCACCTGCGGAAGAAGTATCCGCGGAAGGTGGTGAAGCATGAAACTTGATGTAATCAAACTGGACGGCGGCAAGGCCGGCGACATCGAGCTGGATGCAGACCTGTTCGGCCTCGAGCCGCGCGCGGACATCCTGCACCGTGTGGTCCGTTGGCAGCGCAACAACGCGCAGGCCGGCACCCACAAGGTCAAGACCCGCTCGGAAACCAGCTACTCGACCAAGAAGATCTATCGCCAGAAGGGCACCGGTGGCGCACGCCATGGTGACCGTAACGCACCGATCTTCCGCAAGGGTGGTGTTTACAAGGGCCCGACCCCTCGTTCGCACGGCCACGACCTGCCGAAAAAGTTCCGCAAGCTTGGCCTGCGCCACGCTCTGTCGGCCAAAGCCAAAGCAGGTGAACTGGTTGTGATCGAGAACGCCGAAGCCGAAGGCAAGACCGCCGCACTGGCCAAACAGGTTGCAAACCTGGGCTGGAAACGCGCTCTGGTCATCGACGGCGCGACCGTGAACGAAGGGTTCCTGAAGGCGTCGCGCAACATCGAAGGTTTGGATATCCTGCCGTCGATGGGTGCAAACGTTTATGACATCCTCAAGCGTGACACCCTGGTGCTCACCAAAGCGGCTGTCGAAGCACTGGAGGCTCGTCTGAAATGAGCGCGAAGGCAGAACACTACGACGTGATCCGCAAGCCGATCATCACCGAAAAGTCGACCATGGCGTCCGAAAATGGCGCGGTTGTCTTTGAAGTGGCGATCGAAAGCAACAAGCCGCAGATCAAAGAGGCCGTTGAGGCACTGTTTGGTGTGAAGGTCAAGGCGGTGAACACCACCGTGACCAAAGGCAAGGTCAAGCGGTTCCGCGGCCAGCTGGGCCGTCGGAAAGACGTCAAGAAAGCATATGTGACCCTGGAAGAGGGTAACACAATCGACGTAAGCACCGGTCTCTGATCCAACGCTTACAGCGACACTTTTCGGCCCCGGTGGATCACTCCTCCGGGGCCGATTTCGTTTCAGACGTCAAAACTCTGGGTTTGCGCGTCAGGGCAGGGCGGTCACACGCCCTCCAGCGGCCGCTCAGGGCAATTCTGGCGTCACCGGCACTGTGGGCCGCATCAAACAGCTATCGCACCCTCTGACGGCCGCTGAGCGGCCTGCTCGCGGGGCAGGGCCTGCACTGAACATAGAAAAGGCGCCCTAAGGCGCCTTTGGGTCGTTTCAATTGTGTGAGTGGTTACGAGCAATATACGTGCCGGTGCGCGATATCTGCGATGTCGCAGCGGCGGATGCCGATATCGTCCAGCTCACGGTTGCTCAGACGCTGCAACTCGGTATAGGTGCGCTGATACTCAGCAGCACGTGCGCGGGCTGTTTTGATCCGTGTGATCATGTCAGCGATCCGGGTGCCGAAGTTGAAGCCGGTATGGGTCAGTGTCGCAGTTGTCATCTCTTTATTCCTTTCTCGTATCAGGGCGTATTCCCTGACGTTTCCTTTTGTGTTCCTTCATTGGACAAGGCAGAGATAGGAGCGTTTGCTATCGCTAACAACGCAGATTTTGGTCTAGCCGGTATGCATGCGGCGAATAACATTCGCGGGTTGGCTTGTTCGTAGCCTGGTTCCCATTCCTATTGGCTTGGATTTTGCAGCTGACCTGCAAATCGACGCAATGGCCATCTGCGGGTTGCAGCGACCATTAGTTTGTTCCTAAAACCGGACCCACCTGCTGAAATGCAAAATAAAGCCCCGTCGGATCGCGAAATACACGCGGTGCATGCTGCGCGCTATTCCGTGATCGAACACGCACTTCGGACGCTCCAAGCGTCAAAGCATCACGTACCGCATTCTCGATAGCAGTGACCTTAATTCCAGGTAGCCAGGCGCATCTTCCACGTATCTTTATATCTGGTGAAGCAACCACAGGAATATGTGAAAGCCACTGACCTGGCCCGGTCGCGCCCGTGCCATCCGTCTTCGAAGATGTTCGGTCAAACAACGATTGGTAGAATTCGACTGGAAACTCCGGGCCTTCGCTCAGATAAACCTCTGTTGTGAACTGTTGTGTAGGTATCGGGTAATCGTGTTGTGAAACGGAAATGCCAAACCTGGCTCCCAAGGTGTCCAACAATAAGCAGTTTCGCCCGACGCCGGGCACATCAAAGGGGCGTCGAATGATGCGCGCGCCCAGCTTCTCGGCACGCTTTGAATACTTGTCAACATCGGGAACCTCGAAATAGGGAAGCCAGCCGGCATCAAAGCCCGCTGGAGTCTTGGTAAATCCACTTCCGGCTTCCCCATTCAAAAGAGCAAGAGTGAATTCCCCCTTTCCGCGGCCCCAGACATAGTCTTCTGTGCTTTCCTTAATGAAATCCCACGATGCTACACGGCCATAGAAAGCCTCGGAAGCGTTCAGATCAGGCGTAAAGAGGTCATGCCAAACGATCCGTCCTGTCTTATCCGCACTCACTTCAAGAACCTCCTGCGTGAAACACGCTGGATAGCCCATCATAATCCAATTGGTCATTGATACAGATCAATCTGAACATGGCGCTCCAGAAATCCGGGTTGGAGGAAGGAATCCCCAAGAAGCTGAAGTGCCAACAATAAACGCCCCCGAATTTACCGGAGGCGTTTTTGTTCTTTCCGATGAAGGCGGGCTTAGCCGCGTTCTTCGATGATCTCTACCAGATGCGGGATCTTGCGGATCATGCCGCGCACCGAAGGAGTATCCTCCAGCTCACGGGTTCTGTGCATCTTGTTCAGGCCCAGGCCGATCAGGGTTGCGCGCTGTTCGGCGGGGCGACGGATCGGCGAACCGATCTGTTTGACGACGATGGTTTTTGCCATGACGTGCTCTCCTTATGCTTCTGCTTCTGCTTCAGCAGCAGCCGGTGCTTCGTCCCGCTTGGGCAGGATGTCAGCAACCTTTTTGCCACGACGTGCGGCAACCGAACGCGGGCTCTGCTCTTTCTGCAGGCCGTCGATGGTGGCGCGGATCATGTTGTACGGGTTCTGCGAGCCCAGCGACTTGGACACAACGTCCTTGACGCCCAGCATTTCGAACACGGCACGCATCGGACCACCGGCGATGATACCGGTACCTTCAGGCGCGGCGCGCATAACCACTTTACCGGCGCCGTGACGGCCCTCGATGTCGTGGTGCAGGGTCCGACCTTCGCGCAGCTGCACGCGGATCATCTGACGCTTGGCTTGCTCAGTCGCCTTGCGGATGGCCTCAGGTACTTCTTTCGCTTTACCCTTGCCAAAGCCGACGCGGCCTTTCTGATCGCCGACAACCACCAGAGCGGCGAAGCCAAAGCGCTTACCACCTTTTACGGTTTTCGACACGCGGTTGATTGCGACCAGGCGATCTGCAAATTCCGGCGTTTCTTCACGGTCGCGGCCACGGCCCCGACGGTTTTCACGTTCTGCCATTTGGCATCCCTTTTTCTCTAGAGGCGCTTGCGGCGCCAATTACTCAATCGAAGTGAACCCGTGAATGACATTCTGGGGCTCCCCGATCATCGAGGCGGGCGGACCCGCCTTCAAAGTGCCGGTGCCGGGCTGAAGCCCGGCCTACGGCGTCGTATCCGGTAAGCCGGGCTTCAGCCCGGCGCACCATCAGATCTTCAGGCCACCTTCACGCGCAGCGTCGGCGATAGCCTTCACTTTGCCGTGGAACAGGAAGCCGCCACGATCGAAATAGGCCTCTTCGACGCCTGCCTTCTTGGCACGCTCGGCGATGGCCGCGCCCACTTTTGTGGCCGCTTCGACGTTGTTCTTGCCAACAACACCCAGATCTTTTTCCAGGGTCGAGGCCGAGGCCAGGGTCACGCCACGTACGTCGTCGATCAGCTGAACAGAGATGTTCTTGTTCGAACGGTGTACGGACAGGCGCGGACGACCCGCGTTGACCTTGCGAAGTTTGTTCCGAACGCGCAGGCGGCGCTTCAGAAACAGGGTTCTTTTGCTGTTTGCCATTGTCTGCGTCCTTACTTCTTCTTGCCTTCCTTGCGGAAGATGAACTCGCCCTTATAGCGGATGCCCTTGCCTTTGTACGGCTCGGGGCGGCGCCACTCGCGGATTTTGGCCGCGGTTTCGCCCACCAGCTGCTGGTCGATACCTTCCACAACGATCTCGGTCTGCTTCGGTGCGGTGATGGTGACACCTTCCGGAGCTGTGAAATCAACATCGTGGCTATAACCCAGGTTCAGCTTCAGGGTGTTGCCCTGCATCTGCGCCCGGTAACCAACACCCTGGATCTCCAGCTCTTTTTTGAAGCCTTCGGTCACACCGGTTACCAGGTTGGCAACCATGGTGCGGCTCATGCCCCACTGCTGGCGGGCACGCTTGGACATGCCGCGAGGGTCGATCTTGACCACGTTGTCTTCAACCGACAGCGTCACGTCGTCGGTGGCGGTGAAGCTGCGGGTGCCTTTCGGACCTTTGACTTCGATGGTCTGACCCGACACAGAGGCGGTTACGCCGCTGGGCAGCTCGACCGGTTTTTTACCAATACGAGACATTGCAGACCTCCTTAGAAGACGGTGCAGAGCACTTCGCCGCCAACATTGTTGGAGCGAGCGTTTGCGTCCGACATCACACCTTTCGGAGTGCTGACAATCGACACGCCCAGACCCTGACGGACCTGCGGGATGTCATTGACGCCCATGTATACGCGGCGACCGGGTTTCGAAACCCGCTTCAGTTCGCGAATGACAGGGGTGCCTTCGTAGTATTTCAGGCTGATTTCGATGGCCGGATGACCGTTTTCACCGGTCGTCTTTTCATAGCCTCGGATGTAGCCTTCGTCCGCCAGCACGTCCAGAACCCAAACACGCAGCTTCGACGCCGGAGTGGAAACGGTGGACTTGCCGCGCATTTGCGCGTTGCGGATACGGGTGAGCATATCGCCGATAGGATCATTCATATCTATGTCTCCCTTACCAGCTCGATTTCACCATGCCGGGGATCTGACCAGCAGAACCCAGCTCGCGCAGCATGATACGGCTGACCTTCAGCTTACGGTAGTAAGCGTGGGGACGACCGGTCAGCTGACAACGGTTGTGCAGACGGGTAGCCGAGCTGTTGCGCGGCAGTTTCGCCAGTTTCAGACGCGCTTTGAAACGCTCTTCCATCGGCTTGCTCTCGTCATTCGCGATTTCTTTCAGCTCGGCACGCTTTGCGGCATATTTGGCCACCAGGCGTTCGCGCTTCTTCTCGCGTTCGATCATTGCTTTTTTAGCCATGTCTCAATCCTCCCGGCGCTTACGCGTTGAACGGCATGTTGAATGCTTTCAACAGTGCCTTTGCTTCAGCGTCGGTTTTCGCTGTGGTGGCAATTACGATATCCAGGCCCCAGACCTCGTCGACCTTGTCGAAGTCGATTTCCGGGAACACGATGTGCTCTTTCATGCCCATGGCAAAGTTGCCACGACCATCGAAAGAGGGCTTAACACCGCGGAAGTCACGAATGCGCGGCATTGCGATCGTGATCAGACGATCCAGGAATTCGTACATCCGGTCACCGCGCAGGGTCACTTTCGCACCCAGCGGCATGTCTTCCCGGACGCGGAAACCCGCGATCGACTTCTTCGCCTTGGTTGAGACGGCCTGTTGACCGGCAATTGCAGTCAGATCCTCGACAGCGGCTTTCGCTTTCTTCGAGTCTTTGACGGCCTCAGCACCACAACCGATGTTCAGAACGATTTTTTCCAGCTTGGGCAGCTGCATGTCGTTCTTGTAGCCGAACTCTTCTTTCAGAGCGGCACGGATGGTCTCGGCGTACTGCGCTTTCAGGCGCGGGGTGTAGGTTGCGTTATCAAGCATCGATCACGTCCCCTGTGGTCTTGGCGAAACGCACCTTCTTGTCACCTTCCATGCGGAAGCCAACGCGGGTTGCTTTGCCGTTCTTGTCCAGCAGTGCCAGGTTCGACAGCTCGATCGGGTTTGCCTGAGGCAGGCGACCACCTTGCGAGGTTTGCGACTGGCGGGTGTGGCGGATGGCGATGTTGATGCCATCGACCACAGCTTTACCGGCTTTGGGGTCAACCGAGGTGATAGTTCCCTCTTTGCCCTTGTCCTTGCCGGACAGCACGACGACCTTGTCGCCTTTGCGGAGTTTAGCAGCCATAATTACAGCACCTCCGGAGCCAGCGAGATGATTTTCATGAAGTTCTTCGCGCGCAGTTCACGAACAACGGGGCCAAAGATACGGGTACCTACGGGCTCGTTGTTGTTGTTCAGGATGACGGCGGCGTTGCGATCGAAACGGATCGCGGTGCCGTCTTCGCGACGGACTTCTTTGGCGGTGCGTACGACGACGGCCTTGCGGACGTCACCTTTCTTTACGCGGCCGCGCGGGATGGCTTCCTTCACCGAGACGACAATGATGTCGCCAACGGAGGCGTATTTACGCTTGGAACCACCCAGGACCTTGATGCACTGAACTCGGCGTGCGCCAGAGTTGTCAGCGACATCCAGATTGGTCTGCATCTGGATCATGTGGTTTCTCCCGACCTGTGGGGGCTGGTCTGATTAAATCCCCCAGGGTTTCGACAAATGAAAAATCCCGGAAGCTTACGCTTCCAGAACTTCCCAACGTTTCGTCTTCGATTTCGGCGCGCATTCGATGATGCGTACAGAGTCGCCGACCTTGAAGGCGTTCTTTTCGTCATGAGCCCGGTATTTCTTGGACTTACGAACGGTTTTGTGCAGCAGCGGGTGCTTGAAACGGCGCTCGACCAGCACGGTGATGGTCTGTTCGTTGGCGTCGCTGGTCACGGTGCCTTGCAGGATACGCTTGGGCATCTGATTACTCCTCGGATGCCGCGGCAGCGGCCTTTTCGTTCAGGATGGTTTTGACGCGGGCAGCGTTGCGGCGGGCCGCTTTGATGCCAGCAGTGTTTTCCAGCTGACCGGTTGCCTGTTGAAAGCGCAGGTTAAAGCTTTCTTTCTTCAGGTTGACCAGTTCCTCGCGGAGCTGATCAGGGGTCTTGTCACGCAGTTCTTGGGCGTTCATCGCCTTTTTCCTTTGCTCAAAACACCAGAAGGCCCCGTACACGGGTCACCTTTGACCTGGTGGATGAATGATAGACATACGAATCGCCCGACAACGCCGGGAGACCGCAAGATGCCGCTCTATAGGGGGTTAGGGGTGGGGTGGCAAGGGAAAGTTTGCCATGCGGGAACAGGGAAATTCCCAAAATCAAAAACCCGCGTGCGTCACCGTGTCAGACCCTGGCTATTTGCCACTCTGGTCAGTACGGACAGCATCTCGGAAACCTCTTCCGGCGAAAGACGGCCATGACCGTCCAGGAACGCTCCGATGTCACGCCCGGTATATCGCCCCGTCAGCTTCCCTTCGTCAAGGATCAGATTGTTTCGCACAAGCTCCACGGCGGTCACATGGCAAATACGGCATTTCTCGATGAAGACACCGCCCGAGTCCCGGATAATCCGGAAATGAGCAAGCAGTACCTCGGCCTTGTCCGTAGTCACCCCGCCATGACCGGAGCGCAAGTAATTTTCGACCGCCCGTCCGGACCGGGCTCCGACCAGCACGCCATCTGACACATTAAGCTCATCCCAAACGAAATCACCGGAATGGGGGGCGTGGCATCCGGAACAGCTGTTTTCGTAGATGCGGTGCGGGTCGACCTCCTGTCCCACTACGCCAGTCGCGCTTGAGACCAGTAGCCCTATGATCAATGTGACAAATCTCAGCACGGTGTGTCCGATCAAACCAGATACGCGGCACTCCGGTCCGACTCATCAGGCAGACCGACGCATTGGAGCGGAGTCTACAACGAGCAGGCTTAAGTGTGCTTGATCCCGATCAATCAAACAGGTGCAGAAGTCAGCCCTGCCAGAAACGGTCACTCCCACTTATAGTTGAAACTCACTGAAATCCGCTCTTCCTCGGCCATGTTCATCGGCACCTCGTGGCGCAGCCAGCTTTCCCACAGCAGAACATCGCCCACCTGCGGCTTCACATAGATGAAGGGCTGCAAATCGCGTCGCCCGCCTTTCAGCCGCGTCGGCGCGGCCATCATGCGGCCTGAGCGGGGGTCTTCCAGCTTCAGCGCGCTCGCGCCTTCGGGCATCGCCACATAGGTGGTGCCGGAAATCACACTGTGCGGGTGCAGATGGCTGGAATGCATGCCACCCTCGGGCAGGATGTTGATCCACAGGTCTTCCAGCTTCAGCTCACCCTCACCCAGATCAAACTCCAGATCCTTGGCAAAAGCCGCCACATGGCTGTCCAGCGCTTTGACCAGATCGGCGAATATCGGAAACCGCCAGGGCAGGTCGGTCAGCGAAGCATAGCTGGTGTAACCGGGATAGCCGTTTTCTTCGCACCAGTCCTGACCGGCCTCGTCATCCTCGGCGATGACAAGGCACGAGCTTTCCAACTCCTCCGCATCGATCGGGGGACCGAACTCGGACAAAGAGGCACGATAGAGGCGGGTGACGAAGAGTGATTCAATCTGTGGCATGGCGCTGTCTTAAACCAGCCGCGCGGTGAAGGCGATGGCTGTTTTGCGAGGCTCTGCCTCGCGCTCCGGGATATTTGCAGCCAGATGAAGAACGGATCCCCTGCTTCATCTGGCCCAAAATATCCCGGGGGAGGCGCGCGGCACGCGCGGCGGGGGCAGAGCCCCCTAAAGAAAAACCCCCGCCGGTGTTTCGACGGGGGTCAATCTAGTCACGAGCGGGGGTGCCCCGGATCGCTTACCAGTCTTCGCGAACCACGACGCGGGTCTTGATCGGCAGCTTCATCGCAGCCAGGCGCAGGGCCTCGCGGGCGATTTCGTCATTGACGCCGTCGATCTCGAACATCACGCGACCAGGTTTGACCTTGCAAACCCAGCGGTCGACCGAACCCTTACCTTTACCCATACGAACTTCGATCGGCTTTGCCGTGACCGGAGTGTCGGGGAAGATGCGGATCCAGACACGGCCCTGACGCTTCATGTGACGCGTCATGGCACGACGTGCAGCCTCGATCTGGCGTGCGGTTACACGCTCAGGCTCAATCGCTTTCAGGCCGTAGGTGCCAAAGTTCAGATCAGAGCCGCCCTTGGCTTCGCCCTTGATCCGGCCTTTGTGCAACTTGCGGAATTTTGTACGCTTTGGTTGAAGCATATCTTTCCCTCCTTAGCGACGACCGCCACCAGCACCACGAGGTGCAGGGCCGTCCTGGAGTTCCTGTGCTTTACGGTCACGTGCCTGCGGATCGTGCTCCATGATCTCCCCTTTGAAGATCCAGACCTTGATCCCGATGATCCCGTAGGGGGTCATCGCTTCGGCATGTGCGTAATCGATGTCGGCGCGCAGCGTGTGCAGCGGCACACGGCCTTCGCGGTACCATTCGGTCCGTGCGATTTCGGCACCACCCAGACGGCCAGCGACGTTCACCCGGATACCCAGGGCGCCCATGCGCATGGCGTTCTGTACGGCACGCTTCATCGCGCGGCGGAACGAAACACGGCGTTCCAGCTGCTGAGCGATCGACTCGGCAACCAGTTGACCGTCAAGTTCGGGCTTGCGCACTTCGACGATGTTCAGGTGCAGTTCGCTGTCGGTCATCGCAGCCAGCTTCTTGCGCAGGACTTCGATGTCCGCACCTTTCTTGCCGATGATGACACCCGGACGTGCGGTGTGGATCGTAACGCGGCACTTCTTGTGCGGACGTTCGATGATCACACGGGCAACACCGGCCTGCTTGCACTCTTTCTGAATGAACTCACGGATCTTGAGGTCTTCCAGAAGAAGATCACCGTAGTCCTTGGTATCTGCGTACCAGCGGCTGTCCCAGGTGCGGTTGACCTGAAGGCGCATGCCGATCGGATTGACTTTATGTCCCATTAGGCTTGCTCCTCAACTTGACGCACCTTGATGGTGATCTCCGAGAACGGCTTCATGATCTTGCCGAAACGGCCACGGGCACGCGGGCGACCGCGCTTCATGACCAGGTTCTTGCCAACCCAGGCTTCGGCGACGATCAGCTCGTCAACGTCCAGGTTGTGGTTGTTTTCGGCATTCGCGATTGCGGACTGCAGGCACTTCTTGACGTCCTGCGCGACGCGCTTGTTCGAGAAAGTCAGGTCGGTCAGGGCCTTCTCGACTTTCTTGCCGCGGATCATAGCTGCTACCAGGTTCAGTTTCTGCGGGCTGGTGCGAAGCATGCGCGTTTTCGCCATTGCTTCGTTTTCAGCCACGCGGCGGGGGTTCTTTTCCTTGCCCATGACTTACTTCCGCTTCGCTTTTTTGTCTGCGGCGTGGCCATAATAGGTCCGTGTCGGCGAATATTCACCGAACTTCTGACCGATCATGTCTTCCGAGACGTTTACCGGGATATGCTTCTGGCCGTTGTACACACCAAAGGTCAGACCCACGAACTGGGGCAGGATGGTGGAACGACGCGACCAGATCTTGATGACTTCGTTGCGGCCCGACTCGCGCGCTGCTTCGGCTTTTTTCAGCACGTAAGCATCGACGAAAGGACCCTTCCAAACAGAGCGAGACATGGATTAACGTCCCTTCTTCTTGGCGTGCCGCGAGCGGATGATCAGCTTCTGGGACGCTTTGTTCTTGTTGCGGGTACGCTTACCCTTGGTGTCCTTACCCCACGGCGTAACCGGTGTACGGCCACCCGAGGTACGACCCTCACCACCACCATGCGGGTGATCGATCGGGTTCATAGCAACACCACGAACCGACGGACGAACGCCCTTGTGGCGCATACGACCGGCTTTACCAAGGTTCTGGTTGCTGTTGTCGGGGTTGGACACGGCACCGATGGTGGCCATGCATTCCTGACGGACCATGCGCAGCTCGCCCGAGCTCAGACGGATCTGAGCGTAACCGCCATCGCGGCCCACGAATTGCGCGTAAGTACCGGCCGCACGTGCGATCTGACCGCCTTTGCCAGGCTTCATCTCGATGTTGTGGACGATGGTACCGATGGGCATGCCCGAGAACGGCATTGCGTTGCCCGGCTTGATATCGGCCTTTGCCGACGCGATGACCTTGTCACCAACAGCCAGACGCTGCGGAGCCAGGATATACGCCTGCTCGCCGTCTTCGTATTTTACCAGTGCGATGAACGCGGTCCGGTTCGGGTCATATTCGATCCGCTCGACGGTTGCCGCGACATCAAATTTGTTCCGTTTGAAGTCAACGATCCGGTAGAGACGCTTTGCGCCACCGCCGCGGCGGCGTGAAGTGATCCGTCCGGTGTTGTTCCGGCCGCCCGATTTGGTCAAACCCTCTGTGAGAGACTTGACCGGACGTCCTTTCCAAAGCTCCGAACGGTCGATCAGCACCAGCCCGCGCTGGCCCGGCGTCGTCGGCTTGTACGACTTGAGTGCCATGCTTTCTGTCTTCCGTTTAGCAAGTGCAGGGGAGGTCCCCCGCTATGTGATAGGCCCCCGTAGGTGCCAAAGGTATAGGGCCCCGAAGGTCCCCGGTTGCAAAATATCTAAGGCCCCGGAACGAATCCGAGGCCGCAAGATTGGGAGCGTTTAGCAGTGTTGGGGGTGGGTGGCAAGGGGGGTTAGTGCGTTTCAGGCACCTCGTCTTTTTATCTTTGCGGCTGTTATCTCCAAGCTTGGGAAGAGCGCCTCTTCATTAATACCCAAACTATCTAGCTCACTCAAAATACCATTTTTGTTTTTTGGTGCGACGTATATTTCATACGTATCAAAATTCTTAAGGAAATGACGCGTTGGCAAACGACTACGTTTACGTTCTGCAAAAATACCCTCTCTTTCTGGGTTGAACAAACCGAATATTAGGAATGCACCACTTTGCGAGGCGATACGCACATCTAGCTTTCTTGGCAAAACCGCTACTATCTGAGAAAGATCATCGGGATGGAGAGTATCACCTACACTTGGGTTGTCCCGGTTAGCCAATCTCAAGATTTCTCTAATTTCTGAATTTGCATTGAATTTAGAGACATAGGCTTTGTTGAAATCTTCTTCCGACCCGTCCGTTGTTTCTCGCAGCGCATCCTCACGGCACCGCAACAAGTGTTTTCTTAATGAGTTTTTCTTTTCGAACGGCAAATATGCTAAGTTGCAAAGGACGGCCACGCTCTCGCTATCAAAGAAGCGCTTTCTTAGCGAAATGGGGTTGAAGACTATAACTTCGCCCGCTGGACGCCTGGGAAGGGTCTCAGAAGAAGAGCTGGAAGCGCTACGACACGCAAAATACAAAGCGACCAAAGGATTTTTGGTAACGTCTAGCAATCGTGTGGGGAGGCCGTAATGTTGCGCTCGAGCCAGCCACTCAAAGGTACTTAGATCACGAGAGAAATCTTCTGGATGCTCGGCCAACAATTCACGGATCATCTCGTGTTCGCGCTGTTTCCAATCTTCAGATCGCAAAACTGACGGTTCAGCTTTATAGGCCCTGTCTTCATGACCTCTGTACAGTAGCTCACCGCTGTTCCATTCAGAGTTTCGCTCGGAGATCTGTTCGATGTACTCAGATAGGTTTTTTATATAGGGCATAATCGATTAACAACTTTGAATTTACTGTAACAAAGGCCTTCTCAATAGTTATCAAAAGGGCAAAAGTCTTTCAGTTCAAACAAATTTCACCCACTGCAATTTGTTTTCAGCGCGAATGAAGTGAAAAGTCAGACAGCAAAATGAACAAGTAGTACGTTGCCCCAAGCGCGGGACAAGGCCGAAGGCCGCCGCGCCAGCGACTGCCCGTCCCGGCGGGCTGGCGCTTTGGGGGCCTTTGCGCCTCGCTACGAATTCACACGTGTCTGGTACCATAAAGCACGCGGATCAGCTGTTGCAGCGCCACCCCACGGGCAGTCGCTGGCGCGGCTCACGGACCGGTAACTCTGAAAACTCCGCCTGCGCTCGACGCCACGGAACCCCTCACCCGTAAAGTGCCCGCGCCTCGGCGAAGGACAGCAGTCGACGGCTTTGCTCATCCCACAGGTGCAGGCGCGCGTTGGCGAGGCTTTCGCGGATGGTCATCCGGTTGCTGTTGGCCAGCTCATCATGGTCGCGCAGCACTTCGGTCAGGCGATAGAACGGAATGCGGCTGTACAGGTGATGCACGTGGTGGATGCCGATATTGGCGGTGAACCACTGCAACACGGACGGCAATATATAATGAGAGCTTCCGTGCAGCGCCGCTTCGTGCAACTGCCAGTCTTCATCGGCGTCCCAATGCGTGTCCTCGAACTGGTGTTGCACATAGAAAAGCCATACCCCGGCGGTGGCGGCAATCAGGGTCGAGGGCAGGAAGATCAGAACCATCGGCATCAGCCCGCCAAAATAGTAAATGGCCACAAGCGCAACCAGAATGGCAAGATTGGTGGCCATCGCGCTGACCCAGAACCGGACGCTGTCGGTCAGGCCCAGTGGAAGGCGGTTCTGAAACAGGAACAGATATCCGGGGCCAAAGACGAACAGGGTGATCGGGTTTCGATACACACGATACCAGAACCGGTTCATCGGGGTTTTCGCCTGATATTCGGCCACGGTCAGGGTGTGGATATCGCCCATCCCGCGTTTGCCCAGATTGCCGGAACTGTTGTGATGTGTGGAATGCGTGCGGCGCCAGACATCATAAGGTGTCAGCGTCAGAACTCCGATCGAGCGTCCAACCCAGTCACTGACCGTCCGGTTCTTGAAGAACGCGCCGTGCCCGCAATCATGCTGGATGGCAAACAGGCGCAACAGAAAGGCCGCGTTGAGAACAGAGATCGCAAAAGCCAGCCAATAGCTGACCGACAGCGACATCCAGGACAAAGCCCAGAGCGCGAAGAAGGGGATGATACTGACGCCCAGCTCAAACGCGCTGCGCAGCTGGTCGGGTTCGCGATATTTGGCAAGCGTTGTTACCCAGTCACGTGCAGCGGTAGTCTCCGGCTGTTTCCGGGTCGAGAGAGTGGTTTCAGTCATGCGCCTGCCAAGTTCTTGTTTGTGGCAATCCGGATAGACTACCGCCCGGTCATGGCAAGCGATAATTGCCAAAATCGCCATATTTCGTGCTCGATTTTCGGTCAGACCCCGGTGAAGGTGTCCTTTTGGGTTCACCCGCGGGGCCGGTCCCGGGGCTTTTGCCGGTCATGACAAGCGGCTGGCGATCTACAGTCTTGCCAAGCCCTGCCATCGGGCCTATACGCCTGCGGTGGCTTTTTGGCCGCGAGAATCAAAACCAAGAAATGCCGTGTTTGGCCCATCACGCTTCGGGGGTCATATCCGGCTTAGGAGAAGCGAAATGAAACTGAACGAATTGCGCGACAATCCTGGCGCCGCCCCAAAACGCACCCGCGTTGGCCGTGGTCCGGGTTCCGGCAAAGGTAAAATGGGTGGCCGTGGTATCAAAGGCCAGAAATCCCGCTCGGGTGTGGCCATCAATGGCTATGAAGGCGGTCAGATGCCCTTGTACCAGCGTCTGCCCAAGCGTGGCTTCAACAAGCCAAACCGCAAGGAATTCGCCGTCATCAACCTGGGCCTGATCCAGAAATTCGTCGAAGCCGGCAAGCTGGACGCCAAGGCCGCGATCACCGAAGACGCTCTGGTTGCGTCAGGTCTGGTCCGCCGCAAGCTGGACGGTATCCGCGTTCTGGCCAAAGGCGAGATCAGCGCCAAGGTGAATCTGGAAGTGACCGGTGCGTCGAAAGCTGCTGTCGAGGCAGTTGAAAAAGCGGGCGGTTCACTGAAAGTCACAAAAGCCGCTGCGGCAGAGTAAGCGCTTGTGAGCGGGCAAAGACCCGCTTACATAGACTTCAGAGTTTTCCAAGACGCCGTCCGAGCCGGAAAACGGTTCCGGGCGGCGTTTGCATAAGAGAGACCGACTTTATGGTATCAGCAGCAGAACAAATGGCAGCCAACACAAGCTGGGCTGCCCTTGGCAAGGCCACCGATCTGCGCAACCGCATCCTGTTCACGCTGGGTTTGCTGATCGTCTATCGTCTGGGCACCTTCATTCCGGTGCCGGGGATCGACGGAGCAGCATTGCGCGAGTTCATGGAACAGGCGGGGCAGGGCATCGGCGGCATGGTTTCGATGTTTACGGGCGGGGCGCTTGGCCGAATGGGCATCTTTGCCCTTGGCATCATGCCCTATATCTCGGCCTCGATCATCGTGCAGCTGCTGACATCGATGGTTCCCGCGCTCGAACAGCTCAAGAAAGAGGGCGAGCAGGGCCGCAAGAAGATCAACCAATACACCCGTTTCGGCACCGTGGCTCTGGCCACCGTGCAGGCCTACGGTCTGGCTGTGTCGCTGGAATCGGGCGATCTGGCGACCGATCCGGGCCTCTTCTTCCGCATGTCGACCATGATCACGCTGGTTGGTGGCACCATGTTCCTGATGTGGCTGGGTGAGCAGATCACCGCGCGCGGCATCGGCAACGGTATCTCTCTGATCATTTTCGTCGGCATCATCGCCGAGGTTCCCGCCGCCCTGGCGCAGTTCTTCGCGTCGGGCCGTTCGGGCGCAATCAGCCCCGCCGTGATTGTTGGCGTGATCGTGATGGTGATTGCCGTCATCATGTTCGTGGTCTTCATGGAACGGGCGCTGCGAAAGATCCATATCCAGTACCCGCGCCGTCAGGCCGGGATGAAAATCTACGAAGGTGGCTCCAGCCACCTGCCGGTCAAGGTCAACCCCGCGGGCGTGATCCCGGCGATCTTTGCCAGCTCTCTGCTGCTGCTGCCGGTGACGATCTCGACCTTCTCGTCGGGCGCTGCAAACGGGCCGGTCATGTCGTGGCTGCTGGCCAATTTCGGCCCCGGACAGCCGCTGTATCTGCTGTTCTTCGCGTCGATGATCGTGTTCTTTGCGTATTTCTACACGTTCAACGTGTCGTTCAAACCGGACGATGTGGCGGACAACCTGAAAAAGCAGAACGGGTTCGTGCCCGGTATCCGCCCCGGCAAGAAAACCGCCGAGTATCTGGAATACGTGGTCAACCGCGTGCTGGTGCTGGGGTCGGCCTATCTGGCCGCCGTCTGTCTGCTGCCTGAAATCCTGCGGGGCCAATTTGCCATCCCGTTCTATTTCGGCGGCACCTCGGTTCTGATTATCGTCTCCGTGACCATGGATACGATCCAGCAGGTTCAGAGCCATCTTCTGGCGCACCAATACGAAGGGCTTATCGAAAAGTCTCAACTGCGCGGCAAAAGCAAGAAACGCGGCAGGAAGGGACCCTCTCGTCGATGAATATCATTCTGTTGGGCCCCCCGGGGGCAGGGAAAGGAACGCAGGCGCGTCACTTGGTTGAAACACGCGGCATGGTGCAGCTCAGCACGGGCGACATGCTGCGCGAAGCCAAGACCTCGGGCACCGAGATGGGTCGCAAGGTTGCGGCGATCATGGACGCGGGCAAGCTGGTCACCGATGAAATCGTGATCGGCCTGATCGAAGAGAAGCTGACCACCGAAACAGGCGCTGGTTTCATCTTTGACGGCTTTCCCCGCACGCTGGCGCAGGCCGATGCGCTGGCCGCTCTGCTGACCAAGCTGGGCCAGTCGCTGCACACCGTGATCGAGATGCGCGTTGATGACGACGCGCTGGTGGGCCGGATCACCGCACGCTCAACCTGCGGCGGATGTGGTGAAGTCTATAACGACAACACCAAGCCGATCCCGGCGGATGGCAAATGCACCAATTGCGGCAAGGAAAATGACTTCCAGCGCCGCGCCGATGACAACGAAGACAGCCTGCGCACGCGCCTGATGGAATACTACAAGAAGACGTCTCCGCTGATTGGCTATTACTACGCCAAGGGCGATCTGCGCCCCGTGAACGGGCTGGCGGATATCAAGGAAGTGACGGCCTCGATCGAGGCGATACTGGGTTGACCGAAAGTTGGGGCTTGACGGCCCCACCAAAAGCCCATATCGACCCCCATCCCTAAAGGGAATCAAGACTGCATGCGGGATTCGTCCCAATTGCCCCGACCACCTCGAATAATACTGGACCCTCTGGCGTCACTGCCACGGTAAAGTGTTGTGAAAAAAGGTTCCGGAGTTACGGAACCGCAACAAAAAGGAAAGTGACACGTGGCACGTATTGCCGGCGTAAACATCCCGACTGCAAAGCGGGTTCCAATCGCCCTCACATATATCACCGGTATCGGCAACACCTCGGCCAACGCAATCTGCGAAGCCGTGGGCATTGAAGCGCACCGCCGCGTCAATGAACTGTCGGATGCCGAAGTTCTGGCCATCCGCGAACATATCGACGCCAACTACACCGTCGAAGGTGACCTGCGTCGCGAAGTTCAGATGAACGTCAAGCGTCTGATGGACCTGGGCTGCTATCGCGGTCTGCGTCACCGCCGCAACCTGCCGGTTCGCGGTCAGCGTACCCACACCAACGCTCGTACCCGCAAAGGCCCCGCAAAGGCCATTGCCGGTAAGAAGAAATAAGGGAGGGTCTGACCGATGGCACGCGATAAGACTCGCATCAAGCGCAAAGAGCGCAAGAACATCGCATCGGGCGTTGCCCATGTGAACTCGACCTTCAACAACACCAAGATCCTGATCTCGGACGTACAGGGCAACGCCATCTCGTGGTCGTCTGCCGGTACCATGGGCTTCAAGGGATCGCGGAAATCTACCCCGTATGCCGCGCAGATGGCTGCGGAAGACGCAGGCAAGAAAGCGCAGGAACATGGCGTCAAGACGCTGGAAGTCGAAGTTCAAGGCCCCGGTTCGGGTCGTGAGTCGGCTCTGCGCGCACTGGCTGCCGTGGGCTTCAACATCACGTCGATCCGTGACGTGACCCCTATTGCTCACAACGGCTGCCGTCCGCCGAAGCGTCGTCGCGTCTAAGCGATCTGAAATTAAGCTGGGGCTGTGTTTTTACACGGCCCCAGCACGTCATTTTGAACCTCGGGCGTCTGCACCTTGTTGGTCATGGGGCGCGGGCAGGAATGGAGGGATTACATGATCCACAAGAATTGGGCAGAATTGATCAAGCCGAACCAGCTGGAAGCCAAGCCGGGCAACGACCCTGCGCGTCAGGCGACCCTGGTTGCCGAACCGCTGGAGCGTGGTTTTGGTCTGACCCTGGGCAACGCCCTGCGTCGCGTTTTGATGAGCTCGCTGCAAGGCGCGGCCATCACCAGCGTCCAGATCGACAACGTCCTGCACGAGTTCTCCTCGGTTGCGGGCGTGCGCGAAGACGTCACCGACATCATCCTGAACCTCAAGCAGGTTGCCCTGCGCATGGAAGTCGAAGGCCCCAAGCGCCTGTCGATCAATGCCAAAGGTCCGGCAATCGTTACCGCAGGTGACATCAGCGAAAGCGCAGGTATCGAGGTTCTGAACCGCGATCACGTCATCTGTCACCTGGACGACGGCGCCGACCTGTTCATGGAGCTGACCGTCAACACCGGTAAGGGTTACGTTTCGGCTGAAAAGAACAAGCCGGAAGATGCGCCCATCGGCCTGATCCCGATCGACGCGATCTATTCGCCGGTCAAGAAAGTCGCCTATGACGTGCAGCCGACCCGCGAAGGTCAGGTTCTGGACTATGACAAGCTGACCCTGAAGATCGACACCGACGGTTCGATCACCCCCGATGACGCACTGGCCTACGCCGCGCGCATCCTGCAGGATCAGCTGTCGATCTTCGTCAACTTCGACGAGCCGGAATCGGCAAACCGTCAGGACGAAGACGATGGTCTGGAGTTCAACCCGCTGCTGCTCAAGAAAGTGGACGAGCTGGAACTGTCGGTCCGTTCGGCAAACTGCCTGAAGAACGACAACATCGTCTATATCGGCGACCTGATCCAGAAGACCGAAGCCGAGATGCTGCGCACCCCGAACTTCGGCCGCAAGTCGCTGAACGAGATCAAGGAAGTGCTGTCCGGCATGGGTCTGCACCTCGGCATGGATGTCGAGGACTGGCCGCCCGACAACATCGAAGATCTGGCAAAGAAATTCGAAGACGCGTTCTAAGCATCTTCGGCTGCGGCGGCGGGGCCAACCTGCCGTCGCAGGTTTTGTACATTTCGGACCAATGGGGTCTGAAAGCCGGTACAAAACGTACAATCCGGGCAATCCCGCCCCAAGGTGAGCCTCTGACACGCATCGGAGGCCGGACAAAGCAAAACGCGAAAGAAGGAATTGAAAAATGCGTCACGCACGTGGTTACCGCCGCCTGAACCGTACTCATGAGCACCGCAAGGCTCTGTTTGCAAACATGGCTGGCTCGCTCATCGAACATGAGCAGATCAAGACAACTCTGCCCAAAGCAAAAGAACTGCGCCCGATCATCGAAAAGCTGATCACTCTGGGCAAGCGCGGCGACCTGCACGCCCGCCGTCAGGCCGCAGCACAGCTGAAAGAAGACAAAGACGTCGCCAAGCTGTTCGAAGTTCTGGGCCCCCGCTATGCTGAGCGTCAGGGCGGTTATGTCCGCATCCTGAAAGCCGGATTCCGCTATGGTGACATGGCTCCGATGGCGATCATCGAATTCGTCGATCGCGACATCGATGCCAAAGGCGCCGCGGACAAAGCCCGCGCTGCCGCCGAAGAGGCCGCAGCCGAAGAATAAGCACGACGGTCATCGACCTGATGCGCCTGCCCGAGCAATCGGGCGGGCTTTTTTGTGCCTCAGCTAACCAATTGCCTTCATTCGATTTGCGCCATAAGTTCAGGCTGTTATGGCAAGTGAACCTGCAGCAGGATACTCAGGCAAACCGCTCTGGGCGAAACTGGGATTCAAACCCGGATACATGGTCCGTACACTCAACGCCCCTGCCCATTATGCAAACCTGCCAGCGGGTGCCGACGGTGTTCTGTTCGACCCCGTAGCCGATCTCGCGGATGCGGTTCACATGTTCCTGAACCACCCGGACCAGATCGCCGAAATGGCCGCTGAGCAAATCGCCCACATACGGCCCGGAGGAATGCTGTGGGTCTCCTGGGCCAAGAAATCTTCGCCACTGCACGCAGGTGTGACCGAGGATATGCTGCGCAATGAAATCCTGCCGCTGGGCTGGGTCGACGTGCAGGTTTGCGCGGTTGACGCCGATTGGTCCGGGCTCAAGTTCCTGCGCCGCCGAAGCTGAGCGCGCGGCTTGCATTTATCGCCTTTGCCCCGCATATCCCAAGGATGATCTAATCCGGAGCCCCCATGATCCGCGCATCCTTTATCGCTCTTATGCTTGTCATGGCCCTGCCAGCATTTGCCGAAACCCGCGTCCCGCAATCACAGTCCGAAATCTCTCTGGGCTTTGCTCCGGTGGTCAAAAAGGCCTCGCCTGCGGTGGTGAATATCTACGCCAAGATCGTGCGGCAGGGGCGGGCCAGCCCATTTTATTCGGACCCGTTCTTTCGGGATTTCTTCGGCGGCAGCCTGGGAACGCCGCAGCCGCGGGTTCAGAACTCGCTGGGCTCCGGGGTCATCCTGTCTGAAGATGGCTACGTTGTTTCCAACTACCATGTTGTAGGCTCGGCGACCGAGATCAGGGTCGTGACAACCGATCGGCGCGAGTTTTCTGCCACGGTCGTACTGGGGCACGAAGAAAGCGATATTGCGATCCTGCTTCTGGAAGAGGCGCAAGATCTGCCCTACCTGACCCTGCGCGATTCCGATCAGGTCGAGGTTGGCGAACTGGCCCTTGCCATCGGCAACCCGTTCGGGGTGGGGCAGACGGTGTCCTCTGGCATCATCTCGGGCTTGGCGCGTACAGGTACGGCGACGGGCAATGCGCGCGGGTATTTCATTCAGACAGATGCAGCGATCAATCCGGGAAATTCCGGCGGTGCGCTGATTGATATGAACGGGGACCTGATCGGGATCAACACGTCTATTCTGACACGCTCGGGCGGGTCGAATGGTATCGGTTTTGCCATCCCCGCAAATCTTGTGGCCGAGTTCCTGAAACAGGCACAGCAGGGCAATGACAGTTTTGTCAGCCCTTGGGCAGGCATGACCGGTCAGCATATGAGCGCGGATATTGCTGAATCCCTTGGTCTTGCCATCCCACTGGGTGTTGTCATCTCGGACCTGCATGACCTTAGCCCGCTGCGCGAGGCGGGGCTTAAGGTGGGGGATGTCGTGACCCATGTGGACGGGGACGAAGTGAACTCACCTGCCGAGATGAAGTTTCGCATGTCTGTCGCAGGGGTTGGGGGAACATCGGTTCTGACACGGCTGCGTGGCACCCAGAGCGAAGAGGTTGAGGTGGCACTGATCAAAGCGCCCGAAGTCCCGGCGGCTGAAGAGACGACATTGGATGAAGACACTGTCCTGCCGGGGCTGGTGGTGTCCCGCGTCAACCCTGCGGTGATCTCTGATATGGGCTTGCCACTGTCCCAGACAGGTGTCGTTGTTGTTGATCCCGGTCCCTATGGTGGACGCGCAGGTTTGCGATCGGGGGATATTCTTGAAAGCATCAATTCCAATGACATCGAACGTCCTGGGGATGTAGAGAATGCGCTGACAGATCCGGGTCGTCGTGTGCAGATGGGTCTTCTGCGCGGTGGCCGGTCAGTCTCATTGCGGTTCCGGCTGTAACCCGTGAGCGATCTGTTCGATACCGGGCCAACGGAACCCACCGCTGCGCCACACCGTCCCCTGGCGGACCGGTTGCGCCCGCAGACTCTTGCCGAGGTCATCGGTCAGGAACAGGTTCTTGGCCCGAATGCGCCGCTGGGGGTCATGCTGGCGTCGGGCAGTCTGTCCAGCCTGATCTTCTGGGGGCCGCCCGGTGTCGGAAAGACGACGATCGCACGGTTGCTGGCGCAGGAAACCGATCTGCATTTCGTTCAGATCAGTGCGATTTTCACCGGTGTGCCGGATTTGAAGAAGGTTTTCGAAGCGGCCAAGATCAGGCGTCAGAATGGGCAGGGGACCTTGCTGTTCGTGGACGAGATTCACCGCTTCAACAAGGCACAGCAGGACGGTTTTCTGCCGCATATGGAGGACGGCACGATCCTTCTTGTCGGGGCAACGACCGAGAACCCGTCCTTTGAGCTGAACGCCGCTGTTCTCAGCCGGTCGCAGGTTCTGGTGCTGGAACGGCTTGGCCTTTCCGATCTTGAACGCCTGACCCAGCGTGCCGAAAAAGAGCTGGGCCGCGCGTTGCCGTTGACACCCGCAGCCCGCGATGCGTTGCAGGAAATGGCCGATGGGGACGGACGGGCGTTGTTGAACCTGATCGAACAGGTCTCGGCCTGGAAGGTGGATGCGCCACTGGACACGGACGCGCTGTCGACGCGGCTGATGCGGCGGGCGGCGAAATATGACAAGTCGGGCGATGAACATTACAACCTGATTTCAGCCCTGCACAAATCGGTGCGCGGGTCCGACCCGGACGCGGCGCTGTACTGGTTTGCGCGAATGCTGACAGGGGGCGAAGACCCGCGCTATCTGGCGCGTCGGATCACACGGATGGCGGTCGAGGATATCGGTCTGGCCGACCCGCAGGCGCAGGCCATCTGCCTGCAATCCTGGGAAACGTATGAGCGGCTCGGCTCTCCCGAAGGTGAGCTGGCGCTGGCGCAGGCGCTGGTCTATCTGGCCCTGGCCCCGAAATCCAACGGTGCTTATGTCGGCTATAAGGCAGCGATGCGGCTGGCCAAGCAATCAGGCAGCGAGCCACCACCCAAACATATCCTGAATGCCCCCACATCACTGATGAAGGATCAGGGATATGGTGCTGGCTATGCGTATGACCATGACGCCGAAGACGGGTTTTCCGGTCAGAACTATTTTCCCGAAACGATGAAACGCCCGGTTTTGTATCAACCGGTCGAGCGCGGGTTCGAGCGTGAGCTGAAAAAGCGCCTCGATTACTTCGCCAAGCTTCGGACCCAGCGCAACAGCTAGGCTGGCTGGGAATGTATTGACCGCGCCGAGAAGTGGCGGGTGGCGCTGAGCCCCCACGAACGCCAAAGGTTCCTGTCTGATACCTTGACTCTTGCCGCGTTGCGCGCGAGAGACCCCCATGATTTCTGGGACACGGACAAAGACGCAATCCGGGCGGATCACCCGCGCGGCGCAAGGGGCAATGGCATGAGTGGCGTACAGATGATTACAGTCGCTGAAGGGGACGGCGATCAGCGTGTGGACCGCTGGTTGCGCCGCCTGTTCCCGCATGTCAGCCAGGGCCGCATCGAAAAGATGTGCCGCAAGGGAGAACTGCGTGTGGATGGCAGCCGGGCCAAGGCCTCGACCCGATTGGAGGTCGGGCAGGTGGTTCGTGTGCCGCCATTGCCGGGGCCTGATCACAAACCGGTTGAGGTCAAGCATCGTATCTCGGATGCGGATGCCAAGATGATCCAGTCCTGCGTGATCTACAGTGATGATCACATTCTGGCCCTGAACAAGCCGCAGGGCCTGCCGGTACAGGGCGGCAGCGGGCAGACCCGGCATGTCGACAGCCTGTCCGAGGCGTTGCGGTTTGGGTATGACGAAAACCCGCGTCTGGTTCACCGCCTGGACAAGGATACGTCAGGTGTTCTGCTGCTGGCCCGCACGCGTGAAGCCGCGAAGGGGCTAACAGCCGCTTTCCGTCACCGCGATACACGCAAGATTTACTGGGCGCTGGTTGCAGGTGTTCCCACGCCATATCTGGGTGAAATCAAGACGGGTCTTGTGAAAGCAGCCGGTCATGGCGCCCACGGCGAGGGTGAAAAGATGATCCCCGTCCATATGAACGAGATCGACAGCACCCCCGGTGCGAAACGGGCACATACACATTATGCGACCCTCTACCGGGTGGCCGGGCGCGCCGCTTGGGTGGCGATGGAGCCAATCACGGGCCGCACCCACCAACTGCGCGCGCATATGGCAGCGATCGGGCATCCGATCATAGGCGACGGCAAATACGGTGGCTCGGGGCAGGAAAACCTGGGTGATGGCTGGGGCGCACAATTGGGTGGGATCATCAGCAAAAAGCTGCATCTGCACGCGCGGCGACTGTCATTCCTGCATCCGATCACGCGCAAACCTGTGACCGTGACAGCGCCCTTGCCAGAACATATGAAACACAGCTGGGACACCTTCGGCTGGACCGAGGATCTGGCCGCCGACGACCCGTTTGAGGCGCTGCAATGAGCGCACCCCTGCGGCTGGTTCTATTTGATGTCGATGGCACTCTGGTCGACAGTCAGGGCAGTATCGTTCACGCCATGACCACCAGCTTTCAGGCCGCGTCGGTACCTGTACCGACGCGAGAGGTGATCCTGTCCATTGTCGGGCTGTCCCTGCCACATGCCATCGCACGATTGGTGCCGGACCAACCTTCCTCGGTACAGAACGATCTCGTTGAAGGGTACAAGGAAGCTTATCACGCGCATCGCTTGGATTTGGACGCTGCCAGCTCTCCGCTCTATCCCGGCGCGCGAGAGGCGATTGAAGCCTTGCACGCCGTACCCGAAGTGCTTCTTGGGGTGGCAACCGGCAAATCCAAGCGCGGACTTGATGCGTTGATCGAAGTGCATGGGCTTGAGCGCTACTTCGTCACCCGGCAGGTCGCCGACCACCATCCGTCGAAACCGCATCCTTCCATGGTGCAGGCCGCGTTGGCCGAGACCGGTGTCGAATCCGACTGCGCGGTGATGGTCGGCGATACAAGCTATGACATGGACATGGCTGCCGCTGCCGGGGTGCGCGGCATCGGCGTGGCATGGGGGTACCATGATCGGTCTGCTTTGACCTCGGCCTTCTGCGTGATTGAGACCTTTGACCAGTTGCCCACTGCGCTGGCCGGGATATGGAACTGAAACATGAGTGACTGGAAACCGAAACGCTTCTGGAAAGAAAGCCGGATTACCGAGGTCGACGGCGGGTTTACGGTTGAACTGGATGGCCGCCGCGTCAAGACCCCTGCCAAAGCGGCGTTGATCCTGCCGACCCGCGCCATGGCCGAAGCGGTTGCGTCAGAATGGGATGCCCAGCAGAAAGAGGTAGAACCGTCGACGATGCCATGCACCCGTTCGGCGAATGCGGCAATCGACAAGGTTCGGTCCCAGCACGGGGAAGTTGCCGATATGCTTGCGGATTACGGCGATTCTGATCTGCTGTGCTATCGAGCGACACATCCAACAGAGTTGCAGGAACGTCAAAGCGCCGAATGGGATCCGGCACTGGACTGGGCCGAGGCTGCGCTGTCTGCTCGCTTGCAGCCGGTTATAGGTGTGTTGCACAAGCCGCAATCTGCCGCTGCCCTGTCGGCGCTGCGTGCTCGCGTCCATGCGCTGGATGCGTTTCAACTGGCGGCGTTCCACGATCTGGTCAGCTTGTCAGGGTCATTGATTCTCGGGTTTGCGGCGGCCATGGATTGGCGCGAACCGGCCGAAATATGGCGCATTTCGAGGCTGGACGAAACCTGGCAGATCGAACAATGGGGTCACGATGACGAGGCCCATGCGGTTGCCGAAACGAAGAAAGCCGCATTTCTGCATGCTAAACGCTTCTTTGATATGTCGGTTTGATCCTTATTTTCCGATTTTTGGCCAAATGTTCAAATTGGTTGGGGTCTGATCCATCGTTTTCGATGATCCGACCCTTGACGTTTGTTTATGAATACGCCCAAACTCAGTGCCACTAAAGGGGAGACACCTTTGGAGTAACCTATCCGGCATCCACTTGCCGGGCAGAGCCGCCTCTGATGGGGCGGGAAATCAGGAAGAGGTAAAAATGAAAAAATCCGTAATCTTGGGCGCGGCAACGATTGCCGGTCTTGCTGCTGGCGCAGCCGTGGCAGGGACCGTTGACGACGTTAAAGCGCGCGGCAAGCTGAACTGTGGTGTGACCACCGGTCTGGTTGGCTTTGCTGCTCCTGACGCCAATGGCGAATGGCAGGGCTTTGACGTATCTCTGTGCCGTGCCGTTGCTGCTGCTGTTCTGGGCGATGCAAGCGCGGTAGAATTCGTTCCGACCACCGGTAAGACACGTTTTACCGCTCTGGCCTCGGGCGAGATCGACATGCTGGCGCGGAACACCACCTGGACCTTCAGCCGCGACGTCGACCTGAAGTTCGAATTCACCGGTGTGAACTACTATGACGGTCAGGGCTTTATGGTTCCCAAGGCACTGGGCGTAAGCTCGGCCAAGGAACTGGACGGCGCAACCGTTTGTATCCAGACCGGCACCACAACCGAGCTGAACCTGGCGGACTTCTTCCGTTCGAACAACATCAGCTACGAACCGGTTCCGATCGAAACCAACGCCGAAGCACAGCAGCAGTACCTGGCTGGCGCATGTGACGTTTACACCACCGACGCTTCGGGTCTGGCGGCAACCCGCGCCACATTCGAAAACCCCGGTGATCACATCCTGCTGCCTGAAATCATCTCGAAAGAGCCGCTGGGCCCGCTGGTCCGTCACGGCGACCACGAGTGGGGCGACGTTGTGCGCTGGACTCTGAACGCGCTGATCTCGGCTGAAGAGCTGGGCGTAACCTCGGCCAATATCGATGAACTGGCCGCGGGTACCGAAAACCCTGAAATCAACCGCCTGCTGGGTACCGAAGGCACCCTGGGCGAGATGCTGGGTCTGAACGCTGACTGGGCAGCCAAGGCGATCAAAGCCGGCGGCAACTATGGCGAAGTGTTTGCCAAGAACATCGGTGAAGAAACCCCGATTGGTCTGGCACGCGGCCTGAACGCACAGTGGACCGAAGGCGGCCTGCTGTACTCGCCGCCGTTCCGCTAATATCGACGGAGAAGGGCGCAGGGCAACCTGCGCCCTTTTTCCATCCATAAGAATCACGCCCGTACGGTTTTGAGCAGGGATCAACTCTGCCGACATATTTACGGGATGCACGGGGATATACATAGGTCATGACGACTCTCACTGACCCGCCGAAGGAGCAGTTCCGGCTGTCCATGCTCCTTTATGATACGCGGTACCGATCTGCGACCATCCAGGTCATTGCAATGATTGGTTTTATGCTTCTGGCAGCCTGGATCATCTCCAATACCATCCAAAACCTCGAAGCGCTTGGAAAACCGGTTGAGTTCGGCTTTTTCGCAGAACCGGCCAGTTACGATATCAACCAGCGCTTGCTTGAATACGATTCGCGCGACAGTCACTTGCGCGCGGCCTTTATCGGCTTGCTGAACACGCTGGTTGTGGCGGTTCTTGGTTGTATCACAGCAACGATAGTCGGTGTTTTGGTTGGTGTTCTGCGCCTGTCCAACAACTGGCTGGTTGCGCGGATCATGACCGTCTATGTCGAGATGTTCCGCAACGTACCTGTGCTGCTGTGGATCGTTCTGGCCATGGCCATTCTGATCGAAAGCCTGCCAGCACCAAGGGCGTTCCGCGGAGAAAACCCAGAAGCCACGATGAATCTGTTCGATTCTGTCGCGGTGACCAATCGCGGGGTCTATATCCCGGAGTTCCTGTTCTCGCGCAGCCTGGGTGATATACACATCTTCGGTGCGTCGAGCCTGCGGTTCGATATCTCGCTGGACCTGATCGCCATTCTGATCGTGCTTGGTGGCAGCATCTTTGCGATGCGCAAGGTGTCCGCCTGGGCACAAGCCAAGCAAGAGGCATCCGGTGATCGTCCGACTATCTGGCACATCCAACTGGGTATTCTGTTTGTGCCGATGATTGTCCTTCTCACCATCCTGGGGTTTCACCTTGGTTTCCCTGAGCTGAAAGGCTTCAACTTTACCGGCGGCACACATTTGCGTAACTCGTTGATCGCGCTGTGGCTGGCCTTGTCGCTTTACACGGCGGCCTTCATCGCCGAGATCGTTCGTGCGGGTATCCTGGCCATCTCAAAAGGCCAAACCGAAGCCGCATCGGCGCTGGGTCTGCGCCCGGGCCGGACCATGCGCCTTGTGATCCTGCCGCAGGCATTGCGGGTGATCATTCCGCCCATGATCTCGAACTACCTGAACCTGACCAAGAACTCGTCACTGGCGATCGCGGTCGGATATATGGACATCACGGGGACCCTTGGCGGCATCACCATGAACCAGACCGGTCGCGAGCTGGAATGTGTTCTGCTGTTGATGCTGGTCTATCTGTCCATCTCGCTGAGCATCTCAGGGGTGATGAACTGGTACAACAACCGTGTAAAACTGGTGGAGCGGTAATATGAGTGATGTTTCATTTGTCCGCACGGAAATGCTGCCCGAGCAGGCACCGCCTGCTTCCGAGGTCGGTGCGCTGGGATGGGTCAAGCACAACCTGTTCTCAAGTTGGTTTAACACGATCCTGACGGTGGTTTCGCTTTATGCGATCTACTACGTGCTGTCAGGTGTTCTGCCATGGATTTTCCAGTCCGTGTGGAATGCCGACTCTCTCAACGAGTGCCGCGAGATCATGATGGCCACCTGGGGGTCGACCCATGGGCACGCCTGCTGGGCGGTTATCAATGACCGATGGTTACAGTTGCTGTTCGGCTTCTATCCAAGCCATCTGTACTGGAGACCGATCCTTGCGCTGGTTCTGTTGCTGGTCGCATTGGCGCCGGTTCTGTATTCGGACCGCGTCCCAACCAAGATGCTGATCTTCACGGCAATCTACCCGTTCCTGATGCCGTTCCTGATGTGGGGCGGAACCATCTGGGGGCCAATCTCGGCCGCGCTTGGGTTTGTCGTCGGTTGGTTCGTGTATTCGGTCCTCAGCAAGCAGGTGAGTGAACTGGTGGGTATGATCGGTGCGGTCGTTGCCGCAGTGATCTGGTGGCTGGTGCTGTCCAGCTATTTCACGGGCGCGTTGGACTCGGTTCTGCCGATTGGCATCGAAGCTGTTGAAAGCCGTCAGTTCGGTGGTTTCATGCTGGCGATCCTGCTGGGCGTTGTGGCCATTGGTGTCTCACTTCCGATCGGTATCGTTCTGGCGCTGGGGCGTCAGTCGGACCTGCTAATCGTCAAATACCTGTGCGTGGGCTTTATCGAGTTCATTCGCGGTGTGCCGCTGATCACCTTGTTGTTCGTGGCGTCGCTGCTTCTGAACCTGTTCCTGCCGCCAGGCACCAACTTTGACATCATCTTGCGGGTGATGATCATGATGACCCTGTTCTCGGCGGCCTACATGGCCGAGGTGATCCGGGGTGGTCTGGCTGCCCTGCCACGAGGACAGTACGAAGGCGCCGACAGTCTGGGCCTGAACTACTGGCAGGCGCAGAGGCTGATCATCATGCCGCAAGCCCTGAAAATCTCAATTCCGGGCATCGTGAGCACATTCATCGGGATCTTCAAGGATACGACGCTGGTGTCGATTATCGGGTTGTTCGACGTGATCGGATTGGCATCTGCTATCCGCGCCGACACAGCCTGGAACGGCATCTATTGGGAACTGTTCGCGTTCATCGCGTTCCTGTTCTTCATCGTCTGCTTCTCTATGTCCCGTTATTCCATGTATCTGGAGCGCAAGCTTCAGACTGGCCACCGTTAAGGAGTTCAACACATGTCTGAACTTGCAATTGACCGCGAAATCGACCGTTCCAAAATGCAGGTGAGCGACGAGGTCGCCATCGAAATCACCAACATGAACAAGTGGTACGGTTCCTTTCACGTGCTGCGCGACATCAATCTGACCGTCAATCAGGGCGAGCGGATTGTTATTGCGGGTCCGTCCGGGTCAGGGAAATCTACCCTGATCCGCTGCCTGAACGCGCTGGAGGAACACCAGCAGGGCACGATCATCGTGGATGGGACCGAGCTGTCGAATGACCTCAAGAACATCGACAAGATCCGGTCCGAGGTTGGCATGGTGTTCCAGCACTTCAACCTGTTCCCGCACCTGACCATTTTGGAGAACTGCACGCTGGCCCCGATCTGGGTGCGCAAGACGCCTAAGAAAGAGGCCGAAGAGCGCGCGATGCATTTCCTTGAAAAGGTGAAAATCCCCGAGCAGGCCGACAAGTATCCTGGTCAGCTTTCGGGTGGTCAGCAGCAGCGTGTGGCAATTGCCCGCTCGCTGTGCATGATGCCGCGGATCATGTTGTTCGATGAACCGACATCGGCGTTGGACCCCGAGATGATCAAAGAAGTGCTCGACACCATGATCGAGCTGGCCGAGGAAGGCATGACCATGCTGTGCGTGACGCACGAGATGGGCTTTGCCCGTCAGGTTGCCAACCGCGTGATCTTTATGGATGCGGGCCAGATCGTGGAACAGAACGAACCGGAAGAGTTCTTCAATAATCCGCAAAGCGAGCGGACCAAACTGTTCCTCAGCCAGATTCTGGGACACTGAACGGCTCAAGATGGTGGAAAGGCGGGGTTTTGCCCCGCCTTTTTCTATTCCAGCAACTCACGCGCAGTGGTGAAGCCCAGCACCGCGCCCATATGCCAGCGCACGTCTGACCAGCTGTCGGCGTCGAATTTCATCACAGTGGTTGCACAAGTCGGATAGTCGAAAAAGCGCATGTGATCCGGCGGCCGTTGCACAAGGCGGTTGGCGAATTCGGCGATTCCGGGGTTATGGCCCAGCATCAACACAGTCGGTTCCGTGGCACCTGCTAACTCGCGCAACATGTCTTCGGCATCGGCGTCGTGGTAGAGCGATTTGTGAAAGCGGACCTTATCGGCCTTTAACCCCATCCGGGCCCATGTCTCGCGGGTGCGGGTTGACGTCGAGCTTAGCACTTCTTCCGGCAGCCAGCCGTTATCGCGCAGCCATGCACCAATGGCGGGGGCAGACCTGCGCCCACGCTTGTTCAGGGGGCGTTCATGGTCGCCAAGTCCCGGATTGTCCCAGCTGGATTTGGCGTGACGCGTCAGGATCAGGGTGCGGGTCATGACGGGTGAAAAGCCATCATATGATGGGCTGATTGTTCGGGGTCGCGCCCTGCGCCAGCGCTGAGCGGGCAAGCGAGGCGGGCCAGACAGCCGCCCGTCATGCAGGACTGCCCCTTAGCGGTATCAAGATGGTTGTGGCAGGCTGCGATGTCATAGAAGTTTTGCGCGTTCAGCGCGCCGACAGGGCAGGCCGTCGTGCACGGTGCGGCGCAGGTGTCACAGGGGGAAACGCCGGACGCCTCGGGGATGGCAAGCTCATGGGCGAAATGCAGTGCGCCGCGATATGAGATCATCATGCCGACCGTGTCATGTACCAAGGCCCCCACCGGGCTGCTGAAAGTGCGTCCCGATTTCAGGGCCCAGTCGATGAATGGCGCATAGGGCGGACCACCAAAGGGGAAATAGGCCTGTGCACCGAACGCATGCGCCATCTGGCCGACGGTTCTGGTTGACCAGTGGTCTACTGGATCAGGCCCCCGCCATTCCGGCGAGGCTTTCAGAGCAGGCCAGAAATCAGGACCCGCGCCCAGCAAGACCAGCGTGCCAGTGTCAAGTTGCCGGGCTGCCACGCGATGAGGATGCAGCGCACCCATGACAATCAACCCCGCCTGACGCGCCGCGTGTTCTACGCGGCCATAGGTTGCCGCATCCGGAACTGAGGAAGGTTGCGCAAGGTCTGTCATCTTCCCTCGGCTGTTGCTGCGATCAGTCTGGCCGTATCAGCGACCCGGCGCCATGTTCCGTGAACAGTTCAAGCAGAACCGCATTTGGCGCGCGCCCGTCAAGTATCACGACGGCCCGAACGCCGCTGTGCAGGGCATCGAGGGCCGTTTCGGTCTTGGGGATCATACCGCCCGCGATGGTGCCTTCGCGGGTCATCTCGCGGATCTGGCCGGCTTTCAGCTCGGTCACCACGTCACCAGCCGCGTTCTTGACGCCCGAGACATCAGTCAGCAGCAGAAGGCGGTCAGCTTTCAATGCCGAGGCAATCGCCCCGGCAGCCGTATCGCCGTTCACGTTGAACGTTTCACCCTCACGTCCCGCGCCCAGAGGGGCGATGACCGGGATCACATCATGTGAGAACAGATCATGCAGGATTTTCGGGTTCATCTCGGACGGGGTGCCGACATAACCCAGAGACGCATCCGTCTGGTCGCAGATCATCAGGTTTGCATCCTTGCCCGACAGACCCACGGCCGAACCGCCCTGTCCATTGATAGCCTGAACGATGCGCTTGTTCACCAGGCCAGACAGAACCATCTCGACAACTTCGACGGTTGCCGTGTCGGTCACGCGCTTGCCGTTCACAAAGTCGGACTGGATATCAAGCTTGTTCAGCATCGCGTTGATCATCGGACCACCGCCATGCACGACAACCGGGTTCACGCCGACCTGCCGCATCAAGACGACATCGCGGGCAAAGCTCTCCATCGCCTCGTCACTGCCCATGGCATGCCCGCCCAGCTTTATGACGACGATGGCCCCATCATAGCGCTGCAGATAGGGCAATGCGCTGTTCAGAGTTGCTGCGGTGGCGATCCAGTCCCGGTTCATGTCACGTGTCTTCATTGCTAAGGTCCCTCTGACCGTCCGTGTTAGGGCCTTTGCACCGCGCTGCCAAGGGCGAAGCTATTCCAGATGCGCAATGATCGAGCGCAGGGTCGGAATCCCGTCGCCTTTTTCGGACGAGGTCAGGACGATTTCCGGGAATGCTGCGGGATGTTTGGACAAAGCCGCACGGGTTTGTTCCAGAACCTTCTCGCGCTCGTTGGCCTTGACCTTGTCGGCCTTGGTGAGAACGCATTGAAAGGTCACGGCACTGGTATCCAGCAACTTCATGATTTCAGTGTCGACCGGTTTTACCCCGTGGCGCGCATCGATCAGGACAAAGGCACGGCGCAGTGTCTGACGGCCGCTCAGGTATTGCTTGAGAAGCTTCTGCCATTTTTCAACCACGTTAACCGGTGCATTGGCATACCCATAGCCCGGCAGGTCCACCAGATAGAGGTCCGGGCCTTGCGTGAAAAAGTTGATTTCTTGCGTGCGGCCAGGTGTGTTCGAGGCACGCGCCAGACCCTTTGTTCCGGTTAGCGCATTGATCAGGCTGGATTTGCCGACATTCGAGCGACCGGCAAAGCAAACCTCCAGCCGGTCAGGAGCGGGCAGGCCCGTCATGGCGACTACGCCTTTGACAAATTCAGACGGGCCGGCAAACAGTTTGCGACCGCGTTCTTTTGCGAAGTCATCCGGCTCTTCGGCCAGCGGAAACGGAAGCGTGGTCATAACACCTCCAGGGTATCATTCAGGCGGATTTCACCACCCTGAACAACCTCGGCATAGACGCCGAAATCCTGATGATCCCAGCTGTTCAGCGCGCCCAGAGTATCCGCGTCGCGTTCGCCGGTTTCCGGATTTGCGGTGGTGGCCAGACAGCGGACTATACGCTCGCGAACCCGGAGCACGGTTTCGCCAATGCGAAGGTCTCGGCCCAGCCAGTCGAATTCATCCCACTCAGGCAGACCTTCGAACCAGATGTTCCCGCGCCATCGCGCCGCAGACAAAGACTGGCCCAGCTTTTGTTCAACAGCGCGATGAGACGCCATGTTGCACAGGCTGATTGACGGGAAATCGGTATCGGTCATGCCGCGCCCGGGCACCCGGACAATTCGGGCGGACGCAGCGCGATCCGTGGGCATAAGCGGTTTTACCCAGTCCAGGAAAACCGATTCTTCTGTGTCAGGATGAAAGCTCAGATTCGGGCGGTCCGGGTGGTGCAACGTGACCTGCTCGCCGTCCAGTTTCGCCCAAATCGCCATAAGCTTGGGGGCTTTTGAACCGCGACTGAAATTCACACACGGGGCCCATTCCGTTCCGTCGGTCTTGGCCGCTTCATGGGCAACGGCCCAAACGCGATCCCCGGGCATGGTCTGCCCGGGGTTGAGGGTAATCTGGCTCAGGGCTTCACGCCCATGGCTTTTGATCGGGTGACGCCAAAGGCCTGAAACTGTTCCGCTCATTTCTTGTCCGTGTTCGGCAATCGCTTAAATCCGGATTTGATGTTTCCGAATACGTCCGGCGAATAGCCCTGACTGCGCATGATCAGATACTGTTGGGTAAAGGTGATCGTGTTGTTCGCAATCCAGTACACGACCAGACCGCTTGCAAAGCCGCCCAGCATGAACATGAAGACCCAGGGCATCCACGCGAAGATCATCGCTTGTGTGGCATCAGTTGGTGCCGGGTTCAGTTTCTGTTGCAGCCACATCGAGATCCCCAGCAGCAGCGGCAGAATACCGATAAAGATCAGCGCCATCAGGGTATCCGGTTGCGGGCCGGCCCAGGGCAGCAAGCCAAAGAGGTTCATGATTGAGGTCGGGTCAGGTGCGCTCAGGTCCTGGAAGGGGCCAAACCACGGTGCTTGACGCAGTTCGATTGTGACGAAAATCACCTTGTACAGCGAGAAGAAGATCGGGATCTGCAACAGGATTGGCAAACAACCGGCAGCGGGGTTCACCTTTTCCTTCTTGTACAGCTCCATCATGCCCTGCTGCATCTTCTGGCGGTCGTCGCCCGCGGCTTCTTTCAGGGCTTCCATCTGCGGTTGCAGTTCCTTCATCTTCGCCATCGAGACGTAGGACTTGAAGGCCAGCGGGAACAGGATTGCCTTGATGATCAGCGTCAGGCCAATAATGGACCAACCCATGTTGCCGATCAGCGCATGAATGTTGTGCAGCAGCCAGAAAATCGGCTTGGTCAGGAAGAAGAACCAGCCCCAGTCGATACTGTCGATGAATTTCTGCACACCGTCAGCCTGGTATTCGCGGATGGTCTCCCATTCCTTTGCGCCAGCAAACAGCTGCGTTGTCACCTGCTCGGTTGTTCCCGGTGCCACGGTCAGCGTCGGAAGTACCGTTTCTGTCTGGTAAATCTTGCGACGCGAGTCGTATTTGGCAGCCGCCTTGAAAGCAGAACCGGGTTCCGGGATCAGCGTGGTCATCCAGAAATGATCGGTGAACCCGATCCAGCCGTTTTCCTTGACCTGGAATACCTCGGCCTGCGCGCGTTCGTCCGGATCGATATCGAAATCACGAACGTCGCCATAATCCACTTCGGTCAGAGTGCCGTCGGCCATACCGATCACACCTTCATGCAGAATGAAGAAGTTTTTCAGGTCCGGCAGGTCGCCGTCTTCGCCAATGCCGTGGCGCGCAAGAATGCCATAAGGTGCCAGTCCAACTTCGGTTCCGGTGGCGTTTTCGACAGATTGCGTGACCGTGAACATATAGTTCTCATCAACCGCAATGGTGCGGCGGAATGTCAGTCCATTGCCGTTTTCCCAGGCCAGCGTCACAGGTGTGTCAACACCCAGGGTTTCACCCTGCTCGAGCGTCCAGATGGTGTTTGGTCCGGGAACATCGGTACCGGTCAGGCCCGCGCCAGGAGCCCAACCATAGAGGGCGTAATAGGCGGATTGCGACCCGACCGGCGACAACAGCTCGACAATCGGAGAATCCTCGGCCAGTGAGACCTTGTAGTCTTTCAAAGACAGCTCGTCGATCCGACCGCCAGCAAGCGACAGGCTACCGGTCAGGCGGGGCGTGTCGATATTGATGCGGGGCGCTTCGGCCTCGGGTTCAGCTTCGGCAGCTGCCGCAGTTGCCTCTCCGACAGTACTGGTGTCGGCCGCACTGGGCGTCTGAACCTCACTGCCTTCGACGCTGGTTACTTCAGCCTGATCCGGGGTTGTCGTCTGTTCCGGAGGGGGGAACAGCACGAACCAGACCAGGATCACGAGAAAGCTGAGCGCGGTTGCGAGGATAAGGTTCTTGTTCTGATCGTCCATCGGGGACAGCCACCTTGAGCAGTGAAAGACACCCGCAGGGTTCAACAGAGTGCAGACCCAAAGGTCAAGCGGAATCGCCCGTCATTTCGTCACGGAGGGGTCTTCTTTGTCACGATTTCCGGTTCCCTACCGCGTTTGCCGCCCGATTTTGGGAACACCGTCGATCTTGTTGCGGTAAGACGTGATCCAATCCTTGGTTTTTTCGAATGGCATGGGTTTGCCAATGCCAAACCCCTGAACATGATCGCAACCCAGTTGGGCCATCAGGGCGTGTTCACCCGGCGTTTCGACACCTTCGGCCAACGTTTCCAGATGCAAACGTTCCGCCATCATCAGAATAGCGCTGGCAAGCTGTTGCTGGCTTGGGTCCAGATCCGCTTTGGCAACAAATGACCTGTCGATCTTGATGCGGGATACGTTGAACCGTTTGATAGAACCGATCGAGGCATGTCCTGTCCCGAAATCGTCCAGATCAATACAGCACCCCATAGCCGCAAGCCCGGTGACGTTGCGGGTGATGACATCGTCGGGCCGTCTGGAGAACACGGTTTCCAACACCTCGACCGCCAGCCTGTCGGGGGTCAGATCGAATTGATCCAGTTCCCATTTCAGACGGTCGATCAGGCCCGGATTACGCAGTTCGTCAGATGAAAAGTTTATCCCAATGCGCGGCACAGACAGCATGGACCGATCCCAATCGCGCATTGCGGAAAAGGAATGATGCCGCATGGCCTGCCCCAGCCGGTCCATCAGTTCGGCCTGTTCGGCAAAGGGCAGGAACACATTGGGGGCAAGAACCCCTTTCTTCGGATGTTCCCAGCGGGCCAGAGCCTCAAACCCGCTGATACGCCCGGTATCGGTTGAGATCTGGGGTTGAAACCACGGGCGGATCTCACCGCTGTCCAGCGCCGCTTCGAATTCTTTGCGCAAGTTGATCCTGACCTGCGCCCGTCTGCGCGTCTGTGAGGAAAAAGCGCGAATCGTGGATGGCCCGTTTTGTTGTGCCTCCAAAAGGGCGTTGTTTGCGGCTTCCTGCCAATCGACCGCAGAGCCGTCAGTGATACTGCTGCTCAAGCAAAAGCCAATCGAACAGGACATATACACGCCGGTGCCGTTCAACATGATGGGGTCTTCAACGGCGTTTTGCATACGGCCCGACATCTGAATACAAGCTTCAAGATCCAGTTGCCGTGCCGGGTGCAGAACAACCATCATCCTGTTTCCGCCCATCCGGGTTGCGCAATCATTTGAGCGGATCATGGACAAGACGCGTGAGCAGAACTGCTGTGCAACGTGGTTCGCCGCCGCCTGTCCGTGCAGATCAAGCAATTGCGTAAAGTCATCCAGAACCACCGCGAAGCAGGCCGAGTTTTCCCCCTTCAGGCGGGCGTCGGCAAATACCTTCTCCAAAACTGTCTCAAACTGGTCCTTTGACAGCAGACCGCCGGGACGCCAAAGCCCCTTACGCGACGGATTGGCTGCGAACGCATTGATGCCTGCGACGATCAGAGGCAAAATCAGGGCCAGTGCAACCAGGGCCTGTTCACCCCCAATCCAGAATGCACTCAGACAAAGCGCCGGAACAAAGGCCAGCGCAGCTGGGCCGCCCAGAACGGTTTTCAACGAATGGACAAAACGGTCGGTAAGGGGATGGTTCCGCATCAGCTTTCTGGCCTTGGGCATGATCTGCACAAGGCAAAGCCTATGAAACCAGTCTGAGTCAGTCGTTAACGCAGAAGCGGAATCTCTTCCAAATTCCCGGAATTTTCGTTGGAATTTAGCGAAAGGTTAATGAAATCAAATAGCTTTCCATCCAGAAGGTGCGATGGCCGCGCATTTGTTAACGCTCGGAACATAACCTGTCGCCGACCCGGGCTGTTCTTTTCCCATTGATCCAGAATCTGTTTGACCTGCTGGCGCTGCAACCCATCCTGACTGCCGCACAGGTCACAGGGAATGATCGGGTATTGCATCGCCTTTGCAAATTTCTCGCAATCGGCTTCGGCGACATGGGCGAGCGGGCGGAATACAAAAAGATCGCCTTCTTCATTCACCAGTTTCGGCGGCATTGTGGCCAGGCGGCCGCCGTGGAACAGGTTCATGAAAAACGTCTCAAGGATATCGTCGCGGTGATGCCCCAGAACGACCGCCGAGCATCCCTCCTCGCGCGCGATGCGATAGAGATTGCCACGGCGCAAACGGGAACACAGGGCGCAAAAGGTCCGGCCCTGCGGGACCTTGTCCATCACAACGGAATATGTGTCCTGATATTCGACCCGATGCGGTACGTCCATTCGACCCAGAAACTCGGGCAGGACCGTGGCCGGAAAGCCCGGCTGGCCCTGATCCAGATTGCAGGCCAGCAGATCGACAGGCAACAGGCCCCGCCATTTGAGCTCGTAGAGAACGGCCAGCAATGTATAGCTGTCCTTGCCACCCGAAAGACAGACCAGCCAGCGGGGTGGCTTGCCATCCTTGTCGTGGGCGGACGGATCCACCATCCCGTATTGCTCGATCGCTTCACGGGTCTGGCGCACAATACGTTTGCGCAGCTTCTTGAACTCGGTTGTCGAGGGCGCGCCGGCAAACAGCGGGTGGATATCGTCTGCATCATCAAACATGCGCCGTGGTTACAGCGGACCGAAGGCCCGGGCAAGGCGTAGAAGCAGGATCAACCGCGTTTGGAGCGTAGTTGCACCCGTGTTACCCTGCGCGTATTTTTCAGGAGGTATATTATGGACTACTTCTTTTCGGTCCGCGCCCGCAGCGGCGATCACTATTCAAACAAGATGGGTGCCGCGCGATATCTGGCTATTCCGGGAAATGTCGGGCAACCGGCACGGCAGCATGAAATACCGCAGTCTCAATGGATAAGCCGGATTCAGGCCGAAGCCGGGGCGACGGCTACCGAGAATGGGCATATTGTCGTCTTCGTGCACGGGTTCAATACCGAGCAATATCAGATGCTGGAACGTCACCGCAAAATACGCACCGGTCTCGAGGCGCATGGCTTTAACGGTGTGGTCATCAGCTATGATTGGCCAAGCGATGGATCGGTTCTGGGCTATAACGTTGACCGGGCTGACGCGCGGCGTGCGGCAGAAAAATTGTTCAGTCACGGGATCACGCGGCTGTCCAGGATGCAGACCGCGGATTGCCGGTATAACGTCCATGTTCTGGCGCATTCCATGGGCACGTTCTTGGTGCGCGAAGCCATGGATTATGCCGATGACGACCATGAAACCGCGCAACACAGCTGGATGACCAGTCAGATCGCGTTTGTCGCGGCGGATGTATCCGCGAAATCGTTCCGTGACGGCAGTTCCAAGACGTCCTCTCTGATGCGACGTTGTACCAGGCTGACATGCTATTACAGCCCCTTTGACGAGGTTTTGTCGATTTCAGAGGTCAAGCGTGTCGGAGTATCGCGCCGACTGGGCCGTGTCGGAATGCCAAACGACCGGCCTGAGAAAGCGGTCAATCTGTATTGCGGGTCCCATTTCAAGAATACCCGCGATGAATACGGGGATGGGCCTTCGGCGACACACAATTGGTATTTTGATTCGCCTCGGTTTTTCGAAGACTTGCACCATACGTTGATGGGGAAACTGGACCGAGAGGTCATTCCGACCCGCAGCTTCACCGACCGCGGCAACCTGGCGTTGATTTAAGGGTCGGAATTGTCGGGCACCGGATCGTAACCGTCACCGCCCCAGGGGTGGCATCGGCATATCCGGTGTGCAGCCAGCCACGATCCCCGGATCGCGCCATGTTTTTCCAATGCTTCCAGTGCATAGGCCGAGCATGTGGGCTGATAGCGGCAGTTGAAACCAACCCAGGGGCTGAAAATCAGCCGGTACGCGCGAACGGGCAGGGCGACGATATGGGACAGAAAGGTCATTTGCGATCCGCATGCACTTTGCGAAGCGCATACCGCAAGTCGCTCAGCAGGACGTCATAAGGAAGATCGGCGGTTACATCAGCCCGCCCGATCAGCACATAGTCCCAACCTTCAAGACCAGACACAGGCAAGACGGCCCGTGCGACTTCTCTCAGGCGGCGCTTGGCACGATTGCGGGCCACGGCGTTGCCGACTTTCTTTGAGCAGGTAAAGCCAACGCGCAGCCCCACCGCTTCATCCGGAGCGCGTCTGCGGGCCTGCACCATCATCGAAGACGTTCCCTGCCTGCGCGCGCGGGCGGCTTTCAGGAAATCGGCTCTTTTTTTCAGGATCGTCAGGGATGTGGGTAGACAAACAGAAGCCGCCGGGGGCGTATTCCCGGGGTGGTTCTTACCATCCTCAGGGGCCTCCGGCGGCGTCATGTTCATACCCTGATCGGTGGGCGGTTTTACGCGCTCAGCGATTTGCGGCCGCGGGCGCGGCGTGCGTTCAGGATCTTGCGGCCGGCTTTGGTGGCCATGCGCGCGCGGAAACCGTGGCGGCGTTTGCGAACCAGGTTCGAAGGCTGATAGGTGCGTTTCATCGCTCCGTCTCCAATCTATAGCGGTCGGGTGCGGCGCGGATTCGCCTGGCCCTAGTGTTCGAAGCCCGTCCTCTACTGCCAAGCGAAGTGTAAGTCAAACCCCAACGGTCCGGTTTTCGCGGCTTTTGCAACAATTCTGTAAACCGGATGCAGAAAAGATTTCAAATCGGTCGATTATCGTCTGAAACTGTCACGTTCGCGGCCACATAGATCAAGGCCCCGTGAACCCCCTGTTGCCAAAAGCGCAAGCAGCGCATGTTGGGCGTAAGATGAAGCAAGAAGAACCGGAAGGCCAGATGTCCGAAACAAGCCACGCTCCACGAAACGGGTTGGCGCGTCATATCCCCTTGCTGGTGATTCTCGGTGTCGCCGCGGTGGGGTTTTTCACGCTGGGTGATTACCTGACTTTCGAAACCCTGCGCGACAACCGCGAAGCGTTGCTGGCGTGGCGGGACGCAAACTATTGGGCCATGGTGGCCGGGTTCGTTGCCGTCTATATCGTAATCGTCGCGTTTTCGCTGCCCGGGGCTGCTGTCGCCTCGATGACAGGTGGGTTCCTGTTTGGACTGTTTGCCGGAACGGTGTTCAATGTATTTTCGGCCACTATTGGCGCATCGGCCATCTTTTTGGCTGCCCGCTGGGGGTTGGGCAATGCTTTGACGGCCCGGCTGGATGCTTCAAAGGGGACGATTGGGAAGCTGAAAGACAGGTTGCGCGAGAACGAAATCTCGGTGCTGTTCCTGCTGCGGCTTGTCCCGGTTGTGCCGTTCTTTGTGGCCAATCTGGTGCCTGCGCTGGTGGGCGTCAAATTTCGCAATTTTCTGATCACGACGGCGCTGGGCATTATTCCGGGGGGTATCGTTTACACCTGGATCGGCGTTGGGCTGGGCGGTGTGTTCGACCGTGGCGAAACACCGGACGTATCTTTGTTGTGGGAACCCTTCGTCATTGGCCCCATTGTCGGCTTGTGTGTGCTGGCTGCTTTGCCGATTGTCATCAAGTCCCTGCGTGGCGGAAAGGACGCCTGACCCATGCAACACCTCAAGACAGATATCCTGGTCATTGGGGCCGGGTCCGGTGGGTTATCGGTTGCGGCCGGTGCCAGCCAGATGGGTGCGAAGGTGATCCTTCTGGAAGGGCACAAGATGGGCGGCGACTGCCTGAACTTCGGCTGCGTCCCGTCGAAAGCGCTGATCGCAAGCGGCAAAGCGGCCTTTGGTCAGGCGCATTCCGCCGCGTTTGGCGTGGCCGATGTAAACCCTCAGATCGACTATGCGGCGGCGAAGGATCATGTGCGGGATGTGATTGCCCAGATCGAACCGATGGACAGCCAGGAACGCTTTGAAGGTTTGGGTGTCCAGGTGATCCGCGAATATGGCAGCTTTATCTCCCCGACCAAAGTGCAGGCCGGAGATCATGTCATCACCGCGCGCCGGATCGTGATTGCGACCGGGTCGTCGCCAATGGTTCCGCCAATCCCTGGTCTGGACACTGTATCTTATCAAACAAACGAAACCATCTTCGACCTGCGCGAGCGTCCGGAACACCTGCTGATCATTGGCGGTGGTCCTGTGGGTATGGAAATGGCGCAGGCTCATGTCCGTTTGGGCTGTAAAGTAACAGTCGTTGAAGGGCAAAAGGCGTTGGGCAAAGACGACCCCGAGGCCGCGTCCGTTGTGCTGGAGGCTTTGCGCAGTGAAGGTGTCGTGATCCACGAAAACGCCGTGGTGGCCCAGATTCGCGGAAAGGATGGCGTTGTGGAGGTCGTGACCGAGAACGGCGATATTCACCGGGGCTCTCACCTTTTGATCGCCGCAGGGCGCAAAGCCAATATCGAGCGTCTGAAACTGACTGCGGCGGGAATTGACCGCACCAGAAACGGAATCAAGACGGATGGCAGCTTGCGGACGTCAAACCGCCGGGTCTATGCGATTGGCGATGTCGTGGGGGGGCTGCAATTCACCCATGTTGCCGGGTATCATGCGGGTATCATCATTCGATCCGCCTTGTTCGGCCTGCCCACCAGGGCGAAAACGGCGCATATCCCATGGGCAACGTTCACCGATCCTGAACTGGCACAGGTAGGTCTGACCGAAGCTCAGGCCCGCGACCGGCATGGCGACAGGCTGGAGGTTGCGCGCTTTGATTTTCACCACAATGACCGCGCTTTGGCCGAGCGCAAAACCAAAGGGTTCATAAAGGTCATGGTGGTGAAGGGCAGGCCCGTCGGCGCCACGATTGTGGGCCATCAGGCGGGCGAGTTGATAAACATGTGGTCGCTGGCTTTGGCCAATAATCTGAAGATGGGACAGATCGCTGCTATGGTTTCACCCTATCCGACAATCGGAGAGCTTAACAAACGCGTTGCTGGCGCTTATTTCTCTCCAAGGCTGTTTGAGAATCAGACAGTTAAACGTGTGGTCAGGTTTGTTCAGCGTTGGATTCCCTGACCTGTAAAGGAGCGTAAATTGAACTCGCTGTCGGGCCGATTTCTGATCCTGACGACGGTCTTCGTTATGTTGGCCGAAATCCTGATCTTTGTCCCGTCGATAGCCCGGTTCCGCGAGGATTTCCTACTGAACCGTCTGGAACGCGCTCAGATCGCATCGCTGGCTTTGTTGGCAGATGATATGCTGGCCGAAGATCTTGAGGCGGAATTGCTGGCGAATGCCGGTGTCTACAACGTTGTGTTGCGTCGGGATGAAGTCCGCCAACTCATGCTGTCGTCTCCGATTCCAGAGGCAATCACCAAAACATTTGATCTACGGGATGCCGGTCCATGGATTTTGATCCGGGATGCGGTGAGCCGGATATTCATACCTGAAAATGAAGTCATTCGTATCATTGGCGAGCCGGTCAAGGGCGCGGGACTGCTGATCGAGGTCACCATCGACAGCGCTCCCCTCCGTATGGCGATGGTTGATTACGGCCTGCGCATTCTGGGGCTGTCCTTTGTCATCTCGATCATCACGGCGTCCTTACTGTTCCTTGCGGTGCGCGTGGTTCTTGTCCGGCCCATCAAAAGCGTGGTTGGATATATGCAGCGCTATGCCAGCGCACCCGAAGATGCGCGCGGCATCATCTCTCCGAATTCCAGAGTGACAGAATTGCGCGAGGCGGAAGAAGCGCTGAAGATGCTGCAAACGGAACTGACGCAGGCTCTCAAACAGCGCGAGCGGTTGGCGCAACTGGGTGGGGCGGTTGCAAAGGTAAGCCATGACCTGCGCAACATTCTGACATCGGCGCAGCTGTTCACGGACAGGATCGAATCCAGTGATGACCCGCTGGTCCGGCGAATGGCTCCGAAGTTGGTGAATTCGATCACCCGTGCTGTATCGCTGTGTGAAAGCACATTGGCATTCGGCCGTGCAGAAGAACCTGCGCCCACCTTGACGATGGTGCCCCTGCGGACAATTGCGGCTGATGTCGCCACCAGCGAACAGCTGGCGGTCGCAGGGGGCTGCGTCGAGATCGTGAACGAAGTGCCGGAAAATCTGATCGCCCGCGCCGACCCCGAGCAGTTGTTTCGTGTCATCATGAACCTCGTGCGTAACGCAAGACAGGCGTTGGAAGCCTCGGGTAAGCCGGGTCACATCACCATCGTCGGGTGTGAATATCAGGATGCCTGGTGTCTTGAAATTCGCGACACCGGGCCGGGTCTTCCACCAAAAGCACGTGAAAACCTGTTCACACCGTTTCAGGGTGGGGTCCGCAAAGGAGGCTCAGGCCTGGGCCTTGCAATCTCTCAGGAACTGGTGCGCGGGCATGGCGGTAACCTGACACTGAAAGAGACCGGACCCGAAGGAACGATCTTTGAAATCAGGCTTCCGCGTGGAGACATGACTTTTTGATTTTTTTTTGAAGAATCGGCTTGCACGTCTTTGAGCACAGGTCTAAACAGCGCCTCACCAACGCGGACCGATAGCTCAGCTGGATAGAGTACTTGACTACGAATCAAGGGGTCGGGGGTTCGAATCCTCCTCGGTCCGCCACTGGTTTCCCTAAAAGGCGACATTAGTTCTGCACCAGCGACAGGACCTTGCCATTTTCGCCTCACTTCCTTCAGCCAGCACTTAGACCGATTTCATTGATCCTGACTTCCTATTGGGAAAATCAGGACTGATTTGCAGATAAGGCGCCGAAAGCGCCTGTTCCTGCTGATCTGCCACATGGCGACGCGGATGGGGGCGAGGCAATGCTATTCGACAATAGTGGTGCGGCCCGCAGGCATAGCCGAGGACACGGTTTTGTCTAATAGGTTGCCCGAGGGGGAAGGCAGCGTCTTACCCCTGATGGGCAGGGGCGTTTGGCTTGCCCAAATCCCACTGGCCCACAAGGGGACAGTAACGCGCGTCATGACGGTACAAGGATTGCACAGATGCTTGCCTTTGGAGCGGATGGCATGATCGAAAACAGCAGGTCAAAGGTGTCAAGGAATTTGATTTGTCCCTGTCTGGACAGCAACATGATGCGACGGCGGCTAAAGCCGATGGATTGATTTTCGAGGAAAACTGCGCGGCGTGTCGCGGCGGTGACGGCCGCGGGGGTATGAAATCGGCGCGCCAGATTTGGGTGATGAAAGTTGGATCTTTGGGGGCGTCCGGGATGACATCTATCACAGCATCTATTTTGGCCAGCTACATCGGGTTCAAGACATGGCACCTGTCCATGGTATTCGAGGTCTGGGAAAAACCACGCGGGCGTTTGCTGAACGCATGTCCTCGCATCCGAATTTGGAAATGGGTCTGCTGAACCGTCCGGGCCTGTGTGCTTGGGATGGCGGAGTTCCCATTTTTGAAGACGGTGTATTGATCGGTACTATGGGTGTGTCCGGCGCAGCTGGTCCTGATGATATTCAGTGCGTTCTGGCTGGTTTGGCGGCTATTGGTCTGGGCGATTGAATCGAGTTTTACCGCCACGGCATGCGGGGCTGTTTGCAGCGCAATGGGCCGCGGTTGTGCGTCAATCAAAAGGCGTTTGCCCTGGGCGACATCATTCAAGAAGTGGATATTTGTGCACTGCGCAACACCATCACTCGCGGCCCCCAACAGACACTCAGCGCTCTGGTCTGCTGCTGCGATCGCAGCCAGTCTTGCAGACCTTGGCTGTGCGCTCAGTACTTCTGTTGAACACCGCGGAGCTTTTGCGGAAGATGGTCAATTTGGTTTGGCGTTGATGTCTTGCCTGGCGCGCAGTCTTTAGCTCGATCACGTTTGGCGGTCGGAAGCGGCGCACTTCATTCGGTGACTCCGAACTTGTCCAGGAGCGCCTCGGCGACATCGCGGATTGCAGCGCGCGCCGCTTTTGGGTCGGTTTTGGCAATATCATACAAAGATATCATGGCCTCCGAACCTGATGCTGCTGTCAGCCCGTTCACCAAACGGGTCTTCTCAGTGGGTGAAAGATTTGCCGAGCAAAGGGCGTTTCTGAACATTTCGACCCGCCGCGCGCCGCGCCTGTCGCCGGGACCATGCACGAGCCAGGCATCCAAGCTACGCGCAAGGAACTGACGGAAGGCCGCTTCATTTTCGACTGAGAGGTCGAAAATATACAGAGCGACCGCAATCGTTTTTTTCCGCGCGCCCTCATGTCCTGCGACCACCTCTTCGTAAGGACGCACAGCCACGGCAAGTCCTGCTTCGTTGGCCAAAATCTGCGGGTCCGAAAAATACCGGTACGCAGTCGCGCGCGAAATTCCTTTCTCTGCCGCTGCGGCCGCAACGGTTACGGTTTCGCCACGCAACATCAGACTTCGCGCGCCCTCAAGAATCGCTTCGCGGGTTCTGGATCGTTTGCTGAGACTTGGCGCCATCAAGCACTCCAAAATAAGACACTTGCCTCAAAAAGAGACATATGTATCATAATTACGTATATGCGAACTAGAATCAACAAGGAGAAGCCAATGAACGTCCAACGTCACCGCACCTACGATGTCTTGGGAAATGTCGTTAAATTTCTGGCGTATCCTGACGAAACCGACGGCAAGTACTGCGTCATAGAGTGCATTGTTCCAAAGGGCGCAGGTGCCCCACCAAATATGCACGCCGGCGAAATGGAAGCATTCTACGTACTGGATGGTGAAGTTGCTTTTCACGTCGATGGAGAAGACATCGTTGCGAAGAAAGGCATGTTTCTAACAGTCCCTGATGGAGCGATACACGCCTTTTCCGGTGTCTCAGAGGAAGCGAAACTACTGATAGTGAACGCCCCCGGCGTGATGCACGAGCGGTTCTTTACGTCCGTCGGATCCGAATTGCCCGAGGGCGCAACGCGGCCTTTGCCGCCGAGCGGTCCTCCAGATATCCCGGCCCTGGTTGCGAAAGCATCTTCGTTGGGCATGACGATACTCGCGCCGGAGGTTGCAGATCACCGCGCCTAAAGAGCGATGAATCGACGGCCATCAGCGGCTGCTTATGGTCAATGCTTCGTTTTTTTTTGAATGTCACAATGGCATCGCGTGTGCGCCCGCAAGAGAGAACCACTACCATGTTTCGCATCGCAGAAATCGCCATTCGTGTTGAATACTTGGACCGGGCAATTGCGTTCTATCAAAATTTTCTGGGTTTCAAGTTCCATCACCGCGAAGCCGGTGTGGTTTTTCTGGAAGTCGGCGCACTGAATTCGCCGCTGGGCAAAGTCGGGCACCCGCAACTTCTCGCTCTATTCGGGAGAGGACACTCCATCGATGCGTCGCTTTCAACGCTCGACCACATCGCCTTTGAGGTTCCCGACGCCCAATACGATCTGGAGCGGTCCCGTTTCGCAGACCTGAAAATGATCATTCGCGAACGCTCATGGCCCGACAGTCTGCCCTGGAATGGTCGGTCGTTCTTTGCTCAGGATCCGGACGGTAATGTAATAGAAGTCATTGCTGCCAATACCGATTAACCCATGGCCGAACTCCTTGCGGCCCTAACCGGACATTTACCTTGAGGGGCAAAGTCTTTGACCGTTCCTTGAAGCAGACGTTCTTATTGAGCGTCACTCATCAGATCACGAAGTACTTGCGATAGTGTCTTTCCGGCCATCTGGCTTACGTTAAAACGTAGAAACGAGTTCTTTGATTGAGTTGGGCTAAAGACATTTCCGGGTGCCAGAACAACACCTTTCTTGAGAGCTTTTCGCGCCATCGCAGCAGCATCCTGCCCGTTGGGCAGTTCGCACCATAGATAAAATCCACCTCTGGGCTTCACGAAAGGCCTTATGCCCAGCGTATTTAATTCTTCGATTGAACGCGCGCGGATGCGATCCAATTTGTCCCTAAGCGCCTCCATGTGTTTGCGATAGCTGCCATCAGTGAGCGCTGAATGTAGCAATTCTGTCACCATTGGGCTGGGGCCTCCGAAGCTGATCGCAACCTGAAGCTCAGTCAGAGACGCAATCCAATCAGGGCGCGCTGCTATGTATCCACATCGCAACGATGCAGAAAGGGTTTTGGAGAAGCTTCCAATCGTGAGAACCCTATTCAGCCCATCCAGTGAAGCCAGCCTTGGCGAAAGATCAGGTTCGAACTCAGAGAAAATAGCATCTTCCACGATCTGCAAATCATAGGTTTCGGCCAAAGACAGCACACGGTGTGCAGTCGCTGCAGTGAGTGTCGCGCCCGTTGGGTTGTGCAATGCCGAGTTGGTCAGGTAGAGCCGTGGGCGCTCTCTCAAAAGCACGTTTTCAAATGCGGCAAGGTCGGGGCCGTTAGGCGTGTAGGGCACACTGACAATGGAAATCTGGTGCGCTCTTAGAAGGGCCTGAAAGTTGAAATAACAAGGATCATCTACCAAAACGGTATCACCGGGCTTGAGAAGCAATCTACAAATCAAGTCCAGCGCCAGCGATCCGGAATTGGTGAGCAAAACAGTATCGGGATCTACCTCTATGTTCTGGTCGCACAGCATACGTGCCACATGCTGACGCAGACCAGAATGGCCCTGTGCACAGCTGTAATCTGTAAGCATATTGTCGTCGCCACGTGCCACTCGGCGCATCGCTCGCCGGAGCGACTCGACAGGCATCCAATCGGCAGGCATCCAGCCACATCCAGGCTTTGCCATGCCCTCGCTGGCGTCAATCGATTGTCGCGCAACCCAGAGTGGATCAATCTCGCGCTCAAGCAGCGGCCCGGTCTGTGAAACCTCGAACGGCTGTACGCGGTCTGACACATAGAAACCTGAGCCGCGTCGAGCAAAAATAGCTCCTTTTGCAGCCAAGACATCATAGGCCTCAACCACTGTCGAAGGTGACACGCCCAAGCGCGTTGCGAGGCCCCGGACCGAGGGAAGTTTTTCACCCGCACCCAGTGCCCGCGATCGGATGAGACGCGTTATGTGTTCCATCACAAGAGCTCTACGGGTTGCAACGGCCATGTAAGATTGCCTTTGTATGGGACTGATGAACAGTACAGTTTACGTGAATTGTATCGCGTTGTATCTGCATTTTTCCCACCACTCCAGCTACAAGGTCCCAAAAGGGATCTTTCTTTATGAACTCCTCGTTTTCTGGCTGGGGCAGCGGACTACTCGGTGTGTTGATCTTCAGCGGATCACTACCCGCCACGCGGGTGGCTGTAAGTAGCCTGGACCCGCTCTTCCTGACATCAGCCCGTGCGGTTCTGGCGGCGGTTCTTGCAATTTTCTTGTTGGCCCTTTTCAGAGAGAAGCGACCCTTGCGCACGGATCTGATTTCTCTTGTTGTAGTTGCCTTCGGTGTGGTGATCGGCTTTCCGCTTTTGACGGCACTGGCACTGCAACACATCACAGCTGCGCATTCGATCGTCTTTATCGGCTTATTGCCCTTGAGCACCGCTGCTTTTGGCGTGCTGCGTGGTGGTGAGCGTCCGACCGCGTTGTTCTGGGTATTCTCAATCCTTGGCAGCTCCGCCGTCGTTGGTTTCGCGCTCTCCCAAGGCGCTGGCGGTTCGCTCATTGGCGGTTTCTTTATGGTAGCGGCGATCGTGGCATGCGGGTTGGGCTATGCTGAGGGAGCGCAGTTGTCGCGCCGATTGGGCGGATGGCAGGTGATTTCCTGGGCGCTGGTTCTATCCTTACCTATTATGGCTGCTTTCGCGATTCTGACATGGCCACCCACGTTAAACGAGCTGACCTTGCCGGTCTGGTTCAGTCTAGGCTACGTCTCGATCTTTTCGATGCTAATCGGTTTCATATTCTGGTATCGTGGCCTTGCACTTGGCGGCACAGCAGGCGTTGGACAGCTTCAGCTTCTTCAGCCGTTCTTCGGTTTGACTCTTGCGGCTCTTTTGCTCGCCGAGCCCGTTGCGCCATCCATGATCAGTGTCACGATCTTTGTGGTGATTTGCGTTGCGGGGGCAAAGCGTTTCGCGTGACGGCCCACTCCTGCCATCCACTGCCCAAGTCGGAAGCCGCGGTCGCAGCCCGCATTCCGGCGACGGTTGGATATGCAAAAGGCGTACCGATGGGTGCCGACCTTAGGGCCCCCTCCGAAGGTGCACAGGCACCAAGGTTCATGGTGGCAGCCCTTCGTGATCCAATTGGCGCTAACCTCGACCGCGTGCAAATCGTGAAAGGTTGGCTCAATGAGGACGGGACGACCGATGAGAAAGTCTTTGACGTCGCCTGGTCAGACGAACGCGAAACTGGCAGCGACGGAAAGGTTCCGCCCGTTGGTGATACTGTGGATGTTGCTTCCGCAACCTGGACCAACACCATTGGTGCCGCGGAACTTGCGACAATCTGGACTGATCCTGAATTCGACCCGACGCGCCCGGCTTTCTATTACGCGCGTGTGCTCGAGATTCCGACACCACCCTGGTACGTCTACGACGCATACCGCTACGGTATCGACATCCCTGAAGGCGCTCCTACTTCGCAGCAGGAGCGTGCCTACACGTCTCCAATCTGGTACACGCCGCAAGGCTGACTGATTGCCAAGTTTGGGTCGAAAAAAACGCGATCGACTGTTCGATGGTGCGGTTGAGAGTGGTACCGCCTCTCGTGCGAAAACAGGTCTCGGTGGAAAGACACGACACAACCTGAACAATATGCTGGCGGCGCTCGGAAAGGGCCATTTAGAAAGCGTCGGACCTTTCTCACTTTTGGTAATCAACTCGAACTAATCCTTAGCAAAGTTGACGCCACTCGGACATTGATGTGTCAAAACGCGCAGCGGTGTCAGAGCGAATGGCGGCTAAGCGCAAAGTCTGCGACTGCGGTTCGATAGACAGAACCTCCGCGCTTCTGAACGGCGAATGTTGCCCCTTTTACAGGCGGCTTGCGCGCCCGATTAATTAAAAGTCAGAAGAAAACAAGCGCCTTGGTTGCTTGGCACAACACTGAGTTGCCCACCAATTGCTTCCATGGTCGCTTTGACAATATTCAGGCCCATACCCGTGCCACCGGCCTCTCTTTTTGTTGTAAAGAAGGGCTGCAAAATCTTGTCCTTGTTCCCTTCACTGATACCGTGGCCATTATCCGCAATTTTCAGACAGATGACACCGTCGTTTTGATAGGCTGTCAGCACGGCATCCTGCGCGCCGTGTTGCTGAGCGTTCTCGAGCATATGTGTCAGTATGATGTGCAGGGTGGGCGCCGCGACGGGTAAGGGCAGGTGATCGTTCTCAGCCTTGATGGCAAGCGCCGGGAACGTCTGAACGACCTGATCAGTGATGTCGTTCAGACAGCATGTACCGTTAATGGCGCTCTGATCGGCAAGGCTGAAGGCGCGCATATTGGCCAGCAGATCCTCCATCCGCTTTCCGCCCTTTTCTACAGTGTCCAGCAGGCGGTGTTTCTGCGCGGGTGGCAAATCATCGTCGCGCAGCAGCTCTGCCGCACCTTTCAGGGCAGTGAGGGGTGACTTCAGCTCGTGGGTGACATGGGCGGTGTACGTTTTCAATCCGTCCTGCTTGTCCTGCAAGCGTTCCGTCAGCGATTGAAAGCTCTGGCTCAGATCCGCGATTTCCCGCGTGCCAAGTTGGTCTGGTGGTTCCCATGCCTGACCACCATGGCCCGCCATCTGGCTGCGCTGGATCAACAGGTGGATCGGCCGGGTGATGAACCGCCAGAACACGTACCCGATAAGCGCCGTGGACAAAGCGACAAATGCCGCGGCTTTGGCAAGGTTGAAACGTTCGCCGTACAGAAAACGGAAAATATGGTTCGGGGTGCGGCTCAGGTAAACCGCCCCGATCAAGGTCTGATCCACGTACACTGGCATCGCCACGAAAACGCGCACGCGGGCACCGCGGCTGAGGGTATAAAGCGCAGGTGTTGCATCCTCGCGCACGCGGGTGCGCGCGACCGAGACAGTATTACCCGAAAGAGCCTCGCGAACCTCGTCAACATGGCCCAGTTTCTGCCCGATTTCCGCGGTTCCGGCAAACACGTTCCCATCGACATCCAGCATCCGGTAACCCGCAAGGGTTTGCGCCTGGGCAGCGTTGGCGATGCGGCTAAGTGGGGCGGCGATGGCCTGATAAACCGAACCGGGTCGAACGGTTGCCGGTCGCGCGTCCGGGCGCGGCGGCAGAACCGTTTCGCGATTGACCGACAGCGATGGAAACACCGCGTGCTCGGTTGAGATTGCACTCGGGCGGGGCGGCTTGATCCCGGCTGCATCTGCATAAAGCTCGGCATACGCCGCTGACATGACCGCAGCCTGTGTCAGCAGGCTTTCTTCGGTCTGTTGCACCAGTTGACTGTCGTAAAAACGGAACAGGATCAGCCCGGCAAAGGGCAGGCACAGGACAATGCCCAGCACCAGCAGAACGATGGTCCACAATCTGGGGCGCCATTTGCGGTTCAGCCGGGCGTGCATGCACCCATCCTGAGGCCGACACCGTGAATGGTCACGATCCCTTCGGCACAGCCGGCCTGGGCCAGCTTGGCACGGACATTGCGTATATGGCTGTCAATGGTGCGGTCCGAGACGTGGATGTTGTAGCCGTAAAGCGCATCGATCAGCTGCGCCCTTGACAGAACACGGTCGGGACGGGCCATCAGAGTTGCCAGCAGCCGAAATTCCGAACCGGTCAGCGTCACGGGCGTTGAAGCGAACCTGCACAGGTGACGCTCTGCATCCAGGTGCAGGCTGCCTTGCGACAACACCGGATCGGGCTGGGCAGGTGTCGGAGCGCTGCGTTTCAGAATGGCCTTGATCCGGGCCACCAATTCGCGTGGGGAAAAGGGTTTCGTCAGATAATCATCGGCGCCCAGCTCCAGCCCGACGATACGGTCGACCTCGTCATCGCGGGCGGTCAGGAACAGGATCGGCACGTCCGAGGATTTGCGGATTTCCCTGCATACTTCCAGACCATCCTTTTCGGGCAGCCCGATATCCAGCACGATCAAGTCGGGGTTTTCCTGGCGGTATGTATCAAGCGCGGTCAGGCCGTCGCTGGCCAGAAGTGGCGCATAACCTGCCTTTTCAATCGCGAACCTCGTCACCTCAAGGATATCCGGATCATCGTCGACAACAAGAATGCGTGCAGGCATAAAATGGGGTCCTTCAACTCTGCTGCCGATAATAGGCTCGGATCCGCCATCTCCGAAAGCCCCATTCGCGCCAGTTGGTGATTGCATCCTTATTCAGATCATATCGCATCCATACGTCACAGACCTGCTGTCCGGTTCTGGTTTCATGATCACGGATAGCGGGGTAAGCATCAGCACCAAGGCTGCATATGTAACCGGTATCCTGTTGCGTCAGAGCGCTGCCGTGGCTCAGATTGTAGCTGGCAATGACTGATGCGAAATTCACAAAGTTGCAAATATACAAGACCACCAGAAGCGCTGCAAAACAACGCCGCAGAAGCCAGGTTGTACCGAAGCCGCGATGGATTTGCACCACGATCAGCAGCAAACCGGTGAAAACCAGCGCCATCCATATGAAGGCGGCCACCCGCAAATAGGTAAGCGCATAGGCGTCGACGTAATGATGCAGCCGGATGGTAGCTGTCAGCACCAGGAACACGTTTTGCGCCAACCACATGTAGATCAGAATGCGCAAGGTCCGGTCCGCGCCGATCATGCTGTGAGTGACCAGAGTGAATACGCCCGCCAACAGGGCCGTCACCACCAGCGGATAAGCGCCCCGATGAGCATAAGCGGCATAGCTCATCCCTTGAGGCAGGGATACTCCGCCGGTCAGGATACCGAGGTCCATCACGGTTTGTACAAGAAACATCAGGTTGAACAGCAACAGCGAATTGCGCACCGAGATTGGATTGATCAGAAATGCGGCCCGGCTTGGGCCTGTCTTTGGCATGGTGGCGGGGCGGGCAATGCCGCCCAGCCATGGATCGCTGAGGTTAAGGAACGGCCACAGCAGCGAGGCCATAACACCCCAGAACAGAAGCCGCAGCCAAAAGTACCCTTCGAACAGAAGACTTGGGTCCAGCTCTGCCAGAAGGTCTTCCAGCACCGGATTGGCGGCGGCCAGTAAGGCAAGGAAGACCGTACCCAATAGCAGCGGCAAGGCCAGCGAGGCTGCGTGGCGGCGGGTGTCGGACCCAAGATCGGCGGCCACTGCGGTGCGACATGTGTCGCGCAGCAAAAGCGTCGCGCCGATGGAAGGCAGGCGCAGGGCGGAGCGCAGCAGCAGACGTTCGTTTACGGCCTGACCGAATAGCGCCCAGGTGGCCAGACTGACCAAACCAGCAAGGCTGAACAATAACGATAGAAGCTGCAAATCGATGGCCACCGGCAGGTTGGTGAACAAGGCAAATGCGGCGGCTATGAGCCATTCCGTTGCAGTCGCCCGCCGGGGCTTCATCGCCATGATCGCGGCGGACAAGACCAGCGCGAAGACTGAGACAGAAATGCCTAGCGGCTGTTCCCAAAACAGCCAATCTGCAAGTGCAACCAGCGATGCAAGAAGTGGGATCGCATGGCGCATTTTCAGCGTGGACATCAGAGAACCACTTTGCTGTCGTCTGTTGCCTCCCCATCGGGGGGCTTCGTCCATCTTTCCCAGCCACCACGCGTCCAGTACGATGCTGTCCGGCACGCCGCGAATTGTCAGTTCCTGCCTCATGTCCTGTCTCCTGCTTGCAGGTTTCCTTTCCCGGCAGATTGCCTGCGGCGCTTGCATCTTTGGCGCGACGTATCCGCAGCCTTCATGGGGCTTTCGTGCAGAAAATGTGCAGAGGCGGTGAAAGGCATTACCAACCACGATTTCCGAGCTGCAACTCGCGCCGCGCAATAAATGCGACGTGTCCAGACATTGAACTGCAAGCAAAAGCGCAGTGTGACACAGTTGAACCTTCCCCTGAGAAGCGGTTCGCCGTTATGGCTGGGGAAACGGAGGATCGAACATGGCTAACCCTCTCTATGATGATCTGTTTGGCATTCACGCCGACAAAGATACGGCTTTCCTGCACCTGACAGACGGGACGACCGTCACCTATCAAAACTTTCTGAGCACAGCCGCCCGGATCGCCCATGTGGCCACGCAACTGGGCCTAAAACCCGGGGACCGGGTTGCGGCTCAGGTCGATAAATCGCCTGAGGCGCTGGCGCTATACGCAGCATGCGCGCAGGCCGGTCTGGTTTTCCTGCCGCTGAACACCGCCTATACCGTGGACGAACTGACGTATTTCATCGAAAACAGCGGCGCGTCACTTGTTGTCTGCGACGGCCGAAGCAAAGACCAACTGACCCCGATTGCCGCGCGTTTCGGGGGCAGGGTGGAAACGCTGAATGCGGATGGCTCGGGCTCGCTGATGGATCTGGCAGCAGCAATGCCAGACAGCTTTGCGACTGTGGATCGGGATGGTGAGGATCTGGCGGCGTTTCTTTATACGTCGGGCACCACCGGACGTTCAAAGGGCGCGATGCTGACCCAGAACAACCTGTTGTCCAATGCGCGGACACTGGTCGAAGAGTGGCGGTTCACGTCGGAAGACGTTCTGTTGCACGCGCTGCCGATCTTTCACACGCATGGGCTGTTTGTGGCCACCAATATCATTCTGGCTGTCGGCGGAAGCATGATCTGGCTGCCAAAATTCGACCCGGATCAGATCATTAACAGAATGCCCGGAGCCACGTCGATGATGGGCGTTCCGACCTTCTATACGCGCCTGCTGGCAGACGCGCGTTTTACCAGCGAGCTGACCGAACATATGCGCCTGTTCGTTTCGGGTTCGGCCCCATTGCTGGCGGATACCCATGCACAATTCCAGGAGCGTACCGGGCATCGTATCCTAGAACGTTATGGTATGACTGAAACCAATATGAACACCTCAAACCCCTATGACGGCGAACGTCGCGCGGGCACGGTCGGGTTTCCCTTGCCAGGGGTCGAACTGAAGATATGCGATGCAGACGGCAACCCTTTGCCGCAGGGTGAAATCGGTGAGATCGAAGTGCGTGGCCCGAACGTGTTCAAGGGATATTGGCAGATGCCGGAAAAGACGGCTGCCGAGCTGCGCGAAAACGGGTTTTTCATCACCGGTGATCTGGGACGGGTCGACGAAGATGGGTATGTCCATATCGTCGGGCGCAACAAGGACCTGATCATCTCGGGTGGCTACAATATCTACCCCAAGGAAATTGAGCTGGTTCTGGACAGCCACCCCGGTGTTCTGGAGAGCGCAGTGATCGGCGTGCCGCATCCCGACTTCGGTGAAACCGTGCTGGGCCTGATTGTAGCGGAACCCGGGCAGTCTCCGGATCTCGACGCGGTCATGGTTGCAGTGCGCGACAGCCTGGCGCGGTTCAAACATCCCCGCACGCTTATTCAACTGGGTGAATTGCCCCGCAATACAATGGGAAAAGTCCAAAAGAACATCTTGCGTGACCAGTTTAGGGACATGTTCAAAGCCGGGTCACAAGGCACATAATGGCAGAGCCTAGATAAGCGTCGGAAACTTGATATAGTCCTCAAAACCAATGGGGACAGAAGAATATGAACAATCGTTTGCGCAAAATCACCATCGTAGGTGGCGGCACGGCAGGCTGGATGACCGCGTTGATCCTGGACATGGTGTTTTCACGCACTTCAGCAACAAAAGACCGACCACATATCTGCCTGATCGAAAGCCCCAATATCTCGACCGTGGGTGTTGGTGAGGCTACGGTGCCGCGCATGCCGGTCACGCTGCGTCAGGCGGGCATTTCCGAACGGGATTTTTTCCGCGAGACAAACGCGTCCTTCAAGCTGGGTGTGAAGTTCTGCAACTGGAACAAAGACCCCAAAGGAAAACGCATCGATTACGTGAACCCCTTTGCCCATGGCCAGATGCTGGAAGGGTTGGACGCCGCCGAGTATTTCCTGCGCTTTGGCAACGGAGAGCGGGACTTTACACAGTCCATCTCGCCTCACGATCATCTGGGACGTCTGTGCAAAGGCGCGCGGCAGCTGGGTCAGCCCGAGTTTGAACAGCGTTTTGGCTATGCCTATCATCTGGATGCGGTGAAGTTTGCGGGTATGCTTACCACGGTCTGCACAAAGCGCGGCGTCGAGCATATCCAGGACGAGGTACAGAAGGTCGAGCTGGATGAACAAGGCAACGTCAGCCATCTGATGCTGGAGCGGGCAGGACGTCATGACATCGAAATGGTCATCGATTGCACCGGGTTCCGCGGCCTGATCATCAATCAGGCACTGGGCGAGCCGTTTTTGGATTATTCGGACTATCTGCCCAATGACCGCGCCATGGCGTTGCAGGTTGAACACCGCAATCCCAATAAAATCGAAAGCCTCACGCGGTCGACCGCGCTGGGCGCGGGGTGGACGTGGCGGGTGCCGCTCTACAATCGTGTGGGTACAGGCTATGTGTTCTCCTCGGCGCATCGAACGGATGATCAGGCGGCCGACGAATATCTTGAATGGCTGGGTGACAGCGGCAAGGGTTTGACACCGCGGATCATCCCGATGCGCGTCGGGCGCGTGCGCAATGCCTGGGTCAAGAATTGTGTGGCAATTGGTCTGTCCGGCGGGTTTATCGAGCCGTTGGAAAGTACCGCGATCCACATGATTGACCACGCAGTGCGCTGGTTTGCAGAACACTTGCCGACGCGCGACGTCGCACCGTCACTGCGGGCAAGATACAACCGGCAGATGGACAAGCTTTATAACGAGGTTCTGGAATTCATCTGCCTGCATTACCGATTGGGTAACCGAAAGGATGACCCGTATTGGATCGACGCGCGAACAGAGATGAAGATACCGGATCGGCTGGCCGAGAATCTGGAATTGTGGCAGCACCGTCTGCCGATGGATCACGATGTGGAATTTGCCACGCTGTTTGATCATCGCGTGTACCAGACGGTTCTGTTGGGCAAACAGGTCTATGATACGGGTTACGGTACCGGCATCCGAGATCGTTTGCGGCCGTTGAAGAAGGTGATCTGGTTCCAGGGCATGCAGCGTGCGAAAGAGGATCTTGCGCAGATCGTCAAAGTGATGCCGGATCATAAAACGCTGCTGCGCGATATCCGGGGGGAGCTGGAAAAACCGGTCTTTGGAATGGCGAACGTGGCGAAACCGACGGTTGCGATGCCGGGCACGAAACCCGCACCTGTTACGATCCAGAACATGCCGAACTTTGCTGAAATCCAAAGCGGCGCGAAGGATTTGCAACTGTTCTAGGGGTTCTCTGCCCGTACGAAGGAAATTTGATAAACTGAAGGGCGAGGCATTCAGCCCCGGCCTTCAGGGCGGTTTAACGCCAGCTCATACCCCGGTCAGACAAGTGCCTTTGCACCCGACCCGGATAATCAGAAACAATGGCATCCACACGCAGGTCGATCATCCTGGCAATATCTTCAGGGTCATTGACCGTCCAGACCGCAACGCGAAGGTCCAAATCCTTGGCCAGTTCGACGTTTTCAGCAGTTACATCCGCATAATACGGGCACCACAGTGAGCCACCCGCTTGCTTGACCAATCGCGGAATATCGCCTTCGCGGCCGCGAAAATCCGGGCAGACTGCCTTGGACGAATCCTCCCCTACATCCTCGGCGTTTTCGGGAAGTTGGGTCAGATAAGAAGATGGTATATCCGGCGCTTGCCGCTGACATTCTTCTAACAGATTCCAGTCGAAACTGTGCAGCACCACACGCGACGACAGGGCCCTGGAACGGACCTCTTGCAGGACAAGACTGACAAACTTCTCTCTGTAGCGCGCGTCATGGGCCAAATCGGGGTCCGATTTCAGCTCGAGCATCAGACAGGCATCGCTATGTTGGGGGTCACTCACCAGATCCAGCAGGTCAAGCAGCCTTGGAACGCGAACGCCATCCATTAGCGCCTGATCTGGAAATCGCCGACCATAGGCAGAATTCCCATCCAACCGCCCGATATCGAACTTCTGAATCTGCTCAAACGTCAGAGTTGAAACCTTCGGCTCTTCCCCGGTCAAAAACTGGCCGTCAGCATCGCGAAAACTGGGGGCGTGCAGCCGGTGATTATGGGTTATGACGGGGATGTCGTCAGCCGTGAGGACAACATCAAACTCCAGAAGCGGCACGCCAATGGACAGCGAAAAGTCAAAACCAATCATGCTGTTTTCAGGCAATACGCCTCGCGCACCCCGGTGGCCTACGATGCGGATCAGGTTGTCGCCCCCCCGGAAAGCCTCGACCTGAGGGAATGCCATCAGCCTTCCAGCCTTTCACCGGTGGATCGGTCAAACATATGCATATGGTCTGAGGACACAGAAAACCGCATGTTCGGATGTCGGCCTTCGATCGGGTGCACACCAGGAAGGCTGATCGTGATCGGATCGCCCAAGCCGGTCAGTTGACCGTGCAACAGCGTGTTTGCCCCCAGTGGCTCTGCCATCTGAATCGTAGCCTCAATCGGGCCATTGTCGTCCAGCAATAGATGCTCGGGTCGTACCCCCAGCTTGAAGGCAGTATCAGGGCCCTGCGACGAACCAACCGCGACCCCACCAATCATGACGGTTCCGTTTTCGCGTTGGGCGTCAAAGACATTCATCGCGGGGCTGCCGATGAACTGTGCTGCAAACAGGGTTCTTGGCGTTTCGTATACCTCTAGCGGTGTGCCAACCTGTTCGGCGATACCGCCGTTCATGACGATCATCCTGTCGGCCATTGTCATGGCTTCAACCTGATCGTGGGTTACATAAAGCGAGGTGATCCCCAGTTTTTCCTGTAGTTCACGAATCTCAAGCCGCATCTGCACGCGAAGCTTTGCGTCCAGGTTCGAAAGTGGCTCGTCAAACAGGAACACCGCAGGTTCACGGACAATCGCGCGCCCCATAGCCACCCTCTGACGTTGGCCGCCTGACAATTGTCTGGGTTTGCGGTCGAGCAATGGTTCAAGCTGCAACAGCCTTGCCGCCTCAGTCACTTTTTGATCGATCTGAGCCTTGGGCAACCCTGCGATCTTAAGGCCATAGCCCATGTTCTGCCGGACCGACATATGCGGGTAGAGCGCATAGTTCTGGAACACCATGGCAATGTCGCGATCCATCGGCTCTTTTTCGTTGGCCCGTTCCGCACCAATCCGGATTTCACCCGCGGTCACGGTCTCAAGCCCTGCCACCATCCGCAACAGCGTGGATTTTCCGCAGCCCGAAGGGCCGACGATGACAATAAACTCGCCATCTTCGATGTGGATGTCGATGCCATGTATGACATCTGTCGGGCCAAAGCTCTTCTTGACATTCTCCAGGGTTACTGTTGCCATTTTCTATTTCTCGCTATCAACAAGGCCGCGGACAAAAAGCTTTTGCATCGACACCACCACGATGACCGGCGGGATCATCGCCAGAATGGAGGTTGCCATGATGACCGGCCAATCAGCTACATCATCGCCAGACGGGAACATCTGCTTGATGCCCATCACAATGGTGTTCATTTCAGGGTCGGTGGTGATAAGCAGCGGCCACAGATACTGGTTCCACCCATAGATAAACAGGATGACGAACAGTGCCGCGATGTTTGTCCGGCTCATCGGTACGACGATATCGATGAAAAACCGCATAGGCCGGGCACCATCCACACGCGCAGCTTCGGCCAGCTCGTCCGGGATTGTCAGAAAGAACTGACGGAACAGGAAGGTCGCCGTGGCCGAGGCGATCAGCGGAAAGATCAGCCCGTAATAGCTGTTGAGCATGCCGAACCCGGCCACGACCTCAAATGTCGGAACGATGCGCACTTCGACCGGCAACATAAGGGTCAGGAAGATCAGCCAAAAGAACGTTGTTCGACCGGGAAAGCGGAAATAGACGATTGCAAATGCCGACAGCAGTGAAATGACGATCTTGCCCACTGCGATCCCGATGGCCATCACAAGGCTGTTGAACAGCATCGTTGCGACGGGGACATTCACGCCGGAAAACAGGGCTGCCTTGTAGTTCTCCCAGAACTGATCACCCGGCAAAAGCGGCATGGGTGGTGATACAACTTCCGGCTGGGTAACGGTTGAGGCGACAAATGCCAGCCAAATCGGAAAGAAGATGACCAGGACGCCAAAGATCATCAGGGCATGTGTCAGCCAGATACCCGCTCCGCGCTTTTCGACCATTCCGTGCTGTTGGGCTGCCATCAGTAATGCACCCTCTTTTCCACGTACTTGAACTGAATGACGGTCAGAAGGCCGACGACAATCAGCAAAATGACCGATTGCGCCGAAGACGAGCCCAGATCCTGACCGACAAACCCGTCTGAAAAGACTTTGTAGACCAGAATGGTCGTGGCCTGCTGCGGACCGCCACCGGTGATTGTGTGGATTACGCCGAAAGTTTCAAAGAACGCATAGACCACATTCACTACAAGCAGGAAAAACGCTGTCGGTGACAGCAACGGCAGGACAATCGTGAAAAACCTGCGCCAGAACCGTGCGCCATCGATCGCTGCGGCCTCGATGACCGACCGTGGAACCGACTGGAGTGCGGCGAAGAAGAACAAAAAGTTATAACTGATGCGCCCCCAGGCCGAAGCGACGACCACAAGCCCCATCGCCTCGGTGCCATTCAAGACGTGGTTCCAGTCATAGCCCAGCTGTCCAAGATACCACGACACGACACCGACGCGCGTGTTGAACATGAACAGCCATAGCACACCCGCAACCGCCGGTGCGACTGCATAAGGCCAAATCAGCAGCGTCCGATAAGCTCCGGATCCTTTGATCAGCCGATCTGCAATGACTGCCAGAAACAGGGCCGGGATCATGGAGCAGAGCGTAACAAGCGTCGAAAACACCGCCGTGGTTACGAAGGATGCGCGATAAAACTTGTCGCTTAGCAGAAATTCAAAATTGCCCAGACCGACGAACTTGGACGACAACCCGAACGGATCTGGGATGAACAGCGACTGCCATACAGCTTGTGCAGCGGGATAGAAGAAGAATACGGCAGAAATGACGACCTGTGGGGCGATCAGCGCCAATGGCAACAGCCAGCCGCGAAATGTGACGCGTTTTTCCATCCTGATGACCCGCCGGGAAAAGTGGATGCGGGCTCTGCCGAGCCCGCACCGGATTTCAGAGGTTTATTGATTTGCCGATTCGAACCTGCGCAGAAGCGCGTCACCGCGTTCTTTTGCGCTGTCCATGGCTTCCTGGGCGGATTTCTCGCCGGACCAGATGGCCTCAAGCTCCTCATCGATGATACCGCGGATTTGATCGAACGATCCCAGACGCAGACCTTTCGAGTTTGCTGTCGGCTCTTTCGCGGTCATCTGGATCACAGCGATATCGGTGCCCGGATTTTCATCATAGAAACCGGCTGCACGGGTCGCTTCACCGGCTTCTGCGGTAATCGGAAGATAGCCGGTATTCTGGTGCCATGCCGCCTGAACGTCGGACGAGGACAAGAAGCTCAGGAACTCACCAACGCCTTTATATTCTTCGGGATCATGACCTTCCATCACCCAAAGCGATGCACCGCCGATGATGGTGTTTTGAGGCTCGCTTGTGACCGCTTCCCAATACGGCAGCGGACGCACATCAAAGTCGAACTCGGCCTCGGCTTTGATCCCGGCATACCCGGCCGAGCTTTCGGTGAACAAGGCACACTCACCCGCCCGGAAGTTTGCGCCGCCTTCATTTCTGCGACCGGTATAGATGAATTTACCATCCTTGGCCCAGTCGCCCATGGCGCTCAGGTGCGCGACCTGTACCGGGCCATTCAGCATCAGTTCTGTGTCCAGACCGGCAAAACCATTGTCCTGCGATGCAAATGGTACGTTGTGATAGGCAGACAGGTTTTCCAGGTGTATCCAGCTTTGCCATGCCGTCACCAGCGGGCAGTCCTCGCCTCCGGCTTTGAGTTGCTCCAGAACGTCGCCAACCTTTTCCCAAGTCGACAGGTCGGTGTCGGGATCAACGCCTGCTGCCTGCATGGCATCTCGGTTGACCCACAAGACCGGCGTGGAAGAGTTGAACGGCAGCGACAACATATCTCCGTCGGTGGTGGTGTAGTAACCTTTCACCGCACCGATATAGGCGTCGGGATCAAAAGACGCGCCACTTTCAGCCATGACTTCGTAGACCGGCTTGATCGCGCCTTTTGCCGACATCATCGTTGCGGTGCCAACTTCGAAAACCATCAGGATGTGTGGCTGTTCGCCAGCACGGAACGCGGCAATGCCAGCGTTCAGGGTTTCCGAATAGTTGCCCTTGTGGCTTTCGACCACGACAAACTCATCCTGACTGGCGTTGAACTCTTCAACCTGCGCTTTGACAAGTTCGCCAAGGCGGCCGGTAAAGGCATGCCAGAATTGAACTTCGGTTTGTGCCATTGCCGCCAAGGGGGACAAGGCAGTTGTAACGGCAAGAGCGCCAAGCAAATTCTTTTTCATGATTCCTCCCATGCATCAGGTTTGATGCTTCGTTGAGTACCGACTGCAACGCGTATTCGACACACATGACGATTTCACGACGTTACCGTTACAGAAATATAATTCAAGCCCTACTTATTAGCAAAAAACATAATACAATGTTATACAGTGTGAATAAAAAAGCGGAACTGGGTCTGCAATGAGACAAACTTTGAGAATTAGGCAACTGGAAGCGCTTATGGCGGTGACCACCAATGGTTCGGTCACAGCAGCGGCCGCCGATTTGGGGGTGAGCCAACCAGCTGTCAGCAGGTTGCTGTCGGATCTTGAAAAATCGTTTGGTTTTCAACTTTTTGATCGCCGCAAAGGGCGATTGGTGCCAACCCAGGAAGTTCGCTATCTGCAACCCAGCGTGGACCGTGTCCTGGAATTGATGAAGCAGATATCGGACGCGAGTCAGAATATCACACAGCGTAAAGCCGGGCATATCCGCGTCGCCTGCCTGCCCGGTTTCGCCACCAGCCATCTGCCGGATGTTGTGGCAAGTTTTCTGAAAGACCGGCCAGGTGTCACCATGACGATCGAACCGGACAGGCCGGAACGGATATTGGAATGGATGGTTGGCGAACAATATGACTTTGGAATCACCGATGGCTTTAACGGTCATCCGGGGGTCGAAAGCAGAAATGTAGATGTGCGCACGGTTTGCGTATTCCCGAAAAATCACGCGCTTGAGAACCTCTCGGAGGTGACGCCATCCGATCTTGCAGATGAGAACATCATACATACGCGGCGCGACAGCGACTTTTTCGGACGGCTTTCGAAGGCATTTCAGCAGGCCAATGTTACACTCAACTCTCATATCGAAGTCCGGCAATTCACGGCGGCATGTGAATTGGCCATAAAAGGCGTTGGTGTCTCAATCGTCAGCGAACTGGACGCTGTCCATTACACAGACCGGGGGCTAAGCTACAGGCCATTCAAGCCGTTTTTGCCGCATACACTTTCGCTGGTACGCCCGGTTCTGAAGCAGCCGTCTTTGATAACACTGGAGTTCATCGAGCATTTCAGCGAAAGTCTGAATGCGTTCAGAACACTTGCGTGAGGCTGCGGTCACCGGGACGAAGGATACCTGCCCGCGTTTCCAGCCAACACTCTCCAGAAAAGCAGGAGCCAAGTGGTCGATAGCGCCCAAAGTCGTCGTTATTGTGAGGCTCCGCGTATCTGTTCAATGGCTCGGGCGGCAAATCTTCCCGACAAAGACCCGTCTGCGTTTGCTTCCAATGCAGGCAATGCGGGGGATGCTTGTTCTCCGATTTCACCCAAGGCGATGGCCGCTTCTTTTCTGACAAAAACCGAAGGGCTGCCCAACAGCATGATCAGTTCCGGAACGGCTGGGGCTGCATCGGCCCCAAAGAGCGCCAAAGACTGAGCCGCGTCACGTTGTTCCTTGGCATCTCCGCGCATCAGATCAGCTTTGAGGCTCGCAACTGTCGTGCTCGGCGGAAGCGCGGCCAATTGAAGGCCGTTTTTCAAGCGATTGTTCAAATGCTGATGCTCGCCGATCCATCGCACGATAAAGAAATAATCGCGCACCGCTTCGCCCAGAACCTTCTCGTTTTTTCCATTCTGCCATTGTTCGATCATTGCACGCGCGCTGCTTCGGTCGCCGTTTAAGGCCAAGATCGAGGCCGCAAATGGCATCAACTCAACTGCCTGCGGGTTTCTATCCAGCTCAGACATAATGACCGCCTCTGAGCCTGTCAGATCATTCATGGCAAACAGCGCGGCACCTTGAAATAACGCATAGTGACTGGGGTATTCCGGGTCGAGGCGCATCGCAGCCTGCACAAATGCCAGCCCTTCCTCTGGCTCGCCACCCGCGATCAAAGCCCATCCCATTGTCAAATGCGATTCTGGGTCGCTTGGTTGCAGGGCGATGGCCTTTGCGGCTTCTTGTCTCGCTTCTTCCGTTCCCCGACTTACACCCTTGGCACTGTCCCAATCCGGAAGGTTGAGAGCGACAATTGCCCTGATGACGTGGATAAGCGAGGTGTCCTGATGCGTCAGTTCACGGTAGTATTTATAGAACAGCCCGATATGCATCTGTTCTTCAGCATTCGCAAAGCCTGACCAGTGGTGGAAGATGTGCGGTCGCAAATGTACCATAGCTAACATCGCCCAGGCGCGCGCATAATTCGGGTCCAGCTCGACAGCCCGCTCAAAATGCGGAATTGCGGCCAGATTGTCCTGTTCATTGAAGCGTGAATAAAGCGCCCACCCGCGCTGGAACGCTTCGCGCGCCTCGATCTTTTCAGTCTCTATGTTTTCGATAGCAATCCGGCTTTGCGTGTCGAGCGGGACATCCAACTCGCGCGCAATCGCCAGTACAATGTTGTTTTGCAGGTCGAAGATCTCATCGATTTCACCGTCGAAACGTTCCGCCCAAATCAATCTGCCGTTCAACGTGTCCGTCAGGCGGATGTTGACCCGAAAACCCTCTCCGCTACGTCTAAGGCTTCCATCAACGACATAGCGAACGCCCAGTTTCTCGGCAAAACCTGCCGCATCAATGTCGCGGTCCTGAAATGCAAAGGATGTGTTTCCGGCGATGACAAATAACCCTGATATGCGGGACAGGTCCGTTATCAGATCCTCGGAAACGCCATCTATCAACATCTTGTTGGACGCGTCGCTGGTGAAATTCGTCAAGGGAAGCACGGCGATCGAGGGCAGGTCCGGCAGAGGGTAAGCCATCTGTGCTTCAGAAGCGCGCAGCTGACCCTTTTCCCATGTCTTTGTCCCGATATACCCGGTCGCGCCCAACACGATCAGGATTGCAGCCAGCTTCATTAAACGCGGCGCTTTCTTCGTTTTTTGCTTTACCGCCGGGGTCAACGCATCTGTTTCGACGCGGAACGCCTCAATAGGGTCCGCGATATTTTTGACGGATTGCGGGCCAATTGGCGTAAAGGCGAAGGGCACCTTGTTGCGCGCGTATCCGACAATCGCCTGCGAGGCGATAATCCCCCCAGGTTCTGCCAGCGCCTCAAGCCGTGCGGCAACGTTGACACCATCACCCAAGATGTCATCGGCGTTTGAGACGACATCGCCGACATTCAAACCGATCCGAAAAACGATTGCGCGATCAGGTTCGGTATCCGAGTTTCTTTTCGACAGTTCGGCCTGTATCTCGACTGCAGCGCGAACCGCATCGACTGCGCTGGGGAATTCGATCAGAAAACTATCACCGGCTGTGTTCGCAATGCGCCCTGAATACCCGGCGATCAAGGGCTCGATAACTTCAGCGCGGATCCGGCGCAGCTTGTCGATGGTGCCTTCTTCATCCAAGCCAACCAATCTTGAATAGCCTGCGATATCGGCGGCTAAGATGGCTGCTAATCGACGATTTGGCCGGCTTTCCATAGTCTCGCAGCCTACCATTTAGCCATTTTTCTGGGAACCGGTTTTCAAGGTACCGGTTTTGCTCCGGTTTTTGAAATCCCCCGACCTGTTATCTGGATGGCAATGGAAGCCCGGACTGCTGGGTTTTTAGACAAAAGCGGTCTGGGCAATCTGTCGGCTCTGCGTGTTGTCGGATTTGCATGGCGTCGCGCGTCCTTGCACAATGCGACCAACGCATGGAGGCGAAAATGATCTACGCAATCACAATTTATGGGGAACCGGGCGTGTTCGAGGCATTGCCGAAAGATCGCCAGGACGAAGTGATGTCAGGCCATCGCGCCCTGCAAGCGGTTTTGTCGGAACGCGGAGAGTTTGTGTCGATAAAACTGATGCCGCCAACGTCAGCGGTAATGGTCGAACCGGCGGCGTCCGAAGGTGCTGCCCCCCTGATCACCGATGGCCCGTTTTCCGAGACCAAGGAAAACTTCCTTGGGTTTTACGCCGCTGATTTCAAAGATCTTGAAGAAGCGTTGGAACATGCAAAACTGATCTCTTCACCGGTCGCGCGGCTGGAAGTTCGGCCTGTGGCCTGGGCCGGGGGTGCCATATCGTCGGAATAGATCATGTCAGACTGGCTGGAGGCCACATTTGCTGAACAACGCCCGCGCGCCATTGCTGCCCTGACGCGGGCTTTTCGGGATCTGGACACCGCAGAGGAGGCCTTTGCCGACGCCTGCCTGAAAGCCTTGGCGGTTTGGCCTCAGGACGGGGCGCCTCGTGATCCATTGGCATGGCTTCTGGCCACGGCCCGGAATGCGGGTCTGGATGATTTACGCAAATCCCGGCGGCGCGCGGCAATCCTGTCGCGCCACGCAGAGGAGTTTCAACCGATGCCGGCGGAAACACCCGACCCTGACGAGATGCGGGATGATGTCCTGCGCTTGCTGTTCATCTGTTGTCACCCGGAACTGGACCGGCGGGATCAGATCGCCATCGCCTTGCGGGTGGTCGCGGGGCTGAGCGTCGATGAGATCGCCAGCGGATTTCTGGTCAAGTCCAAGACCATGGAACAGCGCATTACCCGCGCCAAAAAGAAAATAGCAAATAACCCGGTCGCCTTTGAAACGCCAAGCCCGGCTGAAAGACAAGCCCGGTTGGGCGAAGTCTCGACAATGGTTTATCTGATGTTCAGCGAAGGGTGGTCGACCTCGGCCGGGCCGCAGCAAATCAAGCTCACGCTGTGCAAAGAAGCGATCCGGCTTGCCCGCCTTCTTGCCGCATTGTTCCCTGCAATGGGCGAGCAGGCCGCATTGCTGGCGCTGTTGTTGTTTCAACACGCCCGGCGCCGGGCCCGGATTGACGCGGAAGGCAAGCTCGTCGCACTCGACGATCAGAACCGCGATCTTTGGGATCGCTCGAATATCGCTGAGGCTACATCCCTGTTGCAAAAAGCCCAGCGGATTGGCCACCGCGGGGTCTATGTCATCCAGGCTGCAATCGCCCAGGCACATGCCTGTTCAACCTCGTCCGAAGAAACCAACTGGGCGTTAATCGAAAGCCACTACGCCGCCCTTTACGCATTGCAGCCGACACCTGTGATCCGGCTCAACCAGATTGCCGCACAGGCCAAGCTACACGGCGCACAATATGCTTTGAAGGCAATGGATCCTCTGTCACAGGAGCTGTCCAACTATCGTTGGTTTCACGCGATGCGAGGTGGCCTTTTGCAAGAAGCGGGGGATCATAAAGACGCCATTTCCGCCTTTGAAACCGTGTTGGCGCTTTCTCCCACCGCGTTGGAATGCGACGTGATCAACGAAAAAATCAAAATTAGCAAAGAAGAATTGGAGGGCCTGTAGGAAAACACACTCCTCATACGTCCTTGGGTCAGACCCGTATGTGGCGGGCGTAACCAACGGAGGTACCCATGAGTATACTTGAGATGACGGCTGTCGGAAATTCAGGATGGATCGGGCATTCCGGGCCGGATCAGAGCAAGGCCAAATCCTTTTATCAGGATGTGCTGGGCTGGACGATCAGCGATATGCCGATGCAGGATGGGTCAAGTTATTCGGCCGCAGTTGTGGGCGAGACCGCTATCGGAGGCTTTTCACCAATGCCGGAAGAGCGTGGAAGCTGGACGATCTTCTTCACAGTGGCCGACGTGGATGCGAGTGTTGCAAAGGCCGAAGCCAAAGGCGCCTCAGTTCTTCAACCCGCGATGGATATGCCGGGTGTCGGGCGCATGGCCACGCTGAACGACCCGCAAGGTGCACGCTTTGCATTGATCACCTACGAAAGCATGAGACCCTGAGAACTGCCTGAAAGGAGGGCGCAGATGGAACAATATTCGCACATCGTGCAGGTTATTGCGGCGGTATTGGTCTGGGTAACCGTTCCACTGGCGACTGCTTTTGGCCTGCGTCGGTCCAGGGCGGGTATCCATCCGTTATGGGATGGGGGCAACAGGCTCTTGCGCGTAATGCGGTCACATGGAAACTTCGTCGAATATGTTTCGTTCGCGCCGTCGATCCACCGGCAGCCTGAGGCATCCAGCTGATGCCGGTGGATGAAACCCTCAACGCACGCATTCGTGACGCTTTGGCCGCGCATGTGGGCATTTCAGAAAAGCGTATGATGGGTGGCAATTGCTTTTTCTTGAACGGCAACATGCTGTGCGGGGCGCGGCGGCATAACGACGGGCTGGGCCGTTTCATGTTCCGGGTGGGCAAGAACAACGAAAGCATGGCGCTGACGGACCCTGCGGCTCAGGAAGTGATTCACGGTGCACGCAAACTGGGTGGTTTTATCCGCGTGGATGAGAGTGATTGCGATGACGCCGCTTTGCTGCGCTGGTTACACCTTTGTCTCGAACACGCCGCAGCCCTTCCCGCGAAAGACTGAACGGAGAAAGCAATGGCTCAGTTTGAAAGTTTCTCACCCGAAGCGCTTGGTTTTCTCAGGGATTTGCGGGCCAATAACACGAAGGAATGGTTTGCAGCCAACAAATCAACTTACGAGACCCATTTGAAGCAGGCAGGCACGCAGTTCGCGAATGACATTGCGGATGCCTTGCGTGATCTGACCGGCCAGACCCATAGCAGCAAGATTTTTCGTATTCATCGGGATGTCCGATTTTCCAAGGACAAAACACCTTACAACGCACACCTGTATATTGCGTTTATTCCAGACGGGAGTGCGGATCAGCCGCCGATGTGGTTCTTTGGGCTCTCGCCCGACGATCTGGCGCTTGGCTGCGGGGTGTTTCAGTATGAAAAGGAAGCGTTGGGTGCCTTCCGAACTGAGATGGCAGGCCCAAAAGGGGCTGAGTTGACCAAGCTAACCGCTGAGATGCGAAAGCGTGGATTCCGGGTCGGGGATCCTGAATTGAAACGTGTTCCCTCCGGTTATAACAAAGATCATCCAAACGAAGAGGCATTGCGCCGCAAAGGCTTTACCGTCTGGACGGATTTGGGCAACTCTGCCTTTGCTATCGAACCAAACCTCATTGAACGAACTATAGAATTGTTCGAGGATCTCTTACCTGTTTTTCTGCTGCTTTCTCGGGTCGAGTAACCCCATCTTTCCATATGCGGGGAACATAGGCTCGATGGATATCGCCAAGGTGCCGACCTCAATCGTTCAACGCTGTGTCTGAAAAGTGAGAGATAAGTATGCAGCTTCATTTTGGGTCGCACCTGTGTGCCACGCCGCTCCAGTGTTTGCCCTCTGTTTTTTTGTTTGGATATGGTGGAGCCTGCGGGAAACGCCGCCGAACGCCTGATACACTGATCGTAAAACTATAATGGATATCTGGTTTGCACTGTGGCTTCTCTTGAAGTCACACTTGATGTTGCACAACCTGCTACGGTGTACTGTGTACGTCCAAACCTTTACGAGGCCAGCTGTCTTTTACTGGTGGGGAAGGTTGCGGCTGGCCTGCATTTGCTGAACATCGTCGGGCCATGTGGAGCGTATGTAACCCAGCACGTCCAAAATATCTTCGTTAGTCAGCGTTCCCTCGAAACCCGGCATACCACTGTTGAAGTCTTTAATGCCGCGTGCTGCCAATGCGTCTGTCCCACCTAGTCTGGTGTACTCGAACAGTAACTGGTTGTCGAGGTGCCAAGTGTGCCCTGTCACGTCATGTGGTGGGGCGGGTAACACTCCGTCATCGCCGGGTGTTTGCCAGTCGGGTTGGCCTTCCAGATTAACTCTATGGCACGAGGCACAGTACTCTGCGTAGAGTTTTTGCCCATTCGCGAGGTCCCGGTCTAACAACTCATGATCTGCAGCGACGCTAGTACCAATACTGCATATAGCGAGTGCATACAGGTGTTTGTTCATCTCTACCTACCTTAACTCGGAAGCGTTAGTACGCTGGTGAGTGTCGCCGTTGTCGCCAGAACCGCAAATACGACTATTGCCTCAACCTCGATAGATCGGGCGAGGCGTTGCGCTGCTTTAGCCTCTCCGCTTTGTAAGGCCGGAACAAATCGGAGCTTGTTGGCAGCGGCGAGGATCAACAACAGCGCCACAAGGAACACTTTGAGCAACAGAGCCTGACCGTAGCTAGTGAACAAGAGCCCTTGGAGATTGCCAACAAACAACCAAGCCATCCAGAGACCCGCCGCGACCAGCGTTGGCACAATCAGTGCAGCAGCTTGTCCGAACCTGTGCCCTAGTTCAGCAGCATCTGTCAGGTGTTCAGGCATGAGAGCCATACCCCGCAGCGGGCTAAAGATACCCACCCAAAAGGCTACACATAGAAGATGCAACAGGAGCAAGAGTTGGACACCAAAACTCTCCAGTTCCGGCACATGTCCGATCTGTGCAAAGGACCACATGGCCAATGCGCCACCCAACAGCGCGATCCATAGGCCAAAGCGAGGAACAGACAGTCCCACAAGGATCAACACTGCGCCTGCAAGGCGATAAACAAGTACGTCGCCTACGGATGTTTGCCAAAGCAAGCCAAGCATCTCTGGATCGACCATGCCGTCAACTCCGCCTGTTAAGGCGGCTCCTCGGAGCATGAAGCCAAATACCGTTGCTGCGAGGGAAAGCCACGCCAAGACCATGGCTTGGCGCTTCATCGCAAGGCTTATCGGCGCGACTAGTTCGGAATAGAAGCACTTCACGACGACAAGCCCGGTGGACCCAGCAAAGCCGATGTAGAGCACCAGCTTTGCGAGGATTGCGACAACTCCCCAAATGTCTGGCATGCTCATTCCACGGAAAAGGAAAACTCGCCCTGCATCGCATGGCCGTCTTTACCTAAACCACGCCACTCGATGACATAGGTGCCGGTTCCATTGCCCGGCAGTGGGATCGTGAACTCCTGACTAAAACTTGTCTGGTCCCCCAAATCTAGGCTTACTGCCGAGTGTTCTTCATGGGCCATCTCTATCCGCGTCAGCCGGATGTCCTTGGTGAAGCTGAGGCCAATTTCAGCGGGCACAGAGGTTACAGTCGCCCCATTGGCAGGTGTCGTTTCTTCGGCCTTGGAATGCGCCAGTACCCCGCTGGGAATAGCAGCCATGATTACGAGAGTTACGATCTTTTTCATGGTCCTGTCCTCAATTTATTCCGTTGGCACGTTGAATTTCACGAATGTACGCGATCACCATGGCAACGTCACCTCGCGTCAATCCCTCGACCGGCGGCATGTCACCAAACTGCCAATGATGGCTTCTTACACCTTGTGAAACCGCCCTCTGAAAGGCTTCGTCAGCGTGGTGGCTGGGCTCGTATATCTTGTGGATCAGAGGCGGTCCCGCGCCTTCTACACCGACCGCATTGACGCCGTGGCAAGCAGCGCAAGAGACATCAAAGACACGCTGACCGATTACTGCGTTGCCCTCGATTGGCGGCATCTGAATTGCGACTATGGCGCCGCCTGTGCCTGTCTCTGGCGATGTGGCCTCTTCGATTGGGCCGGGCCGAAGGGTTATGAAAGCGGCGACGGCTGCGACGGTGCCTGCGCCGATGAATAAGAGACTTTTTCTCATGAGTTGATCCTGACTTTTGGAAGCTGGTAGTGCTGCGATTCACTGCGAACAGCGGCACGCGCAGGTCGCAGATGTTCGCAAGGATTTACGCTGCTTCAAAGGTCAGGGGGCTTGTAAGGGTTATCCGGCTCAATCGGCTTGGCTTGGGCTCCAACCTGGAACTCGGGTGCAATTTCACGTTGACTCTTCGCGGCTTCCCCGATTTGGGCGAGCAAAACAACTGCTTGGCAGATAGTGGGATTACACTCGCCGGTTCCTGAATTGTCCGGGTCGTGGTGGCTGTGTAGGGTCGATTTGTCGATGCTGTTATTCGCCACGAAAATGTGTTCTGCCGATTGCATGTGGCTTTCACAGCCAAGACCGATGCAGCCATCCGATCGCGCGTGAGCAACGCCAACAAGCCCGGTCAGGATGACCAGAATGCCAGCGAGTACCAATAGTGAGTATCGTCGGATGACCATGGTTCAGGACGCTACTGCAGTAGACCAAGCATGACAACGCCAGCCCTTTGGTTTTTCGGATCACGACCAGTTTTTTGTTCGGACAATTGATTGAAGCTTCCCCTTTTCCTAGACAGCAACACGAGAAGGACCGTCTTAATACCCCCCTAACTGCAGTGATTTGGGCGACGCTGTGGTTGAGTGTTGACATGTGTCAAAGCGTAGTTTGCCAAGTTGTTGGCAAGGTGCTTCGCAAATGGGTCAGAGCATCAGCATAAAAGCAACCCGGGGAACGGTGGCGTTTTTGGCTATACTCATAGCTATGGCCGCATGCACGGACAGGCATCACCACGGTGACTGGCACGGCCATGGTGCAGAGGGTTGCTATGGACCTCACCATGACGCTATCGGCGAAGCTCGTTGTGGGGCGTTTGAGTAAGCTACTTAGCAAAGGCGCACTCGCAAACAACCAGTTTAGCCAGTTTATGTTTGGTGATCACGAGGCCGCTGTTGATAGTGAACAGCCTCATCTGACTGGTCCAGTTTGATTGTTAGTGCATCGTCGGCCTCTGATCCGTTGGAATGATGTTTTCCGGGGCTGGTGGGCGACAGATCAATGCACTGCCCGACGTTTGGTGCTTGGTCTTGTGTCGGGCAAGGGCCAACGGAAGTAGTAGATGCCGTGTCGGGACAGAGAGAGATATGCATACAGCTTCATTTTGTGTCACACCTGTGTGTCACACCGCTCTAATGCTTGCTATCTGGTTGTATTGTTAGGTTTTGGTGGAGCCTAGGGGAGTCGAACCCCTGACCTCTTGCATGCCATGCAAGCGCTCTCCCAACTGAGCTAAGGCCCCATCATTGTACCATCGGTACGGTGGACGGACGTTTAGGAGACAGCGGCAGCGAGTGCAAGTCCAAAGTTTGAATCGGGCGCGAATTTTCACCCGGGCTGCTCCTCAGGTGAAAAAGGCGACCCTGGGGATCGCCTTTTACTTGGTCAGTTGTCGTCGTCTGATGACATGTCGGTGATGTCGTCCAGAGAAACATCATCATTGTCGTCATCATCATCGTCCAGCAGATCGTCATCCAAATCCACGTCGACGTTGTCATCATCGTCCAGAACCAGATCGTCATCCGCCGTGTTTTCACGTGCTTTGACCGAAGCTGCGTCTTCTGCATCCGCCGAGATCATACGGCTTTTGGATGTTTCAAGCTCCACGATCTCGCCAGTGTAGGGGCTGATGATCGGGTCCTTGTTCAGGTCGTAAAACCGCTTACCGGTTGTCGGGCAAACACGCTTTACGCCCCATTCTTCCTTGGGCATGTCAAATCCCCTTGATATCAGGTGAGTCGTCTAAATGATTCAGCTCACCTGCCACAGGCAGAGGGCACTGTCAAAGTCTTTGCGCAAGAGAGGTCGCGATATGGGAGAGCACGCATTGCCAGGGACACCGCCGGTGCCACTGAGATTGCGCAAATCGGCTCGGGCGCGGCGTATCAGCCTGCGAATCTCCCAGCTGGATGGGCGCGTCACGTTGACTTACCCGAATGGCGTGCCGGAATCTGAGGCCTTGAGTTTTGCGCGCACCAAAGAAGGGTGGATCCGGCAGCATCTTCAGGGTCGGCCCGATATGACCACCGTGCAGTTTGGGCAAGTGATCCCGATCGAAGGGAAAGCGCGCCGAATCGTTCCTGCAACCGGGCGGCGGGTTCTGCTGAATGCAGATGAGGTTGCCGTGCCCACAGGAGCCGAGGCCCGCAGGTTGGGCCGGTTCCTGAAGGAACTGGCGCGGGACCGGTTGACCGGAGCCTGTGATGATTATGCAGCCATGCTGGGGCGTTCGTACACGACACTCAGCCTGCGTGACACGCGGTCGCGTTGGGGGTCGTGCAGCTCGCATGGCGGATTGATGTTTTCGTGGCGCCTTATTCTGGCGCCTCCTGATGTGTTGCACTATGTTGCGGCGCATGAGGTGGCACATCTTGCCGAGATGAACCACTCACCTGCCTTCTGGGCGCAGGTCGAAAAGATATTTGGCCCGTATAAGCCGCCCCGCCGCTGGTTGCGCGACAACGGGGCCGAGTTGCATCGCTACAGATTTGATACCGAGCCGAGTTGACGTGGCGCCTTTTTGTGATCACATGAGCATATGTTGACCGCGCGCCCTTCCGAAACCCAGACCGCAACACATGACCGGGTGTACCGGGCACTGCGATCCCGGATCATGCATGGTGAGATGGCACCGGGGCAGGCCCTGACCCTGCGGGGCATCGGCAAGGAGTTCGGCGTCTCAATGACCCCGGCGCGAGAGGCGGTGCGCCGCCTGGCCGCAGAAGGGGCATTGTTCCTGTCTACATCGGGCCGGGTATCGACCCCGGAGCTGACGAATGACCGGATTGAGGAACTGGCTGCCTTGCGCGCCTTGCTTGAGGTCGAACTGGCAAGCCGGGCCTTGCCCAGGGCACACATGGCCCTGATCGATAGGTTGCAGAGCATCAACATGACAGTTGCCGAGATGGTGACCAAACGGGATGCGGTTGGCTATATCCGTTCGAACCTGGAATTTCACAGAACCCTGTATCTGCGCGCTCAGGCTCCTGCGATGCTGGCCATTGCCGAAACTGTCTGGCTGCAGCTTGGGCCGACGATGCGGGCTCTTTACGGACGCCTCAGACGCGCAGAGCCGCCACATTACCACAAGCTGATCATCGCCGCGCTTAAGGCCGGGGACGAGCCGGGATTGCGGCTGGCAGTGCGCTCGGATGTGACACAAGGGCTGCGTTTGCTGGTCAGCTGAGCGGCTTCCTGCCGACATCGTCAAAGCGCCCTTCCAAGGTGTCACTGTTCTGGCCTGTGCAACCCGGCTGGGTTACTCTTGCGGCAAATCACAAACAAGAGCAGACCCAAACCATGATAACTCGCCGGACCTTTTCCATTTGCCTCGGATCAACGCTTTTGGCCGCCTGCACGGGTGGCGCCGCTCCGTCCGGCACGCCTGCAACCCGGATGCGGGCTGTTCCCAATGCCGGGTGGGATGCCTGGGTTGCCGGTTTCAAGGGCAGGGCAGTGTCGCAGGGGATTTCCCGGACAACCGTTGACCGCGCCTTTCAGGGGGCCGGGTATTTGCCCGACGTAATCGAACGCGATCGAAATCAGGTCGAATTCAAGCGCAGCCTCGAAGATTACCTAGCCATCGCGGCGTCGGACGAGCGGATCAGCACCGGCCAGCAGATGCTGCGGCAACATAACGGCACTCTGTCGCGGATCGAGGCGCAATATGGCGTGGATAAGGAAATCGTCGTGGCCGTCTGGGGGCTGGAAAGCCGCTATGGCGCGCGCCGCGGTGATGTGCCTGTTATATCGGCGTTGTCGACGCTGGCTTATGATGGCCGGCGCGGGCAGTTTTTTGAAAGCCAGCTGATCGCGGCGATGAAGATCCTCCAGAACGGCGATACCACGCCTGCCAACATGACCGGCAGTTGGGCCGGGGCGATGGGGCACACGCAGTTCATTCCGACCTCGTATCTTGCCTATGCCGTGGATTTCACCGGCGACGGGCGGCGCGACATCTGGTCAGATGATCCGACAGATGCGCTGGCCTCGACGGCGGCCTATCTGGCGCGTGCAGGTTGGGTGCGGGGCCAACCGTGGGGCGGAGAGGCGGGGCGTGTATCCGGTGCTCCGGTAGCCGTGTTGCAGCCGCAAACACCCGGGCCCCGCATCGCTGTGTTTCGCAATTTCCAGGTGATCAAACGCTACAACAACTCGGACAGCTACGCGATCGGTGTCGGTCATCTGGCGGACAGGATCGCGGGCGGCGCGCCGTTTCAGGCCTCGTTTGGGCCGGACGCAAGTGGGCTGACGCTGGACGACCGCAAGGAATTGCAGCGCCGCCTGACATCTGCGGGGTATGACACCCAGGGCGCAGATGGCGTGATCGGAAACAACACCACTACAGCCATCAGCGCTTATCAAAGCGCCAATGGTCTGCCCGTGACAGGTGAGCCTTCGGTTGCGTTGTTGCGCAGGTTGGGTGGCTGACCGTTACGCCGCCAGCCCTTTCGACCCGATATCAAGGAACTTCTGACGGCGGTCTTTTATCAGGGCCGCCCCGTCCTTGCCGTCCAATTCCGCCAACATGGCGGTGATGGCCGCGCGCACCGACTCAACCGTAGACGGGCGATCGCGATGTGCGCCACCCTTGGGTTCCGGGATGATCCGGTCACACACACCCAGTTTGTGCAAATCCTGAGCGGTCAAACGCAGCGCTTCGGCCGCTTCACGCATCTTTTCGGCATCTTTCCACAGGATCGATGCACAGCCTTCCGGCGAGATCACCGAATAGACCGAATGCTCCAGCATCGCCACACGGTTAGCGGTCGCAAACGCCACAGCGCCGCCCGAGCCGCCTTCGCCGATGATGACCGAAACCAGCGGCACGCCGATTTTCAGGCACATCTCGGTCGACCGGGCAATCGCCTCGGATTGACCGCGTTCCTCGGCCCCTTTGCCGGGATAGGCACCGGCGGTGTCGATCAGGGTAATGACAGGCAGGCCAAAACGACCCGCCATCTCCATCAGGCGCACGGCCTTGCGATACCCCTCGGGGCGGGCCATCCCGAAATTGCGTTCGATCCGCGACTTGGTATCGCTGCCCTTTTCGTGGCCGATCACCATTACCGGCTGATCGTTAAAGCGCGCAAGACCACCGATAACGGCCAAATCATCGGCAAAATTGCGATCCCCGGCCAGCGGTGTGAACTCGGTGAACAATGCGTCCACGTAATCCTTGCAATGCGGGCGTTCCGGGTGACGCGCCACCTGGCACTTCCGCCAGGGTGTCAGGTCGCGATAGAGTTCATCCAGCAGCTTGGAGGCTTTGGCATCCAGCGCGGCGGCTTCTTCGGCCACATCCATTTCTTCGTTGGCACGGGCCAGCGCGCGCAGCTCTTCAGCTTTGCCTTCGATCTCGGCCAGCGGTTTTTCGAAATCCAGATACTGGGTCATGACGCCTCATCTGCGTGAATTTTCCTAGCTATATGCCGCTGGCTGGCCTCAGATGCAACTAGATGACACGGAAGCGGCATCTTTCATGTCAAAAGCCGTTGATCAGATTAAGAGATTCGTTTGCTTGCCAGCACATTCCCGACATGCCCAGCAAAACAATCACTGAAATCGACCATTGAGGAAACTCACCCCGGCCAAAGCACGGGATAGAGCGAAACCACAAGCAGCACAGCCATTGTCCAGTTGAATACGACCAATCGGCGCGGGTTCGTCAGCATCCGGGCCATCTGCTGTCCCAGAACGGTCCATGTGCTGACGGACGGTAAGTTGACGGCTCCGAAGACAAACGCAACGATGGCAATCGCATACATCGTCCGATCTGGTGTATAGGCCGTGGTGGCGGTCAGGGCCATGGCCCAGGCTTTTGGGTTTACCCATTGAAACGCTGCGGCTTGCAGAAATGTCATGGGCACGCCGGTGGCTTCGGCGCTGTTTGCCGGCGCGGCATGCGCGATCTTCCAGGCCAGATAGAGCAGATAGATCACCGACAGGACTTTCAACACTGTATAGCTGACGGGATACCGGTCAAAGACCTGCACCAGACCGGCCCCGACAAGCAGCACCATGAAGGTAAAGCCAAGCCCAATGCCCAACATATGCGGGATCGAGCGTCGGAAGCCGAAATTCGCCCCCGAAGCCATCAGCATCAGGTTGTTCGGCCCCGGTGTGATCGAGGTTACGAAGGCAAAGGCGATCAGGGCCATCAGGATGTCATAAGTCATGGGGCGAAGTATTGTCCGCGCTGCGGCAAATGAAATTGCTTTTTTGTGCGTGTTTCCTGTAGTTGTGCAATCAATGATGAAAAATGACCGGATAAACCGCCAGATATTGCAAGAGCTATCTCGCGACGGACGGATCAGCAATCTGGATCTGGCCGAGCGTGTGGGCCTTTCCCCTTCTGCTTGTCTGCGCCGCGTGCAAGAGCTTGAAAAGGCCGGGGTGATCACGGGGTATCGCGCAGTTCTGGACCCGGCGGCGATGGGTATCGGCTTTGTCGCCTACATCGGTGTAGGGCTGGGCGAGCATACGAAGGCCGCGCAGGAGGGGTTTGAACGCGCGCTCCAACAAGCGCCGGAAGTTGTCGAGTGCCACAACATAACAGGAACAATCGAATACTTGCTGCGGGTCGAATGTGCAGACCTGCCGTCTTACAAGACCTTCCATACCGAGGTGTTGGGAACGCTGCCGCATGTCACCTCGATCACATCTTATGTGGTTATGGGTTCGCCCAAGAATTTACGGGCGTGACGTCTTGAATTGTGAAGGCACACTCACTTGCAGGGCGAAAACTCACGGCCTAATGTCGTGGAAATGACGTTGCCAGGGGATATGCACAGCCATAACGGCACGCAAACAGGGAGATTACGATGAAACGCGTTCGAACAGTGGCGGCCGCAGTTGCCTTGTCAGTGGTTGCCGGGGCTGCCTTGTCTGCCCCGCTGAAACTGCAACCTGCCAACCCGCAGCCTTCTCCGAAGGCAGGGCTGAATGTGAAATACATTGGCACGGGCAATCAACACAAGAAGATCCGCGATCTGAGTCAGGCAAAAAGCATGCTGTCCAAAGCACAGCCTGGGCAACCGCTGCAGGGATTGGATTACAGGGACACCAATCAGGGTGACAATGTCATGACATTTGACGGAGCTTACAATGTTGCCGCCGAGATTACGGGATATATGCGGTTCGACTCGCCTGGGGTTTACGAGTTGGAAACCTGGTCGAATGACGGGATAGAAGCATTCGTCGGAGGCCAGAATATCGGCTATGTCACGGGTATTCAGGGCTGCGAGGCCAACCAGCGGACCGAAGTCGAAGTGCCCAAGGCCGGGTGGTACCCGCTCAAGATTATCTATTTCCAGAAGCTTGGAACATCCTGCCTGATGATGAAGTCGGGTAAAAAAGGCGAAAGGTTCACCTGGACGCCGAATGCTGTCTTTGGGCGGTGACGCCAGAAAACACCTGAAAAAGGCGCCAGGGCAGGCGCCTTTTTTTGTTTCTCAGCCGTTGGCCGCGATCAGTTCGGCCTGTGCCACGATCACTTCGGCCTGCTTGATCGACGCGATGTCGACCAGACGTCCTTTGTAAACTGTCGCACCTTCGCCATTGGCTTTGGCCTGCTCCATCGCTGCGAGGATTTCGCGGGCCTCTGACACGGCTTCCTCCGACGGGGTGAAGACCTGATTGGCCAGCGCGATCTGCTTTGGATGGATGGCCCATTTGCCCACCATGCCCAGCGTGGCCGAGCGTTTGGCCTGTGCAACGTACCCCTCGTCATCGCTGAAATCACCGAAGGGCCCGTCGACTGGCAGCACGCCATGGGTGCGGCACGCGGCGACGATGGCCGCCTGTGCCCAGTGCCATGGATCCGACCAGTGTTTCGCACCCTCGTGCAGCATGTAATAGTTTTCCTGCGTGCCGCCGATGCCGGTGGTTTGCATCCCCATCGAAGCGGCAAAATCAGCCGCGCCAAGGCTCATAGCCTGCAAACGAGGCGAGGAGGCCGCGATTTCTTCGACATGGGCGATGCCAGCCGCGGATTCGATGATAACTTCGAAGCTGATCGGTTTGGCACGACCTTTGGCGCGTTCGATGGCGGTAACCAGTGCGTCCACCGCATAGACATCTGCCGCACAGCCGACCTTGGGAATCATGATCTGATCCAGACGGTCGCCCGCCTGTTCCAGTACATCGACAACGTCGCGATACCAGTACGGGGTGTCCAATCCGTTGATGCGAACGGACATGTATTTGTTGCCCCAGTCCACGGTGTTCAGCGCTTCGATGACATTGGCGCGGGCCGCATCCTTGTCCGAAGGCGCAACTGAGTCTTCAAGATCGAGGTTGATCACATCCGCAGCGGATGCTGCCATCTTCGGGAACAGTTTGGTGTTCGACCCCGGGCCAAACAGCTGACAGCGATTGGGACGCGCCGGTGCGGCAGGTTGGATGCGAAAGCTCATCAGGACCTCGTCTGAGTAATGAAATTGCGATTTTTCTGCTCAATGAGGTATTAAATTGCGCGACGTGGCGCAAGGGTGATTGTGCATCTGCGGCAATGCGGTCGCAGAAAGAAGCTTCAAACAACCCGAGTGGGGTGACTAAAGTTTAATCAATTTGAAAACTTCGAAGATTTTTGCGCACATTGGTGACATGGCGCAAGAATCTCGCGCATGGGTCGCAGTTGACGGACTAGAACGCGAAGCGCTCGTGTTACCGCTTCTCTAGCCTGCGCCGGAATCAAAGGAGTGACCGCAATGATCGAGACACCGTACCTGCTGTTCCTGGGCGATGCGCCCGACCAATTGGCGGCCAAAGTGGCTGTTGGGATCAAGGACTGGCGTCCGGAAAACGCCGTGGGCCAGTATCGAATGGATGGCTGCAAGGCCGATCTGGGCTTGACTGACATGACCCTGACCGAAGCGAAAGAAGCCGGTGCCAAGACGCTGGTGATCGGCGTGGCAAACCGCGGCGGTGTGATCAGCCAGGACTGGAAAAAGGTTCTGGTTATGGCGCTTGAGGAAGGGTTCGACCTGGCCTCGGGGTTGCATAACCTGCTGCGGGATGAGCCCGACCTGGTAGCGGTTGCCGAAGCAACCGGGCGAAAACTGCATGATGTACGGGTGCCCGAGATCGATTACCCGATCGCAAACGGGATCAAGCGCAAGGGCAAGCGGTGTCTGGCCGTCGGAACAGACTGTTCGGTTGGCAAGATGTACACCGCGCTGGCGATGGACGCCGAGATGCGTGAGCGCGGGATGAAATCGACCTTCCGCGCGACCGGCCAGACCGGCATCCTGATCACCGGTGACGGTGTGCCGCTGGACGCAGTCATTGCCGATTTCATGGCTGGTTCGGTCGAATGGCTGACACCGGACAATGACGAGGATCACTGGGATCTGATCGAAGGGCAGGGATCATTGTTCCACGTATCCTATTCCGGCGTGACCATGGCACTGATCCATGGCGGCCAGCCGGACGCCCTGATCCTGAGCCATGAACCGACCCGTGCGCATATGCGCGGCTTGCCAACCTATCAACTGCCGACATTGGAGGCCCTGCGCGACACCGCGCTGGCACTGGCCAAAGTGGCAAACCCGGATTGTCAGGTTGTTGGCGTTTCGGTCAACACGCAGCACATGTCCGAGGCTGACGCGACCGCCTACCTGGCCAAGATCGAAGCGGATATGGGCCTGCCTGCGACCGACCCGTTCCGCTTTGGTTCGGGCAAGCTGGTGGACGCGCTGGCCGCAATGTGATCTGAACAATGCGCCGGAGGCGGGGCTGTTTCGCCTCCGGCGTGAGTATTTGGGAAAAGATGAAGGAACGGGTGCGTGCAGATTGAGGTTTCTCGCGATGTGTTCCGGCTGGCGCAGGTCTTCACCATCTCGCGCGGGTCGCGGACCGAAGCAAAGGTGCTGACGGTTCGGGTGTCGGACGGAACTCATCAGGGCTGGGGCGAATGCGTTCCTTATGCGCGTTATGACGAAACGCTGGAGTCCGTAGAGGCCGAGATTGCCGGTCTGCCCGCGGATGTCAACCGCCGGTCGCTGATGGGTCTGCTGCCAGCAGGTGCCGCGCGAAACGCCGTGGATTGCGCCTTGTGGGATCTGGAGTGCAAACGAACCGGCAAACGCGCCTGGGACCTGGCAGGTCTGCCCAAGCCCGGCCCCGAGATCACCGCCTATACATTGTCGCTGGACACCCCCGAGGCAATGCAGGCGCAGGCCGCCGGGAACGCGCATCGCCCGCTTCTGAAGATCAAGCTGGGCACGCCCGATGATATGCCCCGACTTGAGGCAGTGCGAGCAGGGGCGCCGAACTCCAAGATCATTGTGGATGCAAACGAAGGCTGGTCGGCCGAGGTTTACGCCGACCTCGCCCCGCATCTGGTGCGGCTGGGCGTGGCGTTGGTGGAACAGCCCTTGCCCGCAGGAGATGACGACGCATTGATCGGGATGAAGCGCCCGGTGCCAGTCTGTGCTGACGAGTCCTGCCATGACCGCGCCAGCCTGCCCAAGTTGAAGGGCAAATATGATGTCATCAACATCAAGCTCGACAAGACCGGGGGCCTGACCGAGGCGCTGGAGTTGCGCAAAGCGGCGATTGCCGAAGGCTATGACATTATGGTGGGATGCATGGTCGGCAGCTCGCTAGCCATGGCACCTGCGACATTGCTGGCACAGGGTGCGATGGTAACGGACCTTGACGGCCCGCTTCTGTTGGCCGAAGACCGCGACACCCCGCTGGATTTTGACGACGCCGGAGTGCACCCGCCTGCGGCCGCACTTTGGGGTTGAGGAGACGAACATGACCCGCACCGTTTACGTAAATGGCGAATATCTGCCGGAGACCGAGGCCAAGGTTTCCATTTTTGACCGTGGCTTCCTGTTTGCGGACGCGGTCTACGAAGTCACCAGTGTGCTGGACGGCAAGCTGATCGACTTCGAAGGTCACTCAGTCCGTCTGAAGCGCTCGCTGAACGAGCTGGAGATGGCCGAGCCCTGCACCAAGGATGAACTGTTGGAAATCCACCGTAAGCTGATTGAGCTGAACGGTATCGAGGAAGGTTTGGTCTATCTGCAGGTTTCGCGCGGCAGCGATGGCGACCGGGATTTTGTGTTTCCGTCGGCAGATACCCAGCCCAGCCTCGTTCTGTTCACGCAGAACAAGCCGGGGCTGGCTGACAGCCCGGCGGCAAGGAAAGGCGCCAAGATCATCTCGATCGAAGACATCCGCTGGGGCCGCCGCGACATCAAAACGGTGCAATTGCTCTACCCGTCGATGGGCAAGATGATGGCCAAGAAGGCAGGTTGCGACGACGCATGGCTGGTCGAGGACGGCTTTGTGACCGAGGGCACCAGCAACAACGCCTATTTCGTCAAAAACGGCAAGATTGTCACCCGCCCGCTGTCCAACGATATCCTGCACGGCATCACCCGAAAGGCCGTGCTGCGCATGGCGGCTGAGGCGCAGATGGAAATCGAAGAGCGTCTGTTCACCATCGACGAAGCCAAAGAGGCGGACGAAGCATTCACCACCTCGGCCAGTGCCTTTGTAATGCCGGTGGTTGAAATCGACGGAGTTGCGCTGGGTGACGGTACGCCGGGGCCGATTGCAAAACGCTTGCGCGAGATTTATCTGGACGAAAGCCGCAAGGCGGCGATCTAAAGAAAAAGGCCCGCCAATCTGGCGGGCCTTTTTCGTATTGGGCCTAGCCCTTTTTCGTTACATTCTCTTCAAACGCGACCTTGAAGGCGGCCTGTTTTTCAGCGCTGGCCTCGGTTTGATAATTGGCTTTCCATTTATCCATGGTCATGCCGTAGAAAAGTTCTCGGGCCTCGTCCTTGCCCATCTCGATGCCTTTTTCATTGGCCGCTTCCTGATACCAGCGCGACAGGCAGTTTCGACAGAACCCGGCTAGATTCATCATGTCTATGTTCTGCACATCGGTGCGGTCTTCCATCAGGTGCTTTTGCAGCCGACGAAAGGCGGCAGCCTGAAGTTCGATTTCGGTTTGCTTGTCCATCTTGTGGCTCCGGAAGGCAGTGTGTGTTGCGTCTGACCTAACAATCCTGCCGTGTCGTTACAACTACGGCGCTTTTGGTCAGCGCTACCTACATCAGTTTCAAGGCCAGCCAGGGCACGATGCAAGAGATCAGTGTCAGGATCTTGTAGTTGGCAAGGTATCTGAAATAGGCACGTTTCACGTCGGCGCGATCCACCTGAAACATCCTGCCGTGAATGCCAGCGATCCAGTCCTGCAAAAGCAGAATCATGACGGTGGTGAACAGCAAAACCGCGATATTAAGCGCGGCCATCCAACCGAAAAACGTTGTCAGAAACTCATGTGTCATGACGATCCCCTTTCCCGCATTATATGGGGATCAGGGGTTTTGCTCACAATGGCGTGATGGGTGGAACGTCCCTGCAAACCTTGCGGTCAAAGGTTGCTGGCGTCCAGCGCTTCTTGCAGGATTACCGCCAACCGCTCGGCCCAATGCCGTTGTCCGGCATGATCGGCGATCAGGTCGTTGCGCAGCTCGATCAATGCATTGGGACGGCCAAAAGCGGTGCAGTGTTTGTCAATCGCATCACCCGGCAAAACGCCGGTATAGGGTTCATTGACACCAACGCACAGGTCATCTTCCTGTTGCAGCCGTTCGATCAAAGGACGCGAGAACCGCTCGTCCGGGGTGTGCAATACGCCAATGTGCCATGGTCGGGGGTCACGTCCACGCAACTGGCGCGTGAAGGAGTGCATCGACACAATTACCGCATGTGGCAGTGCCGCCAACTCGGCCAACGCTGTGTGGTAGGGGCGATAACACATGTTCAGGCGGCGTTCGCGCTCGGCGGCATCGGCGTGGCGGTTGCCGGGAATGATCGACCCGTCATACAGTTTCATCAACAGCGTGGGGTCATCTTCCCCTCGGTTCGGGTCGATTACAAGGCGCGAGAAATTGGCGGCAATCACTGGCGCGTTCAGAATCTCGCCCAGATGTTTTGATACCTCATACGCGCCGACATCATAGGCGATATGGCGCTCCATATCCTCGCGCGGCAGGCCAAGGTCTCCGTCATTGACCTCGGGGGGGACGATGTTGGTTGCGTGGTCGCATGTGATCAGCCATCGGGACGGGCGATCCGCGCCGTGAACAAAAAACGGGGTGTAAGTCATAAGCCTGTCATCTAGTTTGTCGCAGGTGTAGGGCAGTTGCTTTAAAAAGGGAATTGCGCAATAAGCGCCACAGCAGTGTTTGCGGTAACATTTTGCAAAAGCTGATCTGCGCAATCTGAACCGGCATGAGGAGGTCAAGACCAATGCGACGCCTGAGGAATGTAAAAATCGTGGCGACGCTGGGACCGGCGTCCAGTGACTATGACACCATTCGCGCCCTGCACGAGGCCGGGGCGGATGTGTTCCGTCTGAACATGAGCCACGGCAGCCATGACGAGATACGTGAACGCCACAAGATTATTCGGCAGGTTGAAAAGGATCTGGACAGCCCGATTGCCATTCTGGCTGACCTTCAGGGTCCCAAGCTGCGGGTTGGTGTTTTTGCAAATGATGCGGAGGAACTGGAAGAGGGCGCGGCGTTCCGTCTGGACCTTGATCCGGCTCCCGGCGACACCGCCCGCGTGTGCCTGCCGCACCCCGAGATTTTCGCGGCCCTTGAACCGGGCGCGCGCCTTCTGGTCAATGACGGCAAGATCCGTCTGATCGTTCAAGATTGTGGTCAGGACTTTGCCAATTGCACAGTTGAGGTCGGCGGTACGATCTCGAACCGCAAGGGTGTGAACGTCCCGGATGTGGTGCTGCCGCTGGCGGCCTTGTCGGAGAAGGACCGCGGTGACCTTGAGTTTGTCTGCCAATTGGGCGTTGACTGGCTGGCGCTGAGTTTCGTGCAACGCGCCAAGGATGTGTTCGAGGCCCGCGCGCTGGCTGATGGACGCGCCGCGATCCTGTCGAAGATCGAAAAGCCGGCGGCGGTCGAGGCGTTCGACGACATCCTAGATGCGTCGGACGGGATCATGGTGGCGCGGGGCGATTTGGGTGTGGAACTGCCGGTATCTGCGGTGCCGCCCATTCAAAAGAGGCTGGTCCGCAAGTGCCGTAGTGCCGCCAAGCCAGTCATTGTCGCCACCCAGATGCTGGAAAGCATGATCGAAAGCCCGATGCCCACCCGCGCCGAAGTGTCGGATGTGGCCACCGCGATCTATGAGGGCACTGACGCCATTATGCTCAGCGCGGAATCGGCGGCAGGTGCTTATCCGGTTGAGGCCGTGCAGACCATGAATAAGGTCGCCATCGAGGTCGAGGCCGACCCGACCTATTCCCAGATTATCGCCGCGTCCCGCACGGCAAAAGGAAGCACTGTGGCCGATGCCATCGTCGCGGCCGCCCGAGAGATTGCTGAAAAGACCGATATCAAGGCCATCTGCTGCTTTACGCAAAGCGGAACCACCGCCTCATTGACAGCCCGTGAACGTCCCGGTGTTCCGATCATTGCGATGACATCGCTGATGGGAACTGCGCGCAGGCTTTGCCTGAGCTGGGGCTGCAATTGCGTCATGACGCCCGAACTCCAGCGGTTCAAAAGCGCCGTGGTCAACGCGGCCCGCGCGGCGCGGGCAGGGGGGTTTGCAACCGAAACCGATCAGATCGTGGTTACGGCCGGTGTCCCCTTCAACGTACCGGGCACGACTAACATTCTGCGCGTGGCCCCGTGTGATGAACGGCTGATCTACAGCACGGATCCGGAATAACCGAACCCCGACACTCGGGCCCGAGTGTCATGTCAGCCAACCGGCTCTTTTACAATCTCCATAACTGTAAAAGAGCTGGTCTGATGTATCCCCGGTAGCTTGTTGATCTTCTCGCCCAGAACCAGCCGGAAATGTGCAATATCGCGCGTTCGAACGGTCAAGAGATAATCAAACGATCCCGCCACCATCAGGCAGCTTTCGATTTCCGACACATTCCGAACAGCCTCATTGAATTTCACAAGGGATTGTTCCGCAGTTGCGACCAGGGATACCTGCACCACGGTCAGCAGCGCCAGCCCCATCCTTTCCTTGTCGACGACGGCTCTGTACCCTTTGATATAACCATTCTTCTCAAGTCGTTTTACACGCTCGGAACAGGGCGTATTGGTAAGGTTTACGCGCGCCGCCAACTCAACTATCGAGAGCCGGCCATTGGCCTCCAGCTCGTACAGGATGCGTTGATCGATATTGTCTAAATCTCTGCTAATCAGTAAAATTCCCTGTATTTTTGGCGCAATTCGATAAATTACACTGAAAATGGCCCAAAAAAATCTCCAATTCCTAGTGAAATTTCCTAATACTTACCAAAGGGCGGTCTTGTTGAAAAGTTCCAAGTTCCGGCCGCCCTGCCGGGGGCGTGGGCCCCGGCCTTAACAACAAAAACGGAGGAACGAAATGACAACAAAGATTGTCATAGGACTCGACGGGACTGAAACCGGCGAGCGTGCGATTGCCTTTGCCAAGGATTTGGCAAAGCTGATCGGAACGTGCGATTTGCTGGTCGCTTATGTGATCGAATGGTCACCTTACACATTCCAGACACCTGAAGAAAACGCCCAGCGCCACAAGCGCCGCGAAGAAGAGGTTGATCTGGCGTTGTCGCGTGTCGTGACACCAGCCGTAGAGGCCCTCAGGGCAGCGGGTTTCGAGGCGCAGGGCATTGTGCGCCATGGCGATGTGGCGGAAACGCTGAACGCCATCACTGTCGAAAACGGAGGCTCGCAAATCGTCGTGGGCCGGGCATCTGCGGACGGGATCAAGAAACGCCTGTTCGGCAGTTCGACGCAATATCTGGTGATGCATGCCGACGTTCCGGTTACGGTCGTGAACTGAGGGGAGGGCTAAAATGAGAACGCTAAAAACACTTGGCGCCGTAACGGCCGCCACCATTGCCGCCAGCCCTGCCCTTGCGCAAGAGGCGCCGGGACTGGACGAAAAAATCAATCAGGCCTTTGCAAACCTGACCGGGCCGTTTGTCAGCTTCATATTTGCACCGCTGCCCGGAACCAGCTTTCCGTGGATCGTTATGTGGCTGGTCATCGCTGCATCGGTTTTCACGCTGTATTTCGCGCTTGTGCAGTTGCGGTTTTTTGGTCACGCGATCAGCCTTGTCAAAGGTGACTATTCCGATCCCAACGACGCGGGCGAGGTCAGCCACTTTCAGGCATTGGCCACGGCGCTGTCCGGCACTGTGGGCCTGGGGAACATCGCGGGCGTGGCCGTTGCCATTGGCATCGGTGGGCCAGGCGCAACCTTCTGGATGATCCTTGCGGGTCTTCTGGGCATGGCATCGAAGTTCACCGAATGTACGCTGGGCGTGAAATACCGCAATGAATACGAAGACGGCACCGTTTCAGGTGGCCCGATGTATTACATGTCCAAGGGCTTCGACGAGCTGGGTCTGCCCGGTGGTAAGATCCTGGCGGTGCTGTTCTCGATCTTCTGTATTCTGGGCGCGTTGGGCGGCGGGAACATGTTCCAGGCTAACCAGGCGCATCAGCAGATCGCCGGTATCGTTGGCGACTATCCGGGCTGGATTACCGGTATTGTTTTTGCCGCGGTCGTGTTCATGGTCATTGTTGGCGGTCTGAAATCCATCGCTCGGGTGACTGAAAAGGTCGTGCCGTTCATGGGTGTGCTGTATGTCGCCACCGCACTGGTCATCATCGCGATGAATGCGGACATGATCGGCTGGGCCTTTGGTCAGATCTTTGCCGGTGCCTTCACGGGGCTGGGCGTAGCAGGGGGCATGGTCGGCGCGCTGATCCAGGGCTTCAAGCGCGCGGCATTCTCGAACGAGGCGGGCGTTGGCTCGGCGGCGATTGCGCACTCGGCGGTTCGGACCAAGGAACCGATCACCGAGGGTTTTGTATCGCTGCTTGAACCGTTCATCGATACCGTCGTGATCTGTACCATGACGGCACTGGTGATCATCATCACGCAACAGCTGATCATCGACCCTCAAACCGGCAACTACATGCTGAACGAGGCGGGTTCCGCCATCGCAACAGTGGATGGCAATTCCGGCGTCAGCCTGACCTCTGCCGCCTTTGCCAGCGCGTTCAGCTGGTTCCCGTACATCCTTGCGATCGCGGTGATCCTGTTTGCCTTCTCGACAATGATCAGCTGGTCCTACTATGGCCTGAAGGCCTGGACCTACCTGTTCGGAGAAGGTCACACAAAAGAGCTGATCTTCAAGATCATCTTCTGCGTCTTCGTGGTGATCGGTGCTGCAGCCAACCTCGGTCCGGTTATCGACTTCTCGGATGCGGCGATCTTTGCGATGGCGGTTGTGAACGTCTTTGCCCTCTACTTCCTGATGAAAGTGGTGCGGCAGGAACTGGCGTCCTACTCCGCAAGGCTGAAGAGCGGTGAAATCCGCAAATTTGAACACTAAGTCCAATCACCGGGGCGGCTTTTGTCGCCCCGGTGCCTGACCAGCCTGCAAAAAGCATAGATTCTGGTCCAAACCCCCTTGCCAGTATGACCGAACTTGCGTAAACGGCGCTTCTGATCGCGTGACCGGCCGAGATGGCATGCCGAGTCGCGTCTGAAACCGAACCCGGAAAAGGAGACGGAAATGCCTAAGATGAAGACCAAATCAAGCGCCAAGAAGCGCTTCAAGGTGACTGCGACCGGTAAGGTCCTTGCTGGCCAGGCCGGCAAACGGCACGGCATGATCAAGCGGACCAAGAAATTCATCCGCGATGCCCGTGGCAACACCACCCTGTCCGCCCCCGACGCAAAGATCGTCAAGGGCTACATGCCCTACGACCGCTAAGAGGAGATGTAAGAGATGTCCCGCGTTAAAGGTGGAACCGTAACTCACGCCCGTCACAAGAAGATCATCAAGGCCGCAAAAGGCTATTATGGTCGTCGCAAGAGCAACTTCAAAGTCGCAACTCAGGCCGTCGACAAGGCCAACCAGTACGCGACCCGTGACCGCAAGAACCGCAAGCGCAACTTCCGCGCGCTGTGGATCCAGCGGATCAACGCTGCTGTGCGCAGCCATGACGAGGCTCTGACATATTCCCGCTTCATCAACGGTCTGAACCTGGCCGGTATCGAAGTGGACCGCAAAGTTCTGGCCGACCTGGCCGTGCACGAACCGGAAGCGTTCGGCGCGATCGTCGCCAAAGCTCAGGCTGCTCTGGCTGCCTGAACCTCTGAAAAGAGACAGTGAAAGAAAGGCCGTCCCCTTGGGGCGGTCTTTTTTGTTGCAACATGCGGCGCATTCCAGGCGCTTCTTGGATCAGGACATCCACCCCTTCTGCATTGGGATGACGCCAACCAGTTTCAGGCATGACCGGTTTGATCTAGATCATGTAACAATCCCCGGATCACATTATATATGATTTTATGAATATAAGTGAGAAGGGTGAAATCATGACACTAAACTGGAAAGTTGGAGGTGTTCTGCTAGGGCTCGTGTTCTTCGGGGCAGTTCTTCTGGTGAAGCCGATCGGTGTTTCGACCCAATTCGTCATCCTTGACGGAATTATCGCGGACACCGTCAATTCAGAATTCGTGACGCAGACGGATGACGGTTACAGTTCAACCAACGCATACATGGCGAAATCCAATGGTAAATACGCCAAATACGTATCCAATCCGTTGAATTACAGCTTTGTTTTCGTTTTGGCTATGGCCGCGGGGGCGTTCTTGTCGGTCAAGGCGCGCGGCGGTCTGGAACGCGGCGAGGGCAAGCTGCCCATGATCTGGCGCGAAAACTATGGCGACACGCCCTGGGCCCGAAACCTGGTCGCGCTATTGGGCGGCTTTGTCGTCCTCTATGGGGCCAGGTTGGCGGGTGGGTGCACATCCGGTCACATGATGTCCGGTATGATGCAGACAGCCCTGTCAGGCTATATCTTTGCAGCCGGAGCATTTGCAGCGGCAATTCCTACGGCAATGCTGATCTACCGGAAAGGATAAGGCGATGGAAATCATTCTTGCGATCATCATTGGCGCCGCTTTCGGAGCCGTACTTGACCGGATTGGCGCAGCGAATCCAAATTGGATTGTGGGCATGCTGACACTGCGTCGACTCCAGCTGATGAAAACGATCCTTCTGGCAATCGGAACCGGTTCGATCCTCATGTTCGGCGGGCAGATGCTGGGGTTTGTGGATGTCGGCCATATGTCGGTGAAATCGGCCTATGTCGGTGTCTTCATTGGCGGATTGTTACTGGGTGCGGGCTGGGCTGCATCGGGCTACTGTCCGGGAACAGGGGTCTGCGCCGCTGCGTCCGGTCGCCGTGACGCCTTGTTCTTCATCGTCGGTGGTTTGTTGGGTGCTGCGGCCTATATGGCGACATATCCGGCCTGGAAGGCCACGGGTCTGCTCGATGGAATTGCTGGCGGCAAAGTCACCCTGGGTACAGTTCCGGGATCCGCTTACGAGGGTGTTTTGTTAATGTCCGGCGATATTCTCGGTATCGCACTGGGTGCCGTCTTTGTTCTGGTTGCTTTCGTTCTTCCGGACAGCCTGATCGCAACCGGTGAAAAGGTTGGTGTTGCGGCCGAATAATCACGGCTGAACGTACACATTCACGACCAGCATCCCGACAAAAAAACCGGCGCAACACGCGCCGGTTTCTTTTTTTTAGGGATATCGGTGATCTTACCCGAACACACGCCCCAGCGCGCCGTCAACCGCGTCGGTGATCTGGTCGATGTCATCGGCCGTAGCAATCAGCGCAGGCGAGAAGCACAGCGTGTTGTTGCGACCGGGGATCGAGCGGTTGGTGACGCCGATGATCACGCCCTGTGCCATACAGTCGGCAGTAACGGCCTGCGCCAGTTTCTCGTCCACCGGCTCTTTGGTGCCACGATCCACAACCAGTTCGGCCCCCAGGAACAGGCCTTTGCCGCGCACATCGCCGATGACCTTGTGCTTGGCCATCAGCGCCAGAAGGTTGTTCGTCATACGCGCGCCCATGTCCGTGCAGTTCTGCAACAGGTTTTCATCCTGAATGATGCGCATGTTCTCGATGGCCGCTGCCGGACCAGCGGTGCACCCACCAAAGGTCGAGATATCGCGGAAATAGTTCATCGGGTCCGCGGCATCGTCTTTGAACAAGTCAAAGACTTCCTCGGTGGTAACCATGCAGGCAATCGCGGCATAACCCGATGCAACGCCCTTGGCCATGGTCACGAAATCGGGCTTGATACCGTATTGCTGGTACCCGAACCACGTGCCGGTGCGGCCCACGCCACAGACAACCTCGTCGATATGAAGCAGCACGTCGTATTTCTTGCAGATCTCCTGCACGCGCTGCCAGTATCCTTCAGGCGCTTCGATTACACCACCACCCGCTGTTACAGGCTCAAGGCACAGCGCACCTACGGTATCGGGGCCTTCGCGCAGGATGACGGCTTCAATCTGATCTGCGGCCCATTCGCCGAAATTCTCTTCGGGTGCGCCGTCCAGCTCGTGTTTGCGATATTCCATGCAATGCGGCACGCGCACGAAATCAGGTGCAAAGGGGCCGTATTGCGCCGTGCGCTCGTCCTGACCGCCTGCCGACATGGTCGCCAGCGTAGAGCCGTGATAGTCCCGATCACGGTACAGGATCTTGGTTTTCTTGCCGCCGTATTTTTTGTGCGCGATCTGGCGCACCATCTTGAACGCCTTCTCGTTCGCTTCGGAACCTGAATTGGTGTAATAGACGCGGCTCATGCCCGGCATCTTGTCGATCAGTTGCTCGGCAAACAGCGCACCCGGGATCGAACCGGCCGAATTGGCGAAATAGCACAGCTTCATCAGCTGGTCGTAAACCGCCTTGCAGATCGATTCGCGGCCATAGCCGACATTGACGGTCCAGACGCCGCCAGAAACCGCATCCAGATGCTCTTTGCCTTTCTGGTCCCAGACACGCATACCCTTGCCCTCGACAATGATGCGTGGGTCATTGGTTTCAAAGGGTTTATGCTGGATCAGATGGTGCCAGATATGGGCGCGGTCAGCCTCGACTACGCGGGAAAGATCGTTTTCGTTGAACGTGCCGTCCATGACATGTCCTTTCAGTGAGGAAGCGGTGCGCGGGATATGGGAATACCACATCCCAGCATGTGTTTAAGATGCTTCAGATCACCGCGAAAGCCCTGCTGTAGATAGGGCCAGATCGTATCATCCCGTATTGCCAGTCGGTTTTGCCGCCGTATTTCTACGGGTTTGTCAGAACGCGAACTTTGTGCTCAATTCGCCCAAACTGCGTTTCGGGAGGACAGCGGATGGCAGCGACACATATCTACGAGCGTCATTTGGACAAATGCCGGGCAAATTACACACCTCTGTCGCCCCTTACGTTCATTGAACGGACGGCGCAGGTCTACCCGGATTATCCATCCGTGGTTTATGGGGATCGCCGGTATTCCTGGGCTGAAACCTATGCCCGTTGCCGGCGTCTGGCGAGTGCGTTGACAGCGCGTGGGATTGGACGGGGTGACACAGTGTCGATTATCGCGGCCAACATCCCGGAAATGTACGAGGCGCATTTTGGCGTGCCCATGACGGGCGCTGTTCTGAACGCAATCAACACGCGGCTGGATGCACCGATTGTCGCATTCATCCTGAACCATGCCGAAGCCAAGGCGCTGCTGGTCGACCCCGAGTTTTCGGATGTGGTGAAAGATGCACTGCAACAGGTCGATCATGACATTCTGGTCATCGATATCGAAGACCCCACCTTCGACGGCGGTGAAAAGATGGGCCGCCTGACCTATGATGCCCTGCTGGCCGAAGGCGACCCAGCGTTTGACTGGTCACTGCCAGCGGACGAATGGGACGCGATCACATTGAATTATACCTCGGGCACCACGGGCAACCCCAAGGGCGTGGTTTACCACCATCGCGGCGCGACCCTGAATGCGCAGTCCGATTTGCTGGACTGGGATATGCCCAAGCATTCGGTCTATTTGTGGACCCTGCCGATGTTCCACTGCAACGGCTGGTGCTTCCCGTGGGCCATGGCAGCCAATGCAGGTGTTTCCGTTTGCTTGCGCGCGGTGCGGGCCGAACCGATCTATGCTGCTTTCCGGGACGAGAAAGTGACCCATTTCTGCGGTGCGCCGATCGTTCTGAACATGCTGGCCCACGCTCCGGATGAGTTGAAGGACTTTGACCACCAGATCAAAGTGATGACGGCAGGTGCCCCGCCGCCTGCGGCCGTGATCGAAGCGATGGAGGCGATGGGTGTCGAGGTCACGCATGTCTATGGCCTGACCGAAACCTATGGGCCTTCGGTTGTCTGCGCATGGAAAGAAGAATGGAACAGCAAAGGGCCTGAAGACCGCGCGGCCCTCAAGGTGCGGCAAGGGGTGCGCTATACCGCGTTGTCCGGACTGATGGTGGCCGACCCGGAAACGCTGGAACCGGTTCCGGCTGATGGCGAAACCATGGGTGAGATATTCATGCAGGGCAACGTGGTGATGAAAGGCTACCTCAAGAATCCCGACGCTACCGACAAGGCCTTTCACGGTGGCTGGTTCGCGTCCGGTGATCTGGGTGTCATGCACCCCGATGGCTATATCGCGCTCAAGGACCGTTCAAAGGACATCATCATCTCGGGCGGCGAAAATATCTCATCTGTCGAGGTCGAAGGCATCCTCTACAAGCATCCGGCGGTGATGGAGGCTGCCGTGGTGGCCCGTCCCGATGAGAAATGGGGCGAAACGCCCTGCGCCTTTGTCGAGTTGAAACCCGGCGCAGCCGCAACCGAGGCAGAGCTTATCGCCTTCTGTCGCGACCACATGGCCCACTTCAAGGCACCCAAAACGGTGGTGTTCGGCACCCTGCCCAAGACATCAACCGGCAAGGTGCAGAAATTTGTTCTGCGGGATCAGGCACGGGCGCTGGGTTAAAGGTTGTCGAAGATCGACAGGTCCAACGCCAGCATCTCACCCATCCAGATCGCGCGGTCGCGGTGATCCTCCAGATGTTCACCGGTTTCCGGGTGCGTGAAGACCGTCAGACCCTGCCGGTTCAGCATCAGCCATGGGATGACCTGATCGAACGCCCCAGCGGCAAAGCCCAGCTGGCAGCTCCAGCGAGGATGGGGGCCGACGTTTCGGGCGTGCATCCGGCCCATTTGAACAGGGAACAGGCGGGCCGCCTCATCACAGACCTGTCGCGCGGTGTCCTGCGTGTCGGCATCGAAATAGATATGGGCGTGATAGCCGGTGATCTCGGGCATAGAAACCTCATCTGCTTTGTTGGCTCAAAGCTAAGGCTCAAAACGATAAAAACCTAGCTGCACATGCAAACAGGGTCTGTGCAGGTTTAGTGCGGCGCATGTGCGTCGGGATGCGCCGCGACAAAGGCGGGGTGATCGGCGCAGGCCTCTTCAACCCGCAGCAGGCGGGGCATATCCGACAGATCAACCTGCCACCGGCGCGCGTTATAGATCTGCGGGATCAGGCAGAGGTCGGCGAGACCGGGCTTTGACCCAACACAGTAGGGGGCCTGTTCGAAATCCCCCAGCATGGTTTCAAACGCCTGCAACCCGGGTTTGATGAAATGCCGCATCCAGTCGCCGGGCATGTCGGGGGCATTATGGCTTAGGGTCGTAGCATAGCGCGCAACCGACAGGTTGCAGACTGGGTGGATGTCGACCGCAATCGCATAAGCCAGTGCCTGAACACGCGCACGTTCCGCCGGATCATCAGGCAGAAGGTTCAACTGCCGGGTCCGGTCCAGATAGTCGAGGATGGCAAGCGATTGCGTCAGCCGTAGCCCGTCAATATCCAGAACCGGCACAAAGCCCTGTGGGTTTCGCGCGATATGTTCATCGCCCTTTTGTGCGCCGCCCACCAGATCGACAACAACCGGGCGATACGCGATCCCGGCCAGATTCAGGGCGATCCGCACCCGGTAACTGGCCGAGGACCGCCAATAGTCATAAAGGACGACGTCGCTCACGCCCGGGCCTGTCAACTGTCAGTCAAAGCGGCAGCGCGAAGGGCGTCCGTCAGAACCGTACTGTCACCGATGTGGTTGGCCAGCACCAGCACCAGCCGCGCATTCAGCGCGTCGCTGTCTGCTTTTTCCAGGCCTTCATGCGCGGCCAGAAGTTCGGCATAGAAGTCATCGGCGTTTTTGATGTTCGGGGTTAGGATCAGGTCTGACATGGGGCTTACTCCTTACCGCAGGCTCTGCGGATCGCGTGCCGGAAGGTGTTTTCTTCGTAACTGTCACGCCGGGCCGCCACATGCTGGTCCGGGCGGATCAGGTAGACCGCGCTGGTCGCGTCACCCAGATAGCGGCGTTTGAGGGCCAGCGTCATATCATCCTTGACCGACAGCGCCAGTCGCGTGACCTCGATCCCATCTTCTTCCAGGGTATCTGGGGCGTCTGCATCGATAGTCAAAAGCGTGAACTTGCCTGCAAGCTTGGGCAGCAGAAACTCGTCACCAAGCGGAGCGTCTGGACAGGCCGAACCCGGGCGCGTTCCGGCGGGGCCGTTCAGCGCGTCCGCAGAATTCAGCGAAGATCCATCATAGGTGCAGGGCTGGCTCAGGCGGCCAGAATTCACCAGCGGGCGCGCGAAGTCATAATGCTCGCTCAGGTCCAGTACCGCATCGCGCAGGATCCGCGACATCTCGGATTTCGGGGTGATGAAATCGGTCGACCGGCTGGAATTCAGGATGTTCTCGTCCGCCCCGTACACGCGTTCGGCGTTGTAGCTGTCCAGCAGAGTTTCAGGTGCTTTCCCGTCCAGAACCAGCTTCAGTTTCCAACACAGGTTGTCGGTGTCCTGAAGGCCGGAATTGGCCCCACGCGCGCCAAAGGGGCTGACCTGATGCGCGCTGTCGCCCGCAAACAGGACACGTCCCTTGCGGAAGCTTTCCATGCGACGGCACTGGAACGTATAGATCGAGACCCATTCCAGCTGAAACTCGACATCATCGCCCAGCATCGCCTTGAGGCGGGGGATCACGTTCTCGGGGCGCTTTTCGCGTTCCTTGTCGATGTCCCAACCCAGTTGCAGGTCGATGCGCCACACATTGTCGGGCTGTTTGTGCAACAACGCGGATTGCCCGCGATTGAACGGCGGATCGAACCAGAACCAGCGTTCAGACGGAAAATCCGCATCCATGATCACGTCTGCAATCAGGAAGTTGTCTTCAAATATCCGTCCTTCGAAATCAATGCCCAACATCCGCCGGGCAGGGGATGTCGCGCCATCACAGGCAATCAGCCAATCGGCTTCGATTGTGTAAGGTCCTTCTGGTGTCTCGACCTCCAGCCGCACGTGATCGTCATGCGTGCCAATCGCCTCGACCTTGTTGCGTCCGCGTATCTCAATCGGTGCGCCTTCTGCCTGCAACTCGCGGACCCGTTCAACGAAATAGTTCTCAAAATGGTATTGCTGAAGGTTGATGAAGGCAGGGTTGGCATAACCTTCATCCGGTTGCAGGTTGAAGTCATAGACCTGCCGATCATCGAAGAAGACCTTGCCCCGGTCCCACAGGACGCCCTTGTCGACCAGTCGGCGCCCGCATCCCAGCCGGTCGGCAATTTCCAGCGTGCGTTGCGAGAAACAGATGGCGCGGCTGCCGAAACTGACCTTGTCATTCTCGTCCAGAACCACGACGTCAACCCCTTGCTGCGCCAGATCAATCGCGGCGGCCAGACCAACCGGGCCCGCGCCGATCACGATAACCTTGCGCCGAACTGGCGTCGGGCTGTCCTGATCCGGACTGCGTTCATAGCCGTAAAGCGGAGTTTCAAAGATCTTGTTCATGGGCTTCCCCCCAAGCAGATGCGCCAAAGTGCTGCATGTCCTGTGCCCCGGCAACATGTGCCGAAGCCTTTGGCATATGGTTTCATTGAATCCCGCCGCCTAAAACGATCTGGATCAAACTGGGTCGTTTTTCCTTACCCCTGCAGGGCCTCCCACATCGCAAGATCGCGCTGTGCGGTCCAGATGCGGGGTGTGTCGATGCCACGGGCTTCGTCGTAGGCGCGGGCGACGTTGAACGGCAGGCAGTGTTCGTAGATCGCGTAACTGGCGAATTTCGGGTCACATTCGGCGCGGACTGCATCCCATGCCTCTTTCAGGCTGCCACCGCGCGCCGCAACCCTGGCTGCCGGGCGGTAGGTGCTTTCGACGAAATCGCGAGTGTTTTCGATGGCGGCATTGACCATGTCCTTGCCAACCAGCGCATCGCCGCGTCCCGGTGCGATGGCGTCGACATCGAACCACTTGATCTCGTCCAGCGTGTCGCCCCAGTCGTTGAAATGCCCGTCACCGCAATAGCAGGCCGAGTGATATTCGACGATGTCGCCGGTGAACATCACGTTCTGGTCTGGCACGTGGATGACGATATCACCGGCGGTATGGGCGCGCCCCAGATGCATCAGGTCGATCCGGCGATTGCCCAGATAAACGGTCATCGTGTCGCTGAATGTGGTGGTGGGCCAGGTCAGGCCAGGAATGCTTTCATGCCCTTCGAACAGGCGCGGGAAGCGTTGGAATTCGCTGTCCCAGTCTTCCTGACCGCGTTCCACCACCATGGCGCGGGCCATGTCAGACATCAGGATCTGTTGCGCGCCAAAAGCGCTGGCACCCAAAACCCGCACTGCGTGGTAATGGGTCAGCGCCACATGGGTGATCGGCTTGTCGGTCACAGACCGCACGCATTCGATCACCTTGTTGGCCAGGCGCGGGGTCGCCTGCGCCTCGACGATCATCACGCTGTCATCGCCGATGATCACGCCCGAGTTCGGGTCACCCTCGGCGGTGAAAGCATAGAGCCCTTCGCCCACCTCGGTGAACGAGATTTTCTTTTCCGACATGTCCCCCTGGGACGCGAATGCTTTGGCCATCTTGGTTTTGTCCTTTTGCGGTTGCGCGGAAGGCAGGGGTTGGATGCCTCCGGCGGGAGTATTTGGAAAAAGATGAAGCTCAGTGCGTCATCGTTCGAATGGGGAATTGAGTGCAGGCAGAACGGTGCCGGTACAGTCGCCGAACCCGATAGTATAGCCGTCGCCCCTGGCAGCGCCAGTCAGGGTCATCGTGTCGCCGTCTTCGATGAAGCTTCGGGTTTCACCTGTGTCCAGCGTCAGCGGCTCTTTCCCGCCCCAGCTGAGTTCCAGAAGTGATCCGCGTTCGGGCTTGGTTGGGCCGGATATGGTGCCTGACCCCAGCAGGTCGCCCGTGTTCATCGGGCATCCCGATGTGGTGTGGTGGGCCAGTTGTTGCGCGGCGGAATAGTACATCTGGTTGTAGTTGGTTCGCGCGATGGTCGTGGCGTCTTGGCCTTCGGGTGCCATGGAGACGGCCAAATCGATGTCATACAGCATCGGGCCGCAATCCTTGAGGTGGTCCAGCAGCGCGAACTCGCGGGCTGGCGTGTCACAGCGGAACGGCTCGAGTGCAGCCTTGGTCACGATCCAAGGGCTGATCGAGGTTGCGGTTGCCTTGGCCTGAAACGGGCCCAGCGGCTGGTATTCCCAGGCTTGTATATCACGTGCCGACCAGTCGTTCAGCAGAACGTAGCCGAAGATATGGTCGTCAGCTTCCTGCACGGTTATCGGGCCATCCGAGGGCGTGCCCACGATGGCGCCCATCTCCAACTCGATATCAAAGCGGCGGCAGGGCAGGAAGGCGGGCAGGTCCTGATCGGGGGATTTCAGCTGTCCCCACGGGCGGCGGATATCCGTGCCGGACACCACGACCGAGGACGCCCGTCCGTTATAGCCAATCGGAATGTGCAACCAGTTCGGCGGCAGCGCGTTTTCCGGGCCACGGAACATGGTGCCCACGTTGAAGGCATGGTTTCGCCCGGCGTAGAAATCGGTGTATTCGCTGACCGCGAAGGGCAAGTGCATCTGGGCTTCGGCCTGCGGTACAAGCAGCGGTTCGATCTTGCTTTGCTCGTCCGAGCCCTCGGCCAGAATGCTGATCAGCCGCTCACGCAGGGCCGCCCAGACGGCGGGGCCTTCCTCCATCAAAGGGTTCCAGAACGGCAGATCGAACAGCGGCTCATCGCTTAGGGTGATTAACCCCTCGGCTTCGGCGGCGGTAACGTCGAGGATCATGTCACCGATGGCCACGCCGCAGCGCGGATCATTGCCTTCGGTCGAGAAGACACCGTAAGGCAGGTTGTTCAGTGGAAACGGATGCGCCGCGTCATTGGCCGAGGCCACCCAGGACTTCATCAAAGGCATATTTTGCCCCTATTTTGCTATATTTGGTACGTGGTTCGAAACGATCATAACCCCGAATAGACAGGCGCCAAAGCCCACAGCGGGCGCAGTTGCAGCATGTCGACTGCCAGGGTCCCGTCTTTGTTTTCCGGTTGCGGCGACAAGACGTCTGCAACCGGAATGGGTATGTTCATCGCCGTCAGGACGGGTGCCGTCTGGCGAACCCGGTCTGAGGGTCATTTCTTGCCCGGTGTGCCGTCGAACTTCTTCTCAAGCGATGTCCAGCAGTCGATATAGTCGTCCTGCAGCGGTGCCTCATTGGCGGCAAACGGTGTCAGGTGCTGGGGGAACCGGGTTTCGAACATGAACGACATCGTCTGGTCCAGCTTTTCCGGCCCCAGATTGGAATAGGACGCCTTGTCAAAGGCTTCCCTGTCGGGGCCATGCGGGATCATCATGTTGTGCAGGCTGGTGCCACCGGGAACGAAGCCCTGCGGTTTCGCATCGTATTGACCGTAGATGTTGCCCATCAGCTCGGACATGATGTTCTTGTGATACCAGGGCGGGCGGAACGTATCCTCCATCACCATCCAGCGTTCGCGGAACAGGACAAAGTCGATATTTGCGGTGCCGGGCTGGCCAGAGGGTGCCGTCAGAACGGTAAAGATCGACGGGTCGGGATGGTCAAACAGGATCGCGCCAACCGGGCAATAGTTGCGCAGATCGTATTTGTAGGGTGCATAATTGCCGTGCCACGCCACCACATCCAACGGGCTGTGTCCGATTTTAGTGGTATGAAACTGGCCGCACCATTTGATCGTCACGGTCGACGGGGTTTCACGGTCCTCATAGGCAGCGACCGGAGCTTTGAAATCGCGCGGGTTGGCCATGCAGTTGGCCCCGATCGGACCGCGACCCGGCAGTTCGAATTTCTGGCCGTAATTCTCGCACACAAAGCCGCGTGCCGGGCCTTCCAGAACTTCAACCCGGTACAGCAGTCCACGCGGGATGATCGCGATTTCTTTGGGCTCAAGGTCAATGATTCCCAGTTCAGTCGCAAAGCGCAGGCGCCCTTCCTGTGGCACCACCAGCAACTCGGAATCAGCCGAGAAGAAATAGTCGTCGACCATGGATTCGGTGACCAGATAGATATGGCAGGCCATGCCAACCTGGGTGTTCACGTCCCCCGCCGTCGTCATGGTCCGCATCCCGGTCATCCAGTTCAGACCTTCATCGGAATGCGGCACCGGATCCCAACGATACTGGCCCAGGCTGATCACATCCGGGTCGATGCAGGGGGCCGATCTCCAATAGGGCAAGTCGATTTTTTCGTAACGGTGCGAATGCTTTACTGACGGGCGAATACGATAGCACCAGGTGCGTTCAGGCGGGTTGGCGGTAAAGGCCGTGCCGCTCAGCTGTTCACCGTAAAGTCCGTAGTTGCACCTTTGCGGGCTGTTCATTCCCTGCGGCAGCGCATCGGGCAGCGCCTCGGTTTCAAAGTCGTTGCCAAAGCCGGGCATGTAACCGGCATGGGTACCAACAGGCGTCGCTGCTTGCGTCAATGAATGCGGATCCGTCGAACGGTTCATTACGTATTCCTCCGTTTGCTGCTTGTCGGTTAATAGTTGATTTTGTAACTAACAAGCATGACAAATGACGAATCTGAAAAAAATGATGACTTTTTCCTGCAGAATTTTCTGCCGTTCCTGCTGAACCAGGCGGCCGAGCGCGCCTCGTTGGAATTTCAGGCTGTCTACAAGGGGCGATACGGAATGCTGAGAACTGAATGGCGAGTGCTGTTCCATCTGGGGCTGTTTGGCGAAATGACCGCCAAGGAAATTGGTGAACGGGCCAGAATGCACAAGACCAAGATCAGCCGTGCAGTTGCCAAGCTCGAGGAGCGCCGATACCTGAAACGCACACGGGACGAGGCTGATCGGCGGGCGGAATGGCTGACACTGACACCCGCCGGGCAAGCCGTGTATCGCGACTTGTACGGGGTGGCTGCAAGCTATGACGCAAGGCTGTCGGGTCTGTTCAGCGAAAAAGAAGCCGCCTTGCTGCGCCAGATGTTGCGACGGTTGGCAGGCGCGGATTGACCACTGGTAATTGGTGCCTGCCGTCCCCAGATGTGTGTCATGCTTGATACGGAATTTGAAATGACGTCATTTGAACCTGCCAAGGTATCCACACACACCCTGATCGACTGGTTGGTCCAAAAGGGGCTTGAGGGTGCCGGGCAGGAAGAGTTGCTGGAAGGGTTCTGCACCAGTCTGGTCGATATGGGCATTCCGCTGATGCGGTTTCATGCGGCGCAGTCGACCTTGCACCCGGTTTACGGCGGAACCGGATATAGCTGGTACAAAAGCACCGGCGTTGAATCCGAGAAGTTTGAAAACACAGATACGCCCAGCCCGATGTGGCAACAAAGCCCGCTCTATGCCTTGCTGAACGAGGATCTGGATGAAATCCGGGTCAAACTGGTCGACCAAAACGAACCCAGCCGATTTCCGTTGCTGAACGACCTGAGAGAGGTTGGGGCGACCGATTATTATGCCACCGGCATCTCGTATGAGGGGTCGGGAAAGATGCGCCCCGACGGTACTAAAAAGGTCAGTGATGGCGTTCTGATGTCCTGGGCCAGCGATGCACCGTCCGGGTTTGATGACAGCGATCTCAAGCACATTCACGCGGTGTTGCCGCATCTTGGGCTGGCGCTCAAATCCGCCAAGAACCAGAACCTGACCGAAGACCTGATGCGGGTCTATCTGGGTCGTGATGCCGGGCGCCGCGTCCTGTCGGGTGAGATTCGTCGCGGATCATTGCAGCAAATCGATGCGGTGATCTGGAATTTCGATCTGGAGGGGTTCACCAACCTGTCAGAAGACCTGCCGGGTCACGAGATCATCGACATGCTCAATGATTACCTGGCTGTGGCCGTGGGCGTTGTGCACGATAAGGGTGGGAATATCCTGAAATTCATGGGCGATGGGCTTATGGCCATGTTCGATGTCGGCGAAATCGACGAGGACGCCCGTGCCGCGCTCAGCGCGGTGCCCTTGCTGCAAGCCCGCATGGATGAATTGAACGCCCGACGTCAGGCGCAGGGGCTGCCGGTTGCGAATTTCACGCTGGCCCTGCATTCCGGCGAAATCCTGTATGGCAATATCGGGTCTGAAACACGGCTGGATTTCACGGTGATCGGCCCCGCCGTCAATCAGGCCGCTCGCATCGCGGGAATGCACCGGTCGCTGGGTCAGAGAATCCTGATCTCGGACGACGTCGCGGTCGCGGCACGCCCCTGCGCACAAGACCTCATCTCGGTCGGGCGCTACATGCTGCGCGGGGTGAACGAACCCAAAGAGCTGTTCACGGTATACAGTCCCGGCGGGCCATCAGATTCCAAGTGAAACCGAGGCTATTCTGTTCAGCGATTCCGAAACTGAAAGTCGTGAAGGAACACCTTTGTTTAGCTGGGTACGAGCGGCGGGTTGGAGCGAATGTTCGAGAATGGTGAGGATTTGAACGAATAACTGGTTTGAGGCCATTGCCGACAATGCGGTTTTAAGCAGGGTAATCAGGGAAACCTTCATATTGACCTGATCCGGCGTCCTGTATTTGCATTGAGCTCGAATTGGAGTGCGGCCTTTGAAAAACAACTACATACTAATCGACTTTGAAAATGTTCAACCCAAGAACCTCGAACTCCTTCGGGGACATGTTTGCACCTTGATTGTTTTCGTAGGAGCCAATCAAAAAAGCATACCTTATGACTTTGCACAAGCACTGCAAAGCTTGGGAGAAAATGCTGTTTATCAGAAGATAGCAGGGAATGGCTCGAACGCCTTGGACTTTCATATTGCGTTCTACTTAGGAGAACTCTCTGCTAAAGACGCCAATGCGTACTTCCATGTTATTTCTCGTGACAAAGGCTTCGACCCATTGATTGCACATCTGCGACAAAGGAAGCTCCCCGCTTTCCGTCATGCAGACCTATCCGAGATTCCATTCGTCAAAATCTCGAATGCAAGCTCGCTGGATCAAAAAATTGATGCGATTGTTGACAGCTTGAAGTCTAGAGGAACTTCGCGTCCTAGGAAGATCAAAACCCTTAAGGGAACGATGAACGCCCTTTTTTTAAAGACCTTGGAGCAGGAAGAGCTGGAAAGGCTGGTTGATGAGTTGAAAAGACGTGGTCACGTAGTCTTTTCGGACCAATCAGTCAGTTATGGCCCCGACATTACCCAGCACTGACTGGCTTAGGGGCTGAGAGTTTCGCGTTTTGAATTGCCCGTTTTCCCCTCAGACCTGCCTCCAATACAACTGATCAGAAATCGACTTCGACACCCGGCAGCTTCAGCTCTCGCATCATGTCGCGCAGTTCCTGCCGTGCTGCGATGTTCGAGATGTTCAGCTGTTTGACGCCAATATCCTTGAGGTCCAGCAGGGTCAGGCCGCGGGGAAACAGTTCGCGAAAGATCACCCGTTCGGAAAAGCCCGAAGCGACGCGGAAGCCGATGCGCTGCGACAGCATTTCGATCGCGCGCTGCATCTTTTCCTTGTTGACCATGCGCTGGGTACCGACGCGGTTGCGCACAACGACCCAGTCGATGGGCTTCAGCCCGGCCTGCGCCCGCAATTGGCGGGCGTTCCAGACCATCTCGGAATAGACGGACGGGCCAAGGATTTTCTCACCCTTTGAATCAATCCGCGCCAGCAGGTCAAAATCGATGAAACTGTCGTTCAAAGGGGTGATCAGCGTGTCGGCCAGCGAATGGGCCACCTGGCTCAGGCGTGTATGGGAGCCGGGGCAGTCGATCAGGATAAAGTCGCTGTCGCTTTCCAGTTGCGACACGGCAGCAGACAGGCGGTGGTCGTAGATATTCTCGCCCGGCTTCAGCGTGCTGGCATCGATCTCGGGCAGGTCGTGATGGCGTGGGCCGGGCAGCGTCAGGTCCGCGCTTTTCAGAAAGTTGTTCCGGTTCTCGAAATACCGTCCAAGGCTGCGCTGCCGCAGGTCCAGATCCAGCGTGCTGACCTTGTGCCCCAGTCGGGCCAGTGCGGTTGCCACATGCATCGACACGGTCGATTTTCCAGCGCCGCCTTTTTCGTTACCGACCACAATGATATGTGCCATGCTTGTATTCCCAAGTCTTGCCGTGTTTGACTACACGTTGTTGGCACCCACTATATGTTGTGTCGCCTACGATGAAAAGAACCTCAAGCGGCGCTTTTGGGCATTATCGGACTCTATTTTGGAAAACACAGCGCAGTGCGCGGGTTACGGGAAGGCACCAGTCTGGTGATCTGCCTTGATCGGCTATCCGATCACGGTCTTGGCAGCGATATCGCCGTGTCGGCGCCTAGTCCCAAACATCTTGAACAACCGCTGCCTGCAACGATCCGCACTGGAATCAATCGCGCCGTTTGCCTGATTCACACATGTACAGATCGCCCTCCCAAAGGGTCCTTTCGCGGTGACGCCGCTTGGTCCGGATCGTGAAAACTATGCGGGGGGCGGAAAATTTGGTTAAATACCAAACAGATTTACACCGAATAACCTTGCAGGCTTTGCACGGGTCCTCTTCGGTTCATCTTCAAAGCAGGTGAAAGGGGCATAGGCATGCCGGACACTGCTGCGGAAAGTTCAGGCGGTTCACGCGTTGTTCTTGCAATGACGGCCATTTGCATGATGGTCGTTGGCTTCAACACAACCGCTGTTGCGACCATCCTTCCATATCTGAAGGCCGAGTTCGACCTGACACCTTCGGGCCTGCAATGGGTGATGGCGATCTACACAGTGGCCAGCGCGACCCTTGTGACGATTGAAAGTCGGCTTGGGGACATCACGGGCAAGATGGGTGTCTTTTTCTTTGGCATGATCGTGTTTGCCTGCGGCTCTGCTTCTGTGTTGTTTTCACAGAACGCGGCGATGCTGCTGATTGGGCGTGGCGCGCAGGGGGCGGGGGCTGCGGCCCTGTTCGGCACCTCATTGTCCCTGCTGACCGCCGCAACGCCCGAGGAAGAACGGGCCAGCGTGACCGGTGTTTGGGGCGCAATCGTGGGCCTTGCGATAGGCGTCGGGCCCATAGTCGGAGGAAGTTTTGCCAACTTCCTGAGCTGGCGCGGGGTATTCGCCACGGACCTTGTATTGCTTGCCATTGCGTTTGTGATCGGCCTGCAGGTCAGCAGGAAAAACTATGTCCCGGATACGCGCCTTCAGGGTGCGAAATTCGATACCGCAGGGGCGATAGCCATTGTCTTGCTTCTGGGTCCATTGTCATTCGCACTCAGCAACGGTGAAGCACGCGGATGGGACAATGCCCTGACCATTGTTCCTTTGGGGGTCGCCGCTTTGGCGGCTGTCGGTCTGGTTTATACCTCGCGGCGCAGCGACGATCCGCTGGTCGAGTTCCGATATTTCCGGCACCCGCGCTACCTTATGGCGGCAACGGGGATGTTCTTTGTGGGATTTGCGTTGTTTTGTTTCTTTATCTATTTCAACGTGTTCGTCCAATCCCCGGACGCGTTCGGCTATTCACCGGTTGAGGCGGGCGTCGCGATACTGCCGCTGAGCTTGAGCATGTTTGTCATTTCCGTCACCGCTCCGCGCCTGCTTGCGCCATACAGTTTTCAATGGCCGGTGAGCGCTGCAATGGGGCTGATGGCCTGCGGCTTCCTGCTTTTGACAACAACCTCGAACATCGACAGCTATGCTGAAATCTGGTGGAAGCTGATCATTGTGGGGGTTGGCATCGGCATTTGTTTTTCGTTGCTGCCCCGTCTCGGGCTTCGGTTGCTGCCCGACGAACATGTCGGACAGGGGGCCGGGGTGATCAACACATTCCTGTATTTCGGGGCCACGATGGGATCGGTTGTCGGCGGTCTGGCCGCGTCCCTGACCATCCGCTCCGGCCTGTCCGAAGTCATCGCGGCGCTGCCCGACGGGTCGGCACAGCGCGGCGACCTTGCGCGCGCCCTGACGCATGGCACGGCAACACAGGTGGAACAGCTGATTGCCGGGCTTGACCCGTCAACTGGTTCAGCGCTGGCCGGGGCGCTGCGTGATCTGCGGGATAATGCCTTTGATGCGGCGATGCTCATGGCTGCTATCGCGGCCTGTATCGGGCTGGTGATCGCGCTGCTGTTGCTGCGCGGTCCGGTTCCGCCATTGCACGACGCGGCTGAACTTACAAAACCAAAGGATCAGAAACCGGGGAAAGCAGGGGCCTGAAACGAAAGAAGGCCGCCCGCTGGCGACCTTCCTTTGAAAGACTGTGGCAAAGGTTTAGAAACCCAGGCCTTCGTATTTCTTCTTGAACTTCGACACGCGGCCGCCAGCGTCCAACAGGCGCGACGAACCACCGGTCCATGCAGGATGTACCGAAGGGTCGATTTCCAGTGCCAGCTGGTCGCCTTCGCTGCCCCAGGTGGATTTCATCTGAACGATGGTGCCATCGGTCATCTTGACGTCGATGACGTGATAATCGGGATGGATGTCTTTTTTCATCTTTCCGCTCCTTACGCTTCGGCGCCAGCTTTGGGCTTGTAGTTGGAAACCTCTGCGATACGCGCGGATTTACCGCGACGGGTGCGCAGATAGTACAGTTTGGCGCGACGAACGCGGCCGCGGCGGACAACGGTGATGCTGTCGATATTGGTCGAATACAGCGGGAACACACGCTCCACGCCTTCGCCAAACGAAATCTTGCGAACGGTGAACGAACCGGCAATGCCGCTGCCGTTGTTGCGCGCGATGCAGACGCCTTCGTAGTTCTGCACACGGGTGCGCGACCCTTCGGTCACCTTATAGCCGACACGGATAGTGTCACCGGCTTTGAAATCAGGGATGTCTTTCCCCAGGGCGGCAATCTGTTCCGCCTCAAGCTGTGCGATCAGGTCCATCGCAGTTTCTCCTATCTGCTCGTGGTTGGTCCACGAAGTTGGGCACGGCCTGAGAGCTCTTGGTCTTCACCGGGTCCTGCGTACAGCCCGCCAGAGGTCAGATCGAATGTTCCTTTGGTCTGGCCTGACCCGGCGCATCCCTGCCGAAGAAAACGGGACGTCACGCCATGGTGCAAACCAAAACACCGGAGTCGCAGAACGCGGCACCGGATTGCGGTCGTTTAAGGGTATTGCAGGCAGGGATCAAGGGAAAAACGCCCTGTCTTGCCGAACGGGCCGGTAGGAATCCGCCAGCCTGAAACTAAGGCGTTGCCAAGCGGCCCAGATCAGGCATTCTGAGGCAAATAATATGAGCAGATATTTCAGACAGGACCCTATGATGCGATTGGCATTCATGCTGGCCATAACGGCCGTTGCGCTGATGTCTTGCGGTCGAGGCGGCCCGAAACCTCAGGCCGTCGAACCCGTTCCGGGCGTGGACAGGACAGCACCACTTGTGATCTACCCCGATTTTGGCGACGCGGATCCCCATGACTGGGAAGGGAGCCACCCCGGACAATACCCGATCCATGGCCTTGACGTGTCACGCTGGCAGGGGCCGATTGACTGGCGCACGGCCCGGGCATCAGGTGTCAGCTTTGTGTTTCTGAAAGCCACTGAAGGCGGTGACGTGGCAGATCCCCTGTTCGACGATCACCGCCGCGGCGCGCAGTCGGCCGGTGTGCCTTGGGGCGCCTATCACTATTATTATTTCTGCCGCTCGGCCCGGGAACAGGCCCGCTGGTTCATCCAGAACGTGCCCAAAGGGGCAGACCTGCCGCATGTGCTGGATATGGAATGGACGCCGCATTCCAAGACCTGCACGCTGCGCCCCGATGGCAGAACCGTCCGGGCCGAGGCGCAGCATTTTCTGGACATTCTCGAACGACATTATGGCCGCCGCCCGATCGTCTATACCACGGTGGATTTCTATGAAGACACCGATATCGGGCGCCTGCCCAAGACCGAGTTCTGGCTGAGATCGGTCGCAGGCCACCCACGCACTGTCTATCCCCGCGCGGTCTGGCGATTCTGGCAATATACCGGCACTGGTCTGGTGCCGGGCGTTCAGGGCCGAGTGGACATCAACACTTTCAATGGCACGCCAGACGTCTGGGCCAGATGGAAGGCCGGGGGTTAGGTCTTTGGTGCGCCGTAGGTTTCAATGGTGCCGCCGCTAACCAGATGGTCCAACCGGCGCTCACGCTCTTCCCCAAAGGCGTTGCGCACCCAGAACGATTCACCTGCGCTCAGTTCCCGGCGTTCGAAACCGCGCTCTTGCAGGCAGCGGTCCACCTGATCGATTTCGCCCTGCGTGCGCAGTTCGTCCTGGATCGGGGCGGTAATCGCTGGGCCGATGAGGATACCCCATAAAAGGATATTCGTTGCATATCCCCCGATGACGGCGCTGTTTCCGCCTTCGTCAGCTTCCAGAGAACAGGAATCGACCGCTACCCGCGCCGAATGCAGATTGTGACCGGCTTGCGTTGGAACGGACATCCCCAGTGGTTTGGTCGTACAGGCAGAGGCAACCAGAAAAGCGCCAAGCAATAACTTCTTCATAATGCAATTAGTCTTTCGTTTTAAGGCCCTGAAAACGCAGGGCTTTCAAACGTGCATATTTTGGAAGATGATCAACTGCAAATAGAATTCTGGCAAACACAGAACCTGCGGCATGTCTGCAACAATTCGGTCTGTCACTCAGACGAATCCGACCGGGATTTTGCATAGTCGGCCCAGATATCCGGGCGCCGCTCGCGGGTTATATCCTCAGCCATCTTGTGACGCCATTCGGCGATGCGGCCGTGGTGGCCCGACATCAGAACCTCGGGTATCGGGCGGCCTTTCCAATCTGCCGGGCGGGTGTATTGCGGATGTTCCAGCAGGCCCGAGGAAAAGCTTTCCTCTTCGGTCGAGGCCTGATTGCCCAGAACGCCGGGGATCAGGCGCACCGTGGCATCGATCAGGGCCTGCGCCGCAATCTCACCGCCGGTCATCACGAAATCCCCCAACGAGACCTCCTGCACACCGTAATGCTCCAGCACGCGCTCATCCACGCCTTCGAACCGGCCACACAACAGGGTCATGCCATCGCAGCGCGCAAGGGTCTGCATCATGCGCTGGTCCATGCGCCGCCCGCGCGGGCTGAGGTAAATCAGTGGCCAGTTGCCCTGAATGCCCGCCATGGTGTGCTCGATGGCTTCGCCCAACACATCGGGCCGCAAAACCATACCCGCGCCGCCCCCGGCAGGCGTGTCATCCACGTTGCGATGCCTGCCGACACCGAACTGCCGCAAGTCCACGGTTTCCAGCTGCCACAACCCCTCTTGCAGGGCCTTGCCGGTCAGGCTTTCCCCCAGAACGCCCGGAAAGGCAGTTGGAAATAGGGTGATAACCTTGGCTTTCCAGACGCCGTGCAGGTCCGGGGTGGGTGTCATCAGCTCACGCGGTTTCAGCGTGGCCCGGATCGCCTTGCGACCATGGGATTTGCCGGGTTTGTCAGTCATTTCTGGCGGGCCAGTTCATGTTGGGCGGTTCGAATCAGGGCCTTTTTCTGAGTGATCAATGCCGCTTCGTCCAGCGATGATCGGTTCAGGGCCAGCATTTCCCTCAGAACGTCGTCGGACAGCTGAGGGCTTTCATGCACGGGCTTCACAAGCTGCGCAGATTTCCCGGGTGGCAGGGCGAGAAATTCGGCAAATGGTGCGCCCAATCCAAGGTGGTGGCCTTTCAGCGCTTCCATCCACGCGGTCCGTACCGTGACAGATAGCAACCGGTCCCTGATCCGGTCTGCCGTGTCCTGTGGCGATGGCAGATGCGCAAGATCGGCGCAAAATCCGTCCAGGTCCTGAACCATGCGCGACAGTTGCAGATCATGCGCCCAAAGGCTGCGCAACCACGTATCGCGATTGCGCAACGACAGGTAGACGGTGATGTCGGTTTCGTCGCCCATCAGACGGCGGCGCAGCACGCTGACCACCGTTTCCGCCAGTTCGGGTGCCGCCCCGTATCCTTCGCTTTTGTTCCTGCTGGGGCGCAGGCCCAGAAAATTCTCTTCGCTCAGGATCAATCCCCGGCGTGCTCCGAAATCCAGACCGTCGAAAAAACTGTGCAACTGACCGCCAAAACCCGCCAGCGTGTCATCCAGTCGATAGATCGAATGGCGCGTGGCCGCTTCGTTCAACCCGGCCTTGCGGGTCTTATACGGAAGAACCAGAGCGAAATGCGGCCAGATCAGCTCGCGGTTTTCGTGCAGAAAGGACTGTGCTGCCGTCATGCCGGTCTTGTGAAAACCCAGATGCAGCAGAACACGTCGCATCAGATCAGGCCTTCGGGCGGGTCGGCCACGATGCGGCCCTGTTCCAGATCGACGGTTGGCACCACCTGCATCGTGAACGGCAGCAGAACCGTCGCCTTCAGGCCCGGCCCGTGTAGTTCCAGCAGGTCCGTGGCCCCGTGGTTCTGCACGGATTTGACCTTGCCGAGAAGGGTGCCGCCGGTGTCATAGACCTCAAGCCCAATCAGGTCTGTGTGGTAGAACTCGTCATCGGGTAACGAGGGCAACTGATCGCGCCGCGCAAACAGGCGCAAACCGTTCAGGGCATCCGCCTGTTCCTTGGTTTCGACGCCGCCAAGACGGGCGGCAAAACCGTTCTTGATCGTACGCGTCAGAACCACCGGATAACGTTCCTTGCCGGTTTCATCCGTCAGTGGCGAATACGTCTCGATATCTTCGGGAACGGCGCAGAAGCTTTTCAGGCGCACTTCACCACGTACACCATAAGACCCCGCGACGCTGCCGACGCAGATCAGATCATTCATTGGCAGCCCCCGTCGTCAAACAGATCCCGTTTCTCCATTCGCCTAGCCCTTCGCAGGCTTCGCGCTGATTGTTGCGCTCAAAGAACACGCCCACAATAAAGGCGATCAGCAGCAGAATGGGAAGGCGTATCAATCCGAACATGCGGCCCTACCTTGTTTCGATCTTCAGGCTGTCGGCCCGGTTTTCCCAGCCAACCTGCTCAAGTTCGGGGGTGTCGGACACCTGTTCTGGCCACCCGACGCAAAAATACCCGATCAGACGCCAGTTGTCCGGCACATCCAGATCGCGCGCCATCTGCTCGGGGTCCAGAATGGATACCCAGCCCAGCCCCAGCCCCTCGGCCCGTAGGGCCAGCCAGAACAGGGTGATCGCAGAGACCACGGAATAACGCCGCATCTCGGGCATCGAGCCCGCGCCAAGACCCATCCCCTTGTCGGTGCTGTCGTCGCAGAAGACGGCCAGTTGCACCGGCGCTTCCTGCATTCCCGACAGTTTCAGGCGGCTGTAAAGCTGCGCCCTGTCGCCGGAATATCCCGCCAGGGCGTCATCATTGGCGGTTTGGAAATTCCTTAGCGCCGCAGCCCGGGCCGCCGCGCTTTCGACGCGGATCACGCGCCACGGCTCGCTTAGCCCCACGGAGGGGGCCAGCCGAAACGCGTCGAGGCAGCGCGCAAGCACTGCCTCGTCTACCGCGTCGCCTCGGAACCGTCGCACATCGCGCCGGAGCCGCAACAACAGATCGAACTGCGTGCGAAATGCGTCAGTAAAGGTCTGATCCCGCACGCTTCGGCCTGCTTATTCTTCTGCAGCCGCTTCTTCAGCCGGTGCAGCAGCCGCTTCGGCAGCTTCCGCAGCCTTTGCAGCTTTCTCTTCCGCGCGTTCCTGAGCTTTCTTGCCCGGGGTACCCTTGTTGGGGTTGTTGCGCTCGGCCTTGTCACGGGTGCCGGCAGCTTCCAGCATACGTGCGATACGGTCGGTGGGTTGGGCGCCCTGATCCAGCCAGTGCTGAACGCGTTCCATGTCCATTTTCACACGCTCTTCGCTGTCTTTCGGCAGCAGCGGGTTGTAGGTGCCCAGTTTCTCGATGAAACGGCCGTCGCGCGGCATCCGGCTGTCAGCCGCGACGATGCGGTAAAACGGACGTTTTTTCGAGCCTGCGCGGGCGAGACGAATTTTCATTGCCATGGTGGTATCTCCTTTGAATGGCATCACGCCGAAGGCGTGTATTTGATTGGCCGGTGTCATTTCCGGTTAATTCTGGTGTTTGTTGAACCTCTGGTTCACTTTCAACTTGTTGAACCTCTGGTTCACCCTTGGTGTTTCCTGTGGTGTCGGATGACTTCCTGAATGATGAAATTCAGAAAAGCCTTGGCGAAATCGGGGTCCAGATCGGCCTCTTTCGCCAGGTCTTCAAGCCGTGCGATCTGCGTGGCCTCACGCGAGGGATCGGACGGGGGAAGGTTGTGTTCGGCCTTGAGCTTGCCAACGGCCTGTGTGTGTTTGAACCGCTCGCCCAGCGTATAGACAAGGATCGCGTCCAGCCGGTCGATGCTTTCGCGATGCTCTTTCAGCAATGCAGCCGCGCGTGTCACGGGGTTGTTCATTGGCCGGTCCTTTCGGCTGTCGAAACGTCAATCTTGGGGTGTCGCCACACCTGGCAGGGCTGGCCCAGCAGTTCGGCATTGTCGCGCTCCAGCGTAGCACCCAACCGTTCGGCCAAAGCGCGCGAGCGGTCATTTTCGTGGGCGATATACGAAATCACCCCGTTCAGGCCCTGATGCCGCGCCGCATAGGACCGGGCGGCAAGCGCCGCCTCGTAGGCAAAGCCTTTGCCTTCGAAATCTTCCATCACGGTCCAGCCCAGTTCAGGCTCGTCCCAGCCGGGGGCGTCAATCAGGCCGACGTTGCCTGCGAACCGACCGCTGGATTTCTCGGTCAGGTGCCAAAGGCCAAATCCTTTCAACGCCCAGTGCCCAAGGCGTCTGGCCAACATGCCCCAGCTTTCCAGCGCGTCCCGGGGTCCGCCCACCAAATGGCTGCGCTCGGTTGCAAAGAATGCGGTCAGCGCAGGCAGATCATCCAGATGCGGCGCGCGCAGGATCAGACGTTCGGTTTCAACGGTGGGGATGGTGAACGCGGTCATGCGTAGGCCTCCATCCCGCCATTCACCAGATCGGCAGGCGCGGGGTGCCGCCAAATCTCGGACTTGCCGAATTTGGGGTGGTCATAGTGATACTCGAACTGCGCGCCCAGCCGTTTCGCCACCGCCTTGCTGGCATGATTGTCCAGATCAATCAGCGAGATCGCCGTTTCCCACCCCAGAACATCATACGCATAAGACCGTGCGGCCAGTGCCGCCTCGGTCGCGTAACCCTTGCCGGTGGCATGGTTCATCAGTGTCCAGCCGATCTCGGGTTCGGGCCAGCCTTCGGGGCACCAAAGCCCGATCCGCCCGACATAAGTGCCCGAGGCTTTTTCCTCAGCGCTCCAGAACCCGTAACCGCGCAGGGACCAGTGGCCCAGCAGCGAAGCGATCAGTCGCCAGACCTCATCCCGGCGCAGTGGCCCGCCGACGAATTTTGCCGCATCGCTGGCAAAGAACGCGGTATCGGCGTCCAGATCAGCCTCGGACGGCGCGCGCAGGATCAGGCGCTCGGTTTCAAGCCGGGGGATATGTTGGGCGACGGCGTTCATTACTTCTTCTTGCCAAACCCGCTCAGGCCCTGAGGCAGCCCCATGCCGCCGCCCAGGCCGGGCAGTCCGCCGGGCATTTTGCCGCCCATTGCCTTGGCCGCCTGTTCCAGTGCCTTGGGGTCCATGCCGGCTGCCATGTCTTCGGGGCTGGGGCCGCCTTTGCCGAACATGCCCTTCATGGCCTGTTTCAGCATCTTGCCTTTGCCCATCTTGCCCATCTTCTTCATCATGTCCGACATCTGCCGGTGCATCTTGAGCAGCTTGTTGAGGTCGCTGACCTCCATCCCCGAACCGGCTGCAATCCGTTTCTTGCGGCTGGCTTGTAGCAGCTGCGGGTTGGCGCGCTCGCGTTTGGTCATGGACTGGATCAAGGCGATCTGCTGGCGCAGGATCTTGTCGTCCAGACCCGCCTGATCCATCTGCTTAGCCATTTTACCCATGCCCGGCATCATGCCCATCATGCCCTGCATGCCACCCATCTGGATCATCTGTTCCAGCTGCATCTTCAGGTCGTTCATATTGAACTGACCTTTGACCATGCGCTTCATCATGCGCTCGGTCTGTTCCATCTCCATCGTTTCCTGGGCCTTTTCGACCAGGGCAACGATGTCGCCCATGCCCAGAATACGTCCGGCGATCCGGTCCGGCTCGAAGGTCTCCAGCGCGTCCATCTTCTCGCCCAGACCGACAAAGCGAATGGGCTTGCCAGTCACCGCGCGCATAGACAGCGCCGCACCACCGCGCCCGTCCCCGTCCATCCGGGTCAGGACCACGCCCGAGATACCGACCTTGGCGTCGAATTCTTCGGCCACCTCAACGGCGACCTGACCGGTCAGGCCGTCAACCACCAGCAGGGTTTCGCGCGGGTCAACCGCGTTGCGGACCTGCTCGACCTCGTCCATCAGCACTTCGTCGATATGCAGGCGACCGGCGGTATCCAGCATGTAGACGTCATAGCCGCCCAATGTGGCCTGCTGCTTGGCGCGCTTGGCAATGTCGACGGGTTTCTGGCCCGGTACAATCGGCAGCGTATCAACGCCGACCTGCGCGCCCAGAACCGCCAGCTGGTCCATCGCCGCCGGGCGATAAACGTCGAGCGAGGCCATCAGGACTTTCTTGCCCTCTTTCTCTTTCAGGCGCTTGGCCAGTTTACCGGTGGTGGTGGTCTTACCCGAACCCTGCAAACCGACCATCAGGATCGGGGCGGGCGGGTTGTCGATCTTCAGCTTGCCGGGGTCTTCCTCGCCGCGCAGGGTATCGACCAGCGCGTCATGCACGATCTTGACGACCTGCTGACCGGGGGTGATCGACTTGGTCACCGCCTGACCGGTCGCCTGGTCCTGCACCTTCTTGACGAATTCACGCGCCACCGGCAGCGAGACGTCGGCCTCGAGCAGGGCAACACGGACCTCGCGCAGGGCGGTCTTGACGTCTTCTTCAGACAGGGCACCCTGTTTGGTCAGCCGATCAAAGACGCCGGAAAGGCGTTCGGATAGATTTTCAAACATGCCTTCGGCCTCCTTAGCCGGTTATCTGGTGGCGCGTCCTAGATAGGATGCGTCGGTTAAATGCACAAACGCCCCCACGGGCGAAACTCGCTGGTGGGGGGCGATCCCTGAACGACTCAAGGGACCGGAAGATCAAGACGCTTCCGGATGTTTGGCGGTCATCTACGCCTCTGGGCTCTGCGAGTCAAGGCAAACGCTTTGAGCATCTGGCCACTTGGTGTAGCGTCCAAAGGTCGGGGTCAGTTTTGGAGTTTGGTCATGAGTCAACCATTGCCGCAGCGCACCAGGGATTATGTCGGTGAAGTCACGAATACCGATATCTGGTCCGACTTCATAATCCGTCCCGACGACATCTTTGTCTGCACGCCTCCCAAATGCGGCACAACGTGGACGCAGACGCTGGTACGAATGCTGATCACCAAAACCGCGGATCCAGCCGTGTACAACAACGCGGTCTCACCCTGGCTGGATTGCGGTTTCAGAAATCGTGAGGAGCAGGACAGAATACTTGCCGCACAAACGCACAGACGGTGCATCAAGACCCACACGCCATTGGACGGGATCACCTATTCACCGGATGCGACCTATCTGGTGGTGCATCGTCATCCGGTTGACGTGCATTTCTCGCTGCGCCGTCATGTGGAAAACATGAAAGACGACTGGCTGGACTACCTGTTTCCCGATGATCTTTCCGAAGCCTTCGCGATGTTTCTGGACCGGCCCGCCTCGTCAAAGGGCACCGACGATCTGACGCTGGCCTCATACGTCCACCATTACCGTTCATTCTGCGCGTTCCGGCATCTGCCAAACATTCATTTCCTGCATTACGCGGAACTCAGCCGTGATTTGCCGGGGCAGGCGGCGCGGATCGCAAACATCTTGGGGACCGAGATCGCACCAGAAATGATCGACGATATCGCTGAAGCCGCAAGCTTTGGTTCAATGAAGGAAAACGCCCGGCGCGCTTCGCAGCAGCCCGGTTTCAAAAGCGCGTTTCAGGATTACGCGCAGTTCTTCGCGTCCGGGACCAGCAATAAATGGGAGGGCAAGCTGACCGCCGATGACATGGCCCGGTACGACGCGCGCCTGTCCGAAATGGTGACACCGGCTGACCGAGCCTGGCTGGAGCATGGACAAGTCCTGTAATCGTCAGGCCTGTTCCTTCGCGTCTTCCTGCTGCGCGGGCAGCCATGCATTGACCGCGTCCACCAGTTTATGCGCGCCGCGCCCGTTCGAGTACGCATCGACAATCGGATGACGCCCTTCGCTCATTCCCTTGTCCAGCACAAGAACCGGGCGATACAGCGTCGAACTGCTGCTGTCGCTGCGGAAAGTCGAGCTTTCAACTTCGGCATGGGACAGGCTGGACAGCTGATGCTCGACCGCTTCATAGCCAAAGACAGACTGCCTGCGGATCAGAATGCGGTTCTTTGTGCGGTCCAGAATGACCTGAACCCGCCGCACGAAAACGCAGAACGCCCCGACACCTAGCCCGCCGCCGATTAGTGCAAAGAACAGCCCGAACCAGATATTCTCGCCGCCGTCACTGACCATGACCAGCCCTGCGCCGACAAAGGTCAATATGAAAAAGACCAGCATGATTCCAATGAACCAGGGCGTGTCGGCAAGGATCAGTTGGGTCGGAGTGTTTCGTGTGACTTTCATGGCGGCACGCTAGCACCGTTTTCTGCTCTGCCCCAGCTTGAATTCGCTGCCATGTTGCGCGATGAGCGCTACAAACAGGAGGGCCTCATGGACGCATCATCCACATTTCAGGATACATTGCCGCTCAGTTCTGACGCGCTGTTGGCGCAGCTGGATGACTGGGGGCTGCCCTACCGCCTGCATACCCATGTTCCCTTGCGCACGGTCGAGGACTCCAAGGCCGTAGAAGGCCAGTTCATGGTGCCGGGCGAGAACGCGTTGCGGGTCAAGAACCTGTACTTGCGCGACAAGAAAAAGCGCAACTACCTGGTGACGCTGGAACAAAGCCGCGAGATTGACCTCAAGGCGCTGGGCGCAGAACTGGGTGTCGGCGCCCTGTCTTTCGGTTCGGCAGACCGGCTGTTGCAGAACCTTGGTATTCGCCCCGGTGCGGTCAGCCCGCTGGCGATGATCAACGGCGTGCAGAACGATGTGCAATTTTTCATGGACGCCGCTGCCCAAGGGGCCGAGGTGATTTATATGCACCCGTTGGTCAATGACCGTACCGTTGTGATGAAACAATCCGACGTGATGGCGTTCTTCGATCGCATCGGTTGCACCGTTATGTGGCTGCCCTGATCACTCAAGCGCCAGTTTCAGCGCGGCGGCGACATGAGCGGCGGACGGGTTGATGAACAGGTGCCCGTCGGCCTCGAATACCGGGTCATCCAGATGGTTTGGAAAGGCAAGCGGCAACTCGGTACAGGCCAGCAGAATGGCGGTTCCGGGACGGGCGTGTTTGTCGCAAAAGGCCAGCAACCTTGCACGGGCCGCATCAGAGGCACCACCGTAGAAATCACTGTCGATCATGGCCTGCATCTCGGAAATCTCGGGGTCGGGCAGCCGCGCATTCGCAGTGATGCCCTCGGCCGCCAGACGATCCGCATAGTTGGTGGCCTGCATCGTCACGGTTGTTCCCAGCACCAATGCGTTTGACACGCCTGTGTTGGCCGTGGCCTCTGCCGTCGCGTCGAAAATGCTGAGAATGGGCATGGAAACACCCTGTCTGATCGCGTGCAGCCGCGCGTGTGGGGTGTTGGACGCTATGATGCCAAAATCGCAGCCTGCGCGCTCCAGCGTCAGCAGCGCGTCGCGAAACACCGCATCAAACGCCGCCCAGCTGGCTTCGTCCCCCGCGACACCCCGCAGGGCGCGGGTCTTGGCCTGTGTGACAGATTCGATGGTTATGGCAGGGATCGGCAGGGGCGCGCCGTGGCCGCGCGCCGCAAAGTGACGCCCGGCACCTTCGGCAATGGCCCTGTAATAGTCCACGGTCGAGGCCCAGCCCACACCGCCCAGAATTCCGATCTTCTTCATGCGCGCCATCCAGTCCGCCAGTTCCATCTGACCAGCAGACTGGACGTTTCAGGGCTTAATGACCAGTGGCGATCAGGCCGCCAGTTCTGTTACCGCCTTTTTGGCGCTTTCCAGCGCGGCTTCGGGGTTCACCGCCATCTGATCCGCGGCGATGATCGCTACATCATGGATGCCGATAAAGCCCAGAACGTGACGCACATAGTTGGTGGCAAAGTCGATCTCGGATCCGACAGCGGTACCGCCCGACGCGATTGCCAGAATGGCGCGTTTACCCTCCAGCAACCCTTTTGGGCCGTTCTCCGAATAGGAAAAGGTCAGGCCCGCGCGGGCGACCAGGTCGATCCAGGCCTTGAATGCAGCGGGGACCGAGAAGTTGTAGATCGGCAGGCCGATAACGATGGTATCAGCCTCTTGCAATTCGGTCACCAGCGCGTCCGAAAGGGCCAGCCGGTCGCGTTGCAGGTCGTCGCGCTGCTCGGCCGGAGTAAAGTTGGCGGCGATCCAGTCTTCGGTCAGCAGGGGCAGGGGGGTGGCCAGATCTCGGCGGACGATGCGGGCGGCACCCAACTGCCGGACAATGCGGTCAGACAGGTCGCGGGTGGTCGAACCCGCGCGGCGGGCAGAGGCGTCGATATGCAGGATGGTTTTAGCCATTTTTCGGGTCCTTTAGGTCAGGGAAATCTTGTTCTGATCCCAATATGGCTGTTGCGTTTGCGAACAAAACTCGGATACATCAACAGCTATTGTTAGAAATTGCACAGAACGGTGTGACGATGGACAATTGGGATGAGGTGCGGACCGCCTATCAGGTGGCGCGCATGGGAACCGTCAGCGGCGCGGCCGAGGTTCTGGGCGTGCACCACGCCACAGTGATCCGCCACATCGACGCGATCGAGGCCCGGTTGGGTGTCAAACTGTTCCAGCGCCACGCGCGGGGATATACCCCGACCGAAGCGGGCGACGATTTGCTGCGCGTGGCGCAGGCCACCGAAGACCAGTTCAACCAGCTTGTCGGCCGGATGAAGGGGCGCGGTGACGATGTATCGGGTGAACTGGTGGTGACGTCGCTGGGCTCCATCGCGCCATTGGTGGTGCCGACGCTGACCGAATTTCAAAAGATGCACCCCGAGCTGATCGTGCGCTACCTGACCGGAGACCGCCTGTTCCGGTTGGAATATGGCGAAGCGCATGTTGCGATCCGTGCGGGATCGGCCCCGGATCAGCCCGACAACGTTGTGCAACCCTTCCGGCAGGAAGAAGTCGGCCTCTATGCCAGCACTTCTTATATCGAACGGCACGGCAAACCCTCGGGTATCGAGGATTTCGGGAACCATCACTTCGTCAGCTCTGACGATGAAGGCAGCCGCGCGCCGTTCACCCGGTGGCTGCGCAACACGGTATCCGCCGACCGCATTACCTTTCGCTGCACCAACAATTTCTGTATGCGCGAGGCCGTTCTGGCTGGGGCCGGTATCGGCTTCATGGCCCGTTGGGAGGCCGCCCGTCATGACACTCTGGTCGAAGTGATCGACCCGCTTCCGGAATGGTTCGGCAACCTGTGGCTGGTGACCCATGTGGACCTGCACCGAACGACCAAGGTGCAAGCGTTCCTGAGTTTTCTGAAAGAAGCCTCCAAAGGCTGGTGTCCATGAACCCGCAGATGCGTGGCCATCTGGCCATGCTGGCCTTTTCGGCCCTTGTCGCAGGCAGCTTCTCGCTGGGGTCGATGATTGCCAACGAAATTGCTCCGGCGGCCTTGAATGCGGTGCGCTTTGCCATTGCGGCTGTGGTGATTGGTGTGGCGGCACTGGCGACAACCGGTCTGCCCCGCAGTGCCGCACAGGCGCCCTGGCGGTATCTGGTGCTGGGCGGGTTGTTCGCCACCTATTTTGTCCTGATGTTTTACGGGCTGCAAACCGCCCCGCCGGTCAGCGCTGCCGCGGTTTTCACCCTGACCCCCGTTGTCTCGGCCATTGCGGGCTGGGTCCTGCTGCGCCAGATCACCACGCCGCGCATGGCAATGGCCCTGACCATCGGTGCGATTGGGGCGCTATGGGTGATCTTTCGGGCCGACTGGCAGATGTTCCGCGCCTTCCAGATCGGCGGGGGCGAGATCATCTATTTCTGGGGATGTGTCGCGCACGCGATTTACACCCCCATGATCCGCAGGCTGAACCGCGGAGAACCTGCCGTCGTGTTCACGTTCGGAACGCTGGTTGCCGGGTGCCTGTTATTGGTCCTGTTCGGCTGGTCCGACCTGAAGGCGACCGATTGGGCAGCTCTTCCCGCCATCGTCTGGATCGGGTTGTTCTATATCTCATTCTTCGCAACAGCGGCTAGTTTCGTTCTGGTGCAATTCTCCTCGCTTCGGCTGCCGTCGGCCAAGGTCATGGCCTATACCTATCTGGTGCCAAGCTGGGTGATCCTGTGGGAAATCGCGCTGGGCAAACCTGTCCCGACGGGATTGATCCTGGGCGGTGTGGCGCTGACGGTCATTGCCCTGCTGATGCTGCTGAAAGAAGAGGCCCCGCGCCCCAGCCCTCAACGCCGGGCAACTGAATAAGGCCGCTCCCGATCTGAAACCGGTACGGATTGCCCACGAATTCCAAAGGCAAAATCTGTTGAGCCAGATCAAGGCAGGCCCTTGGTCTCAGGACTACCTTGGAAGGCGGACAAAAGGAGGAGATTATGTTCAAACATATCATGCTGCCGATTGACCGCCACCTGCCGCCCGAGGTTCGCAAGGCCGCAGATGTCGCCGCGCAGGTGGCAAAATGGCAGGGCGCCAAGATCACTCTGGTCAGTGTCAGCGGGGCCCATATGGGTGCATCCTCGGAAACCGAGGCCGAGATAGACAAGCAACTGGCCGACTTCACCGAACAGCTTGCATCAGAAGGCGCGGCCGAAGTTGCGGTGCGCAAGATACATTCGGTCGATGTTGCTGCCGAAGTGGACAGCGACCTGACCCGTGCAGCGGAAGAGATCGGTGCAGACCTGATCATCGTGGGCACCCATGCGCCCCGGATCACCGACTACATCTTTTCCAGCCACGCCGGATATCTGGCCAAACATGCCAGCATGTCGGTCTTTGTGGTGCGCTAGGTCTCGTCCGAGATCGGAAGCTCGACTTCCAGAAACCGTTCGAACGCATCCAGGTTGATGGGTTCGAACTGACCGAACCCCTGCATCCAGACCGAAGCGGTGCGCAGCGCGTCGGGTTCCAGCTTGCACCATTTCACCCGGCCGCGCTTTTCCTGTGATATCAGCCCGGCCTTGGTCAGGATGACCAGATGTTTCGAGATCGCCGCCAGCGACATCTCGAACGGCTCGGCCACATCCGTCACGGCCATATCGTCCTCCAGCAGCATCGCCAGAATGGCGCGGCGGGTGGGGTCGGCAAGGGCTGCAAACACGGTGTCGAGATCGTTGGACATGGGTCTTTCCTAATGGGCGAGAACCCGTTTGACAATTTCCCCCATCACGTCACTGTTCAGCGGCGATGCGCAAAGGGGGCGGCTATGGCGCTGAAATACTGGCTGGTGATCTGCGTCCTTGGCATCGGGTGGGGCATGTCTTTCATGTTCAACGCCATATTGCTGCGCGAACTTGGGCCGCTATCCGTATCGTTGGGACGCGTTGCATTTGGGGCGCTGGGCTGTTGGATCTATGTGATTGCAGCCCGCATGCCGGTTCACCTGACACTCCGGCGCGCCATTGGTCTGCTGGGGTTCGGGGCGCTAAGCTATGCAGCACCATTTGCGTTCTATGCGCTTGGGCAGCAGCATATCGCGTCCGGCGTGGCAGGGATCGTGAATGCGACAACACCGGCCTTTGCCGTCATCGTTTCGCATTTCTGGCCGGGAAGCGAGCGTGCGACGCTGTTGAAATCCCTTGGTGTGTTGTGCGGCTTCATCGGGATTGTCGTGTTGTCCGTCCCGATTTTGCACAATGGCCAAACCTCTCAGTTCTGGGCGGTTTTGCTGACCCTGTGCGCGCCGATCTGTTACGCGTTTTCCGTCAACATTGCGCGGGCCTTCCGTGACATGCAGCCGGTGGTGCTGGTCGCCCTTGCCCTGACAGGAGCGACATTGGCGATTTTACCCCTGGCGCTTTGGCGTGAAGGCCTGCCGGTGATCGAGCACACTGAAACATGGCTTTCGTTGCTGATGATCGGTTTTGTGCTGACCTCGGCCGCTTTCATTGCCTTCTACTGGTTGCTGCCCAGAGTCGGGCCAACCAACATTTCGACCGTCACGCTGATCGCACCGGTTTCCGCCCTGATACTTGGAACCTGGGTTTTGGGGGAAACTCTGCAACCCGAACATTTGATGGGCATGGCGGCGATTTTTGCCGGGCTCTTGCTGATCGACGGACGTCTTGTTCGACACCTGTGGCCTCAGCGCACGCACAAAGATCAACCAAAAGGTTGAATATGGGTTTTTGGGTGATTGTTGCCGTTCAGGGAATGGGCAAGCAATCTGGCTGGACGAGTTAACCAGTAATAACAGTTTAAAAACAACACACTAACCTGCGTCATTTCACACCATCAACGCCGTTGACTCTGCGCCTTTCGCGCCTTAGCACCATGCGCAAGACAGCGCGAGGATTCCGTCCGTGACCGATGACGACCAAAAGCAGCGTATGGCGCAGCTTGAGGCCAAGATCGACGCGGCGAAAAAGGCCAGAAAGCCGGCTGCCCGCGCTGACAGTGACATATCCGGGGGCGAGCTTGCCTGGAGGATGGTCATCGAAATGGTTTCCGGTCTTGGGATCGGATTTGGCATCGGATACGGGCTGGACAGCCTGCTCGGGACGATCCCGATCTTTCTGGTGTTGTTCACATTGCTGGGCCTTGTCGCGGGCGTGAAGGTTATGCTCCGCAGCGCGAAAGAGGTTCAAGATAAACAAGCGGCCCATATGCAGGCCGAAAAGGACGAGAGGGACTGAACGTGGCAAGCGAGACCACCGCAGCACACGGCGCCGAAGGCGCAGACCACGCAGCAGAAGCCAGCAGCCTGGTGTTTCACCCGATGGACCAGTTCATCGTCAAGCCGCTGTTCGGTGGCGAGATTGCCTGGTACACCCCCACCAACGTGACCCTGTGGCTGTTCCTGGCCATCGTGGCGATCTTTGGCCTGCTGGTTCTCAGCACAACAAAGCGCGCGATCGTCCCGACCCGGATGCAGTCGATTGCGGAACTGGCCTATGGCTTCATCTACAAGATGCTGGAAGACATCTGCGGCAAGGACGGCGTCAAGTTCTTCCCCTATGTCATGACCCTGTTCATGTTCATTGTGACCGCGAACTTCCTGGGCCTGATCCCGACCTCGTTCACCACCACATCACATTTCGCCGTGACCATCCCGCTGGCGCTGGCCGTGTTCCTGACCGTGACCATTCTGGGTTTCGTCAAGAACGGTGCCGCGTTCCTGGGCCTGTTTTGGGTCTCCAGCGCGCCGCTGGCGCTGCGCCCGATCCTGGCGATCATCGAACTGATCTCGTACTTCGTACGCCCGGTCAGCCACTCCATTCGTCTTGCCGGTAACGTCATGGCTGGCCACGCGGTGATCAAGGTGTTTGCAGGCTTTGCCGCAATTTCCCTGATTTCGCCCGTGTCGGTTCTGGCGATCACCGCAATGTATGGTCTCGAGGTCCTTGTGGCCTTCATTCAGGCCTACGTATTCACCATTCTGACCTGTGTTTATCTGAAAGATGCGCTGCATCCTTCGCACTAAGGTCCGATAACCCAACATCGAAACTTCCAATTCGTAAGGAGATACATCATGGAAGGCGATCTCGCACACATCGGCGCAGGCCTGGCAGCAATCGGTTCCGGCGCAGCCGCAATCGGGGTGGGCAACGTTGCAGGCAACTTCCTGGCCGGCGCCCTGCGCAACCCTTCGGCGGCTGCTTCGCAGACCGCAACCCTGTTCATCGGTATCGCATTCGCAGAAGCCCTGGGGATCTTCGCATTCCTGGTCTCGCTGCTGCTGATGTTCGCCGTCTAATCTGCGGAACCTGATCCTTACGCGCAGGTGGGTCCAAGCCATAGCGGCCCACCTGTTGTAAAGACAACGTTCCGACGGAGGACATCATGGCGACTGAACCCATTAGCGAAGAAGTAGTTGGCGCGTGCGTCGACTCGCATGGCTCTGCCATCGGGATGCCGCAGCTCTGCTTCGATTGGTTCCCCAACCAGATTTTCTGGCTGGTCATTACGCTGGTCGTCATCTTTCTGGTCCTGTCTCGCGTGGCTCTGCCCCGCATCGCGGCAATCCTGGCCGAGCGCCGGGGGACCATTACAAATGACCTGGCTGCGGCCGAAGATCTGAAGGCCAAAGCGGTCGAGGCCGAGGAGGCCTATAACAAGGCGCTGGCCGATGCCCGTGCCGAAGCGCAGCGTATCGCGGCAGAAGCACGCGCAGAAATCCAGGCTGGTCTGGATGATGCGATTGCCAGGGCGGATGCGGAAATCGCTGCAAAGGCGGCTGAATCGGAAAAGGCAATTGCCGAAATCCGTGCCGGTGCGCTGGAAAGCATTCAAGTGGTCGCCAAGGATACGGCGGCTGAACTGGTCACCGCGCTGGGCGGCGAGGCGGATGCCAAAGCCATCGGCAGTGCCATTGACGCGCAGATGAAAGGATAAGTGACATGCGGAACACTCTTGCCCTTATCCTGACCGTTGGTGCCGCCAGCCCCGCGCTGGCTGCAAGCGGTCCGTTCTTCTCGCTTGGCAATACTGACTTTGTCGTCCTTCTGGGCTTCATCGTTTTCATCGCGGTCCTGTTCTACTTCAAGGTGCCGGGCATGATCGGCGGTGCGCTGGACAACCGTGCCGAAGGCATCAAGGCCGAGCTGGACGAAGCCCGCGCCCTGCATGAAGAAGCACGCAGCCTGCTGGCTTCGTACGAGCGCAAGCAGCGTGAAGTGCAGGCACAGGCCGACGCGATTGTCGAGGCGGCCAAACAGGACGCGGCTCTGGCTGCGGACCAGGCGAAGGTCGATCTCGAAAAGTCGATTGAACGCCGTCTGGCTGCTGCGCAGGACCAGATTGCCTCGGCCGAAGCCTCTGCCGTTAAAGACGTGCGCGATCAGGCCGTTTCGGTTGCGATTGCCGCCGCCAGCTCGGTTCTGGCCAAGCAAATGACAGCCGCGCAGGCGAACAAGCTGATCGATGCCTCGATCGCAGATGTGGGCGCCAAGCTGCACTGACGGGGACACCGACAGGTAAAAAACGCAGATGACCCGAGAGCATTGCGCTGTCGGGTCTTTTGTTTTGGTGGCGGGGCTGATTGTATTGACCGGAACATCACCCGGATTCTGTACCCTTCAGAGGGTCTGAATGTTCCGCTTGGGGTCGACGGGTGCGAAAAGAGCAGGGAAAGACGGGCCGTGGCAGGCGAAGACGTTTCGATGAATATTGTTGGGGTGGTCAGGAACGGCGGGGCCGCGCTGATCGAAAGCATCAACAGGATCGAAGACCTGACCACCCGCTTGCACCGCTATTCCGTGACCATCGCAACAAACGACAACGCCGATCGCACAGATCGGGTTCTGTCTGAATTCGCGCGCCGCGACCCGAAAGTGGACCTTGTCCGCATGGACGGTCTGGCCTCCAGACTGCCAGACCGGGTCGAGCGGATCACGGCGGCCAGAAACGCTGTCCTCAGCAGGCTGGAAGAACGCGACAGCGGTCACGACTTGACATTGGTGCTTGATCTGAACGGGCCGAATGTCTGTCTGGACGCTCAGACGGTTCTGACGGCTGCACAACGGTCCGTACCACGCTGGGAAGGTGTCTTTGCCAATTCCAAACCGGCCTATTACGATATCTACGCCCTGCGTTGCGCGGGCTGGTGTGACGAAGACGTCTGGCAAAGAATTCAGACAACGCGCAAACCGCTGTTCGGGCGCCGAAAGTGGCGGAAAGTTCTTCTGAAATCAGCGGTTTTCGACCGGCAGTACCACATCCCGTCCGATATGCCCCTGATACCGGTCGACAGCGCCTTCGGCGGTGCAGGAATGTACAAGACCCGCGCCTTGCGTGGCCTGCGCTATTCCTGCCGGGACGAAAAGGGCGACCTCGTGTGCGAGCATGTGATGCTGCATAAACACCTCAGGGACCGGGGCGCGCGGCTGTTCATCGACCCGGCCCTGACAACCATCGCCCCGAATGACGATCTGGGCGAAGGCAGCGGCGCACCTTTCCCGTCACACCTGATCCAGCCCGAGACCGGGGCCGCCTGATCCCTGAGGGCACTTGGAAAGCGCTAGGCCTGACGGGTTTCGTGCTGCAACCTTTGCTGCGCAACAGCCTCGTTCCGCTCGGCCTTCTGCTGATCGATCATGCAGCGTTCGACAAAGCTCAGATGCGTTTCGACGGCCTGACGTGCGGCTGCCGGATCGCGGGCCTGAAGGGCTGCGTTGATAGTGCTGTGCTGGTCCAGAATGGCCTCGCGGGTCGCGCGCTGCCGGAACATTGTCCGCCGGTTATAGAACACACCCTGCACCAGCAGGTCATACATTGACCGCATCATATGCAGCATCACCACATTGTGGCTGGCTTCGATGATGGCCATATGAAACTCGGCATCCAGCTGCGCCTCTTGGTCCGCAGCGTTCCGGTCATGGGCCGCCCGCATCTTGTCATAGATCGTCTGAACAACCTTCAGGTCGCTTTCTGATCCCAGCCGCGCGGCCCGTTCCGCCGCCAGCCCCTCCATGTCGCGGCGAAAGGACAGGTAATCGAATACGGCCTCGTCATGGCTGCTGAACAACCGGATCAGCGCCGGCGAAAAGGCCGAGCCCAAAACCTCGGCCACATAGATCCCGGAGCCGGCTTTTGTTGTCAGCAACCCCTGTTCCTGAAGCTCGGACACCGCATCGCGCAGGGACGGGCGCGACACACCCATCCGTTCGGCCAACTCACGCTCGGGCGGCAGGCGCTCCCCGGGGCGCAGGATGCCGCGCAGGATCAACAGCTCGATCTGGCGAACGACCGCAAGTGACAGTTTTTCCGTCTGAACTTTCTGAAATGGCATGGTCCGTTCCGAAATTGGTCAACTCATTTGACCATGGACCGGGGGGCTGTTCAAGAATACCCGGTCACATCCGCTGAAATATTAGGTCAGAAGTGTTGACTTTAATTTGAGAAAGCATAGGCTGCGCCGAAATGAGATCGGAGGAGCCTCATGTCCCAACACCCTTTGTTTGCCACCCGGGCCTCCCGGATGAAGGCATCAGAAATCCGCGAGCTGCTGAAACTGCTCGATCAGCCCGGTATCATTTCCTTTGCAGGTGGCATTCCGGACCCCGCGCTTTTCCCGGCTGAGGCTTTCGCTCAGGCGTTTCAGCAGGCATTGGGGCCGGACATGCAGGCGCAGGCGCTGCAATATTCCGTCAGCGAAGGCTATGCGCCCCTGCGCCGGTGGCTGGTGCAGCACATGCGCGAAATCGGGGTGGAATGTGACATGGACAACGTCCTGATCACCTCGGGCTCGCAGCAGGCGCTGGATTATCTGGGCAAGCTGTTCCTGTCCCCCGGCGACACGGCTTTGGTCGGGTGGCCCACCTATCTGGGCGCGCTTGCCGCGTTCAACGCGTATGAGCCGCGCTTTGACCGGCTCAATGGCAACAAGGGGGCCGATGAATTCAGGGTTGCGGCAGGGGATGGCGCTGTGAAATTCGCCTATCTGTCGCCCGATTTTGCCAATCCGACAGGCGAAACCCTGACCCGCCCGGGTCGTGAGGCATTGCTGGACCTGACCGACGAACTGGACTGCGCGTTGATCGAAGACGGCGCCTATCAGGCACTGCGCTATGACGGCGATCCGATCCCGCCAATCCTGGCTCTGGAACAGGAGCGCAAGGGATCGATCGAAAACTGCCGGACGATCTACTGTGGCAGCTTCTCGAAAACCCTGTCACCGGGTCTGCGCATGGGGTGGGTTGTTGCGGCCAAGCCGATCATCTCGCAGATGGTTCTGCTGAAACAGGCGGCGGATCTGCATTCGGCGACCATCAACCAGATGGCCGTGCATCAGGTGGCGGAAGCGTGCTTTGACACCCATATCCCGAAAGTGCGCGACACTTACCGCGCGCGCCGTGATGCGATGCTGGGTGCGCTGCAACAGCACATGCCCGACGGGGTGGCTTGGACGCGCCCCGAAGGCGGCATGTTCGTCTGGGTGACACTCCCGTCGGGAATCAGCGGGTCTGACCTGCTGGCGCAGGCGCTGGATACGGTGAAAGTGGCCTTTGTGCCGGGGCAGGCGTTTTTCCCCGACGGCAGCGGGGCGAACACGATCCGGCTCAGCTTCTCGAACTCGGACGAGGCGACGATCCGCGAAGGTATCCGCCGGTTAGGCGAAGTTCTGCGCGCCTGACGTCCAGAAAGGTTCTGTTAACCAAATTGCTGCAACTCTGCGGCATGATCCGGTTTCTCGCTCCGCTCCTGCTGGCCGCCTGCGCCGCCGGGACCCCGCATTTCCGCGACGTTCCTGCCACCCGCGTGGCGGTGAACGGCAGTGTGTTCGATGTGCGCGTGCGCGGTGATCTGGCCGAGGCGGTGCGGATCAACGCGCAATATGCCCCGCGGCTAGGCCCTGTTCGGGATCGCGCCGCGCTGGCCATGGCGCAGGTTTCGGGCTGCCCGATCCTCGACGTGCTGGGCGATGCGGCTGTCACGGTTGGTGTTTTGGGGTGTGACCGCGAGGCGGGGGAACGGCTGCTGCTGACTGCCGTCTCGACGCCCCGATATGAATGTATCGACTATGGTATCTATGAAAATGTCGGGGGCGACAGCGGCTATCAGGTCTTCGAATGCAGCCCATACTGACATACGCGTGTTCCTGCGCATTTCGGCAAGATGTTGTGGATAACTTGCACTGATCTCCCATATCCTGCGCAACTGCGTTGACTCGGACCCCATCCCTTGCGCAGACTTTCAATTCATAGGAATCACGGGACACGCGGCCATTGCGTTTCAGCAAGCTCAAACTGACCGGCTTCAAAAGCTTTGTTGATCCGACCGATCTGATCATCGCGGACGGGTTGACCGGTGTGGTGGGTCCGAACGGCTGTGGCAAGTCCAACCTTCTTGAAGCCTTGCGCTGGGTGATGGGGGAAAACCGCCCCAAATCCATGCGCGGCGGCGCGATGGAGGATGTGATCTTTGCCGGTGCCGCCACACGGCCCGCCCGCAATTTCGCCGAAGTTGTCCTGACCATGGACAATTCCGAACGTCTGGCGCCTGCGGGGTTCAACGACACCGACCAGCTTGAAATCGTGCGCCGGATCACCCGCGATGTCGGCAGCGCCTACAAGACCAACGGCAAGGATGTGCGCGCGCGCGATGTGCAGATGCTGTTCGCGGATGCCTCGACCGGTGCCCATTCCCCGGCGCTTGTAGGGCAGAACCGCATCGCCGAGCTGATCAGCGCCAAACCCCGCGCCCGCCGCCGCATTCTGGAAGAGGCCGCCGGGATTTCGGGGCTGTACCAACGCCGGCATGAGGCCGAGCTGAAGCTGAAAGCGACCGAGTCCAACCTGACCCGCGTCGATGACGTGCTCGAGCAGTTGGGCGGGCAGCTTGCGCAACTGGCCCGTCAGGCCCGTCAGGCCGCACGCTATCGCGAAATCGGCGAACAGCTGCGTCAGGCCGAGGGAATGCTGCTCTATCGCCGCTGGAAAGAGGCCGACATGGCCCGCCAGCAGGCTGAAGACAAGCTGCGGGCCCGGATTTCCGAGGCCTCCCGCGCCGAGGCCGAAGCCCGCGCCGCAGCAGCAAAAAGGGCCGGGATCGAAGAAACCCTGCCCCCTCTGCGCGAGGAAGAGGCCATCGCCGCCGCTGTCCTGCAACGCCAGCAGGTGCAGCGCGATCAACTGACCGATCAGGAAACCCGCGCGCGCCAGACCATTGAAACACTGACCAGCCGCATTCATCAGCTCGGCAAGGATATCGACCGGGAAACCGGCCTGAACCGCGATGCGGGCCAGATGATCGAACGGCTGGAATGGGAAGCCCGCGAACTGGCCAAGGCTGCCGAAGGGCATGACGCGAAGGTGGCGGAAGCCGCAGAAATTGCCCGCGAAGCCGCGTCGATCCTTCAGAACCGCGAAGACCACCTGTCGCAGCAGACCGAAGATATGGCGCGTCTGGTCGCCCGTCACCAGTCGGCGCAGCGACTGGTCGAAGACAGCCGCAAGACGCTGGCACGCTCTGAGGGCGAAGAGGAAAAAGCCCGGCTGGCCGTGGATGAGGCCAAAACAGCCCTGACCCGCGCCAGCGAGGCGTTTGAAACCGCGCAGGAGGGTGAGGAAGAAGCCCGCGAAGCCGCCGAGGCCGCCGAAGAGGCGCTGGCCGCCGCAGATGAGCTGCGCAATGAAACGCAGGCCCGCGAAGCCGAGGCACGCGCGCAACGGTCCGAGGCCGAAGGTGAATTGGGTGCAATCCGCGCCGAAACCACCGCGCTTGCCAAGCTGGTGGAACGCGACACGGCCGAAGGCGGGCAGGTGATGGACCTGCTGCGCGTGGAACCGGGTTTTGAGAAGGCTCTGGGTGCTGCGCTTGCCGATGACCTCCGTGCACCGCTGGTCGAAGGTGACGGCCCGTCCGGCTGGGTTCAGGTGGCAGGTTATGACAGTGATCAGCCCTTGCCAGATGGGGTCGACCCGCTGGCGCTGCACGTGTCGGGGCCGGACAGGCTCAGCCGTCGCATTGCGCAGATCGGACTGGTCGATGCGGATCAGGGCGCGCGGCTGCAGGCGTCGTTGAAGCCGGGCCAGCGTCTTGTGTCCCGCTCCGGCGATCTGTGGCGCTGGGACGGGTTCCGTGCCTGGGCCGAGGATGCGCCAAGTGCGGCGGCGCTGCGACTGGAGCAGCTCAACAAGCTTGAGGCGCTGAAACAGGAACTGGCCCGCACCGAGGCGCAGGCCGACGGCGCCCGCGCCGCGCATGAAACCCTGTCGCGGCAACTGGCGGACGTGACCGAGGCCGACCGCCGCGCGCGCGAAGCCCGCCGTGCCGCTGATCAGCGCATGGCCGAAACCGCACGCCAGCTCAGCCGCGCCGAGGCGGATCGCAACCTTGCGCAGGGCAAGCTTGAAACACTGGCCCTTGCCGTGGATCGCCACAAAGAAGATGCCATGTCCGCCCGCGTGCAGCTGCGCGAGGCCGAGGCGGCGCTGAACGATCTGGGTGACCTCGACAGCGCCCGCGCCGAGGTTGAGGACATCAAACAGACGGTCGAGGCGGCGCGGATCACCATGCTGACCCACCGCTCGACCCATGATGAGCTGCGCCGTGAAGGCGACGCCCGCACCCGCCGCACGCAGGAGGTCACCAAGGACCTGAGTGGCTGGCGGCACCGTCTGGAAACGGCCGAGAAACGGATTTCGGAACTGGCCGAGCGCAAGGAAAGCTCGGAAGAGGAACTGACCGAGGCCATGGCCGCTCCCGGCGAAATCGCCGAGGCACGGGAAGAGCTCAACGAGTTGATCGAAGCCGCCGAAGCCCGGCGGGCCGATGCCGCCGACAAGCTGGCCGAAGCAGAAACACAGTTGCGCGACGTGGTGATGGCCGAGCGTGAGGCGGAACGCCTGGCCTCGGAAGCCCGCGAAAACCGCGCCGCAGCCGAGGCGCGCTGTGACGCGGCAAAGGAAAGCGTGCTTGCGGCAGCAGAACGAATTGCCGAAGACCAGCAACTGACCCCGAACCAGTTGCTGAACCAGCTGGACGTAAACCCCGACCAGATGCCCGCTGCGGATGCTCTGGAGGCCGAAGTGAACCGTCACAAACGCCAGCGTGACGCCATGGGCGCGGTGAACCTGCGGGCCGAGGAAGACAGCAAGGACGTTCAGGAAGAATTCGACACGCTCAGCAGTGAAAAGGCCGATCTGGAAGAGGCGATCAAAGCCCTGCGCAGCGGCATCTCCAGCCTCAACCGCGAAGGGCGCGAACGTCTGCTGACCGCTTTTGAACAGGTGAACTCGAACTTTGCCATGCTGTTCAAGCACCTGTTCGGCGGTGGCGAGGCCAATCTCGTCATGGTCGAAAGCGACGACCCGCTGGATGCGGGGCTGGAAATCATGTGCCAGCCGCCGGGCAAGAAACTGTCGACCCTCAGCCTGCTGTCGGGCGGCGAACAGACCCTGACAGCGACCGCGCTGATCTTCGGCGTTTTCTTGGCCAACCCGGCCCCGATCTGTGTGCTGGACGAAGTCGACGCGCCGCTGGACGATGCCAACGTCACCCGTTTTTGTGATCTGTTGGACGAGATGTGCCGCCAGACCGACACCCGTTTCCTGATCATCACTCACCACGCGGTGACCATGGCGCGCATGGATCGTCTGTTCGGCGTCACCATGCAGGAACAGGGCGTCAGCCAGCTGGTTTCGGTCGACCTGAAAAAGGCCGAGCAGATGGTGGCCTGACCGCTCACCGCAACGTTATGATGATTGCAGGCATAACGCGCTACCTTGGCCTCATGACGCGTTTTCTGATCCCCGCCCTCATCGCCGCCACTTCAGTTGTCGCCGCTGAATGGCCCGTCAAATCCGGCGATGTCCCGCTGACAGTGGCCGAGCTTGACGCCCTCGCGGGCCAGACGCTGACCTTCTACGATGATGGTCAGGCCAAGTTTTCGGCGGGGGGCGCTTATTCCTATACCTACGCGGGCGGGGGGTCTGCATTCGGAACCTACTCCATCGCCGATGACGGTTCCGTCTGCATCGCGTATCGCAACGGGTTCAGCCGCTGCGACCTGTATGTCCACAGTGGCGAGCGGCTGATCCTGATCGATCAGAAAGGGGATAGGTACCCGGTGCGGCCCAAATAAAGAAGTCACAATTTGGGCCGGCCATGTTGGCAACGGACCAACCCGCGCAGCGAACTGAACCTGCGGCAAACGTCAAAGGCCATGCCGGGAACACCAGCCCAAATATGCGCGCCCGAAGACGGGCCAGAACCAAACTGTGGGCACCCCGACACAACGCACTGGCGCAAAGCAGGGTAAGTCGCGCCAAAACCGCCGCTGCGGTTGACGAGCCACGCACCGCTTCGTTAGTGCAGCAGCGATCCCGTTTCGGCTTTGGGCAAGAGGTGCTGTTTTGGATTTTCAAGTTGCAAGTTTCTGGTTTGGCTCGCCGTTATCTTGCGTTGAAAGAGTGTGCATTCAGTCCTTTCTGGATCATGGCTATGTCTTCCACCTGTACGTGCTGGATCTGAACATAGATGTTCCCGAAGGCGTCGTTGTTCATGATGCCCGCGAAATCTATACAGATGAAACCACCGAAAACCTGACCGGTGGCCGGAGACGGATGGCGGTCTATTCAGACATCTTCCGGATCCACATGTTGCAAAAAACCGACTATGTGTGGGTTGATCTGGATATCTACTGCGTCCGGCCGCTGGATGTTCCACCGGACTATCTGTTTGGTGTCGTCTGGCGCAACAAGGCGATGAACAATTGCGTGTTGCGCCTTCCCAAGACATCTCTGGCCTTGAAGCTGATCCTGAATTTCCTTGAGTCAGAAGTCCCGATCCCGTTTTGGTTGGGCAGTGATCACATCGAAAAACTGGTCAAACGCTATGAGGCAGGCGAGACAATCACGCTCTACGATCTTCCGTGGACGACAACCGGCCCTAGTGTGACCCGCTGGGCGCTGGGGGTTACCGGTGAAATCGACCGAGGCCAGCATTGGCATTTATATTGGCCGCGTCGCGGGTTTCTGGACCCGGTCGAGAACATTGAAGACTACGAACCCGATTGGGCCCGGTTTCACCACTTCCAGGGCGAAACCCGCAGTGGTATTCGCAGCAAATTCGGCGGTATTCCTCCAAAGGGAAGTTACATTGATATTGTCTGTCAAAGACATGGAATTGACCCCAAGAAATATCCGGTCACATAATCAGCGGCGTCGGTGCCGATATCGTCGAATAATCTTGGGGTTTTGCGCCATACCGCAGCAGTGCGAGCCGCTGGATCAGAGTTTTCCCAGCAACTCCATCGTTGGCCATGCGTCCGCAGGCAGGCCCAGACGTTTCTGCTCCGCCTGCGTCGCAGCTCGCGTCCCTGACCCCAGGATCCCGTCGATCTTGCCCACATCATATCCTTTGGCCTGAAGCTTGGTCTGCAACTGTTTCATCTGTGCGCCATTCAGGCCCTGCGCGGGATTGCCCGCGTCATAGATCTGGCCGCCTTCAAGCCGTGTTCCGAAATAAGCGGCGGTCAGAACATAGACAAAGCTCTGGTTCCATTCGAAATAGACATCGAAATTCGGGTAGGCCAGAAAGGCAGGCCCGTTGTGCCCCTGTGGCAGGATCAGCGAGGCGGGCAGGTTGGCCAAGGACCCGCTGCGCGCCTGAACGCCCATCGCCTGCCATTCAGCCACCGAACGCGGCTTACCGGGGCCGGACAGGGACCAGTCCATCTGCGCGGGCACGGTGACCTCCTGCAACCAAGGCTCACCCGCGCGCCATCCCAGATGAGACAGCATTCTGGCCCCCGACATCAGCGCATCAGGGGCCGAGCTTTTCAGGCGGACATGCCCGTCACCGTCACCATCGACGCCGTTTTCCAGTATGTCACGCGGCAGCATCTGCACCATGCCGATCTCTCCGGCCCATGCGCCGGTGGTGCGGGCCGGGTCGAAATCACCGTTCTGATACAGCTCGATGGCGGCGAAGATCTGTGGCCGGAACAGTTCCGGGCGGCGGCAATCATGGGCCAGCGTCACCAAGGCGTTGCGGGTGTTGAAGTCGCCCTGAAACGATCCGTAATCGGTTTCAAATGCCCAGAAGGCCAGCAGCACCCCGCGGGAAATGCCATACTCGCGCTCAATCCGATCAAAGACCGCATCGTACTTACGCGACATCGCTTGCCCGCGCTCGATCCGGTTCTGCGAAATCAGACGACGGGAAAATTCAACAAAGGGCTTCTGAAAAACGCCCTGCGCCCGGTCGGCCTTCAGCACGGCGCTGTCTTGCTGCACCCCTTCAAAAAACCCGTTCACTGCTGATTTGTCCAAACCCTGCTGCACGGCTTCGGCCTTCAGCCCTTTGACAAAGGAATTAAAACCACCGCCACATTGCGCCAGCGCAGGTGAGGTGAACAGGGCAGCGGCGATCAGGCCTGAGAGTATACGCATGAAAAGGTCCGTCAGAATATCAGTTCGGCCCCAACCCACACTGACACGAGCCCAAGCGCAAGCCCCCAAACCCGCCAGAGCACGTCACATGCGCGAAAAACCTCTGATGCGCCGATCTCGCGCGGGGCGTCTCCATTGACCCAGGCCAGGTCGCGCACCTGCCCATCATAGCTGCGCGGCCCCGCCAGCGCGACATTCAGGGCGCGGGCCATGGCGGCCTCGGGCCAGCCAGCGTTGGGCGAGATATGCCGCCGGGCATCCCCCGCAATCTCGCGCCAGCGTAACCATTGGCCGGACAGCGCCACGATCATCACGCAGGTCAGGCGGGCGGGGATCAGGTTCAGCAGGTCGTCGAACCGGGCCGCAGCCCAGCCAAAATCGCGGTACGTTTCGGTGCGATAGCCGATCATGCTATCGGCGGTGTTCACCGCCTTGTACACCAGCAACCCCGGAAGCCCCGCGACCAGAAACCAGAAGGCAGGGGCAATGACCCCGTCACTCAGGTTCTCTGCGGCGCTTTCGATGGCTGAACGCGCCACCTGTGCCCCGGCCATGTTCTGCGTGTCGCGCGAGACGATCATAGCCACCTGCGCCCGCCCGTCTTCCAGCGAAGTTTGCAACCCGTCACCAACCGCGCGGACATGGGCAACCAGCGACTTCTGCGCCAGCAGGATCGCACAGCCGAGGATTTCAACCACCGGCCCCAGCTGCGACAGACCCCATCCAAGACCCCATGCCCCGCAGATCAGAAGGGCAAGCACCGCCACCCCTTTCAGTCGCCGACCGCGCCCGTGGTTCAGGCGCTTGTCCAGCCAGCCGATCAGGTTGCCGATCATCACCGCCGGGTGTTTGACGCGGGACCAGAGCCAGTCGGGCTCTCCCAGAGTGGCGTCCAGACACAGGGCGCAGACCAGCATCAGGGCAGGGCTCACAGTGCGGCCTCCAGCCTGTCCCATCCCCTTTCTGGTGGCAGACCCAGACGCAGAAAACTTTCCGAATAGGGAAAGATACGGCTCCAGATATGGGCGCGGGCCAGCCGGTCCTGCCACCCCGAGGCGTCATCGACCCGATAAAGACGAAACAGGCTGGTGCCACCGACAATATTTGCGCCCCTGGTCAGCATCAGCGCATCCAGCCGGGCCGCCTCATCCGCCAGTCGCGCGCGTGTGGCATCAGCCCAGTCATCGTCCGACAGGGCCTGTGTCCCAACCCGCAGGGCCGGGCCGGACACCGACCAGGGTCCGGTCAGGTCGTTCAGGCGGTTGATCAGTTCAGGCCGCCCGATGGCAAACCCAAGCCGCATCCCGGCCAGCCCCCAGAACTTGCCAAAGCTCTTCAGCACGATCACGCCGGGACGTTCCGCCTGATCGATCAACGATACCTCTGGCGTGACATCGCAAAAGCTCTCGTCGATCACGGTCAGCGGGGCCGAGACGTCGCTTTCCTGCCAGATACGTCCGTCCGGGTTATTTGGATGCACGATCACGCGGGCGTCAGCCGCGCCCTCAGGCTGAACTCGCCACCCCTGCGCCGAAAAGGCGGCGGCGTGTTCGTTATAGGTGGGCGGTGTGATCCGGACACGCCCTGGCGCGGCCAGCGCCGGAATGCGAGAGATGACAGCCGATGCACCGGGTGCCGGCAGGATCGCAGCCCCCTGTGGCACGTTCCAGAACCTGCGGGCCGCATCACTCAGCCGTTCAAAGGCACCGTGATCCGGCAATTCGGCCCAATCTCCGGCGGTCAGACCCGCGACTGCGTAAGGATGCGGATTGATTCCGGTCGACAGATCGATCCAATCTGCGCGCGTTCCACCATACCTGACAATCGCCCTGTCCAGCCCCCCGCCGTGGTCGCGAACTGCGCGGGGGTCCAAGCCGTGATCAAGTGTACTCATCTGCTCTCTCTGCGGGGATTGACCGGTTTCGGGGTGCTTCAAGCGGATTTTTGCCATTTACACAAGCAAATCCGCCCGAACACGCAAGCGTGCGGCTGCTGTTAACACTTTGTTAAGGAAATAACGAGATCACGGACCACGGGGGTCGGCACCACTCACCATACCAAGTGCCGAGGTTGTTGCAAATGAAAGTTCTGATTGTTGAGAGTAACCCCGACCTTGGTCGGGTCTGGAAAAGACATCTGGAGCGGCAAGACGCCGAAGTCACGCTGGTTGACGCTCAGGAGGCCGCCATTCTGGCGCTCTATGGCACGGATTTTGATATCATCGTGCTGGATCTGGTTCTGGAAACCGGAAGCGCATTGGCTGTGGCCGATTTTGCCAGCTATCGCCGCCCCGAGGCGCGGGTGATTTTTGTCACCAACACCACCTTCTTTTCCGACGGGTCGATTTTTGCGCACAGTCCCAATGCCTGTGCCTATGTTCAAAGCGAAACGCCGCCAGAGGATCTGGCGGCGATGGTCGAACATTACGCTGCCGGGCGCTGATCGCGCCCATGCGGCTCCATGTGATCCAGCACCGGGTTCACCGGAATGATGCGGTGCGGATTGATGCTGTCATGGCTGTAGTGATAGTGGCGCACGATGTGATCCATGTTCACGGTCCCGGCGACACCGGGCCATTGATACAGCTCCCGCGTATAGGCCCATAGGTTTGGATAATCGATCAGGCGCTGCCTGTTGCACTTGAAATGCAGATGATAGACCGGGTCGAAGCGGATCAGGGTTGTGAACAACCGCCAATCGGCCTCGGTGATCCGGTCCCCCATCAGATACCGGTTCCGCGCCAAACGCCCTTCCAGCCAGTCCAGCGTGTCGAACAACGGGCCCACGGCGGCGTCGTAGGCCGCTTGCGAGGTGGCAAAGCCCGACTTGTAGACGCCGTTGTTGACGTCTGAATAGATGCGCGCGTTGACCTCTTCGATCTCGCCCCGCATCGCCTTTGGCCAGTAATCGTCCGTATTGCCAGTGATATCGTTGAAGGCCGAATTGAACATGCGGATGATTTCCGAACTTTCGTTCGAAACGATGGTCTCCTGCGCCTTGTCCCACAGGATCGGCACTGTGACGCGACCGGAATAGGACGGATCCGCCTTGGTATAGATCTGATGTGCATAGCTCAGCCCGTAAAGACGGTCACCCGTGGCACCGTGATCATCCGCCTCAAAAGTCCAGCCGTGATCCAGCATGTCGGGATGCACGACCGAAACCGAAACCAGATCGCTCAGCCCCTTCAACGCGCGAAAGATCAAGGTGCGATGCGCCCAGGGGCAGGCGTGGCTGACATACAGGTGATACCGCCCGGCTTCGGCCCGGAACCCGCTTTTGCCCGACGGTCCCGCGCGGCCATCGGCGGTCAGCCAGTTGCGAAACTGCGCCGCGCTGCGTTTGAATGCGCCACCCGTGGATTTGGTGTCATACCAGGTGTCTTGCCATTTTCCATCGACCAGCAGGCCCATATCTCATCCTCCGCATAGGCGTTTGGCCAAAGATAGGTCCAAGCCCCGCCTGTTCCTATGCATTTGCCCGCGCACAAGACCTGCATGCGCGCACAGGCAATGATGGGATTTCTGTGCAACAAACCGCAGGCACAGCCTGTTGCGTGAACGCGTTCACTGGATTTTTACAACAGTTCCCGCACAATAGAGGTCATTAGCGGGGGAGTGATTTTATGAGTACTTATGTTTCAAAGGAAATACGCGCCGAGTTGGACGCGGCCCGAATCGCCACATTGAAAAAGGCCAGTCGCCTTCGTGTCCAGATGGGCGACAATACCTACAAAATTCTCAAATTGTGGAAAGATGGTTTCACGGTTGAGGCGGAAACAACACCGCGCCTGCGCGGGTTGGTCGATATTTATGACGGGGCCAATCTTCTGTATCAATGCCTGATCATTGCCGATCAGGATGAAGGCGGCGAGATGCGGTATGAATTCAAACGCAGCACCGCCGCCCATGACAAGGCACCGCTGGATTTCTACCGCGCCCCGGATGCGCCCATCGCGTTGCTGGGCTACGAAGACTAGGATCGGAGTTCTATCGTAGTACCGGGTTAGGTCAGGGTAACGCCCAACAGGCCGTTAGGCTGGCTATCGCTATGGATTTCGCCATGGGGTCCGCGCCCGGCCAACAGGCGCGGTCCATTGTGAGGTCAGCCACCCCAGCCACCGCCTGGATTATTGCAGGTCACCAAAGGCCTGTTTCAACCGCACGCAAGCTTCCTCGACCCGCGCCCGTTGCGTCGCAAGGTTGAACCGTTCAAACGTTTCTCCTCCAGTGCCGAAACCCGGCCCGGACGAGGTTGCGATCCGCGCGTCCTCGCGCAATCGGCGGACAAATTCAGCGTGATCCATGCCGGTGCCGGAAAAATCGACCCAGGCCAGGTAGGTCGCCTGCAATGGCATCGACCACAGGCCTGGAATCTCGGCGATGGTCTGGTCGAACAGACGCCTGTTTCCGTCCAGATGCGCGATCTGGGCATCTGCCCATTCCGCGCCGGCCGGGCTGTAGGCGGCGGTGATCATCGCCACACCCAACGCGCTGGGGCCATAATCCAGCGTTGCCAGCCGATGCTTCATCGCCTCGCGCAGTTTGGGGTCGGGAATGATCATGTTGCCGGTGCGCTGCCCGGCGATGTTAAAGGTCTTCGATGCCGCAGTCAGCGTCACTGTCCACGGGCGCGCATCCGGGGCTGCCACATCCATCGGCACAAATTTGGCGCCGGGATAGACCAGATCGTGGTGAATCTCGTCTGACACAAGGACCAACCCGTTGCGCTCGGCAAATGCGGCCACGGCGCGCAGTTCCTCCGGTGTCCAGACCCGGCCCGACGGGTTCTGCGGCGAACACCACAGCAACATCTTCTCGGACCCGTCCAGCCGCGACTGGGCGTCGTCCAGGTCAAGGCCATAACTTTCCCCGTCCCGCACCAAAGGGCATTCCACGACCCGGCGGCCCGATTTGTTCACCTTGTGGGCAAACTCATGGTAAACGGGGGTAAAGATCACGATGCCATCACCGTGATCGGTCCAGACATCCAGCGACAGGGCGATTGCATTGCCCAAGCCCTGAGTGGTCAGAACCCAGTCCGTGTCGATTTCCCAATCGTGGCGGGTTTTCATCCACCACTGGACCGAGGCCAGATACTCCGGGTGCGCCCAGGAATACCCGAACACGCCGTGATCCGCGGCCTTGCGCACCGCGTCGATCACGCAGGGGGCTGTCGGGTAATCGGAATCGGCCGTCCACATGGCCAGCCCGTCCTCGGGCGAGACACCGTACAGCATCTCCATCTTGTCCCATTTGGAACTGTTGGTGCCCCGGCGGTCGATCAGGTCGTTGAAAGTCATGTCTGCTCCATTTTCTCGACCGAAAGCTAACCGCAAATCGGGCAGGTGCAAGGGGGGCGTTGCGGCGCGGGGCGGGATGGCCTAAATCAGCCTCATGAAACGTAACATCCTGATCTATCCCGACCCCCGTCTCAAGAAGGTCTGCGCCCCCGTAGCCGACCTCACGGACGACCTGCGCGCGCTGGCCGATGACATGCTGGAAACGATGTATGACGCCCCCGGTGTTGGCCTTGCCGCGCCACAGATCGGCGTGCTGGATCGCTTGATCGTGCTGGATTGCGTCAAGGAAGAAGGCGAGGCACCGCGCCCCCTGATCATGTTCAACCCGCAGGTCATCGCGGCCTCGGAAGAAACCAATGTCTACGAGGAAGGCTGCCTGTCGATCCCTGATCAATACGCCGAGGTGACGCGCCCCAAAGTGGTCGATGTGACTTGGATGGACCGCGACGGAAACCTGCAACAGGAAACCTTTGACGGGCTCTGGGCCACCTGCGTTCAGCACGAGATCGATCATTTGGACGGCAAGCTGTTCATCGACTATCTCAAGCCGCTGAAACGGCAGATGATCACCCGCAAGATGCAAAAGCTCAAACGCGAACGGGCCCGTGCATGACCGTTCGTACCTGCCTGCCATGGCCTGACAAGCGCCTGCGCACCAAGGCGGATGAGGTGCCCGAGATCACTGATGAGGTCCGCGCCATCTGGGACGACATGATCGACACGATGGAGGCGATGCCCGGCGTCGGTCTTGCCGCGCCACAGATCGGGGTGATGCTGCGGCTGGCCGTTGTTGACGGTTCTGCCGAACGGGGCCGGGCCGTGCGTCTGGCAAACCCGGAAATCCTGCACAGCTCGATCGAACTGCGCGAACATGAAGAGGCCAGCCCGAACCTGCCCGGCGTCTCGGCCACAATTAAACGCCCGCGCGCGGTGACCGTGAAGTTCCTGAACGAACATGGCATGCTGGATCGCCGCGATTTCGTCGGGATCGACGCGACCAGCGTGCAGCACCAGATCGACCACCTGAACGGGCGGATGTATTTCGACCGGCTCAGCAAGGTCAAACGTGACATGCTGCTGCGCAAGGCACGCAAACAAACCTGACGTCTGTAGGCCGGGCTTCAGCCCCGCACCCGTCCCAACTGCCGGAGCCAACGATGCGCATCATCTTCATGGGAACCCCTGATTTTTCGGTCCCGGTGCTGGACGCACTCGTCAGGGCCGGGCACGACATCGCCGCCGTCTACTGTCAGCCCCCGCGCCCCGCCGGGCGTGGCAAGAAAGACCGCCCGACGCCGGTTCACGCCCGGGCCGAGGCGCTGGGCCTGTCCGTTCGCCACCCAACCTCTCTGAAATCCGCTGACGAACAGACCGCATTTGCCGCGCTGAACGCCGATATCGCCGTCGTCGTCGCGTATGGCCTGATCCTGCCGCAACCCATTCTGGACGCGCCGCGACACGGCTGCCTGAACATCCACGCGAGCCTGCTGCCGCGCTGGCGCGGTGCCGCCCCGATCCACCGGGCGATCTTGTCAGGCGATGCCGAAACCGGGATCTGCATCATGCAGATGGAGGCCGGTCTGGACACCGGCCCGGTCCTGCTGCGACAGGCAACCGCGATTGAGGTTGAAGAAACCACCGCGCATCTACATGACCGGCTCTCGGCCATGGGGGCCGCGCTGATCGTCGAGGCGCTGGCCAAGCTGCCGGACCTGATACCCGAACCGCAGCCCGAGGATGGCGTGACCTATGCCGCCAAGATCGACAAGTCCGAGGCCCGCATCGACTGGACCCGCCCAGCGGTTGAGGTCGACAGGCAAATCCGCGGGCTGTCACCCTTTCCCGGCGCATGGACCGAGATGAATGGCGAGCGCATCAAGCTGCTGGCATCGCGGCTGGCAGACGGGCAGGGCGCAGCGGGTGAGGTTCTGAACGACGACCTGCACGTGGCCTGCGGTCGGGGCGCGGTCGAACTGCTGCGCTTGCAACGGGCGGGTAAAGGCGCGCAGGATAGGGAAACCTTCCTGCGGGGCTGGCCCATTCCCACCGGCACCCGCCTGACCTAGGAGAAGCCCGATGTTCATGGTGATGATGGGGACCGTCGTGATTGCCGGGATCGTCGGATATCTGTCCGAACAGACCGGGTTCACCCATAACGGCTATCTTCAGTCGATCATCATCTGCGTGGGTGGGGCGTTCCTGTTCTACTTCATCCGCATCATGTTCGGTATCAGCTTTGGCCCTCCGGGTCTGGATGCGGTGATCTCGTCTGTCGGCGCGCTGATCATCGTGCCGACCCATTGGCGAAAATGACATGCCCATCGTCGCTCTGATCATCATCCAAGCTGCGCTTGAAGTTTTGCTCGCCAGGTTGCTCCCGGCGACGATGCTGATCGGCATTGTTGGGGCTATGATCGGTGGGCCCCTTCTGTGGTCTCTGATACCCGACGCTGGCTGGATGTCGGGCTTTGTGGGCGCGGTTCTGGGCGCATTGCTGGTGATCTGGATCTGGCAGACCTACCTGCGCCGTTAGCATATTCCTTGGCTGCGCATTCCGTCCCGCAAACCTTCACTCGACAGATAGCGCAGCAGATCAGCGCTCGTCGCACTCCAGCGCTGAACCAAGCGCCGGGGCGGCTTTCGTCGTCATATCGAACCGGTTCGCCTCGGCGGCAGTCATCCAGTGGATGCTGTCGGCCGGGGCCGCATACAGCGTGTACCAGTAAAACGACTCATCGACGCCAATGTCCCTGAAATAATCCAGATAGCGGTCATGTTCCGGGTCATCCTCGGGCAGCTCCGTTGCCACCAGCCCCGACCCGGCCCAGCTGTGAACGCCCACACAGGCCCCCGGCTGCAAAACACGGCGATGTCCGGCCAGAAACAGATCGGTGCCGCCGCTGGCAACCAGACCGTCCGAGGGCACGATGGTATCGAACCCGGCCTTGCGCACCTCGCGGCTGAAGATGACATTGGCGTCGTCATCCACCGATCCCTCGATATATTGCAGCACCAGCGTGCGCGCTTCGGGATTTTCGGCGGTGACGTCTTCAAAAGCGGACAGCGTCGTTTCGTCAATCGTGCCCGAGGCGATGATCCGGTCACCCTCGGCAACAAAGTGGACAGGCGCATAATATGCGCCGCAGGAGGCCAGCAAAGCCAGTGAGACCGCAATCGATGTAAGTCTGAACGGCATTTGGCCTCCGGGCTGCGCGTTCCAAACAGCTATCAGCCCGCCCCGGTCGCGTCCACCGACAGGTTCAGTTGCGGGGCGGGCGGCTTTTGTAGACGGGCAATTGCCAGCCAAACACCAGCGACCCGGCCCGCAAGGCCCAGCACACAAGGGCGCACAGGCCCAATACAAAGGCGGGCTCCAGCCCCAGCCTGACCGCAAGTACCGCCGTCAACGCCCCCACAAATGCGCACGAGACGTAAAGTTCGCCCTGTTTCAGCACCAGCGGCACCTCGTTGCAGACCACGTCGCGCATCAGCCCGCCCAGACACCCGGTCGTCACACCCATCAGCACGACGATGATACCGGGCTGATCCAGTGACAGCGCGGCACCGGTTCCGGCGGCAACGGCGACCGACAGTGCGAAACTGTCCAGCCAGACCAGCCAGTTATAGCGGCTTTCCACCAGATGCGCGGTAAAGAACACAAACACCGCCGCCGCGACGGCGATCAGGATGTAATCCGGCTGGCCGACCCAGAAGATCGGGTGACGGTCCAGCAGCAGGTCGCGTACCGTGCCGCCGCCAACTGCGGTCAGGCAGGCCATGAAGGCAAAGCCCACCAGATCCAGCTGCGCCCGGCTGGCCACCAGCGCCCCGGTCAGCGCAAAGATCAGAACCGAGGCATAATCCAGCAGCGTCAGCGCGCTCACGCCTGCGCCTTTTTCGGCTTGAACGGCGCCATGCCTGCGCGGGCCAGTTCATCGGCCTTTTCGTTTTCTGGATGGCCCGCATGGCCCTTGACCCATTCCCATGTCACGTCGTGGCGATCCTGCGCCTCGTCCAGTCGCTGCCACAGATCGACATTCTTGACCGGCTTCTTGTTCGAGGTTTTCCAGCCATTCCGCTTCCAGCCGAATATCCAGCCGGTGACGCCGTTCTTCACATAGGCGCTGTCGGTGACAATGGTGATCTTCGACGGGCGCTCCAGCGTCTCAAGCGCGCTGATGGCAGCCAGCAACTCCATCCGGTTGTTGGTCGTCTCGGCCTCGCCGCCGTTCAGTTCCCGCTCTTTCAGAACGCTGTCGCCGTTCATCGCGCGCAGCAGCACACCCCAGCCACCGGGGCCGGGATTGCCGGAACAGGCGCCATCTGTATAGGCAAACAACTCAGGCATGGGCGAACACCAGTATAAACCCGTCGTATGACCCGGCCAGACCCTTGCCCACCCCTTCGACCGTGCGGTCAACTGTGAACCCGGCCTGGGTCAGCGCCTCTCGGATCTCGGCTTCCGAGTAATAGGTGTAATAGCGGTCCAGATCGTCACGATGCTCGCCCGTGCCCAGCTTCATGCCCAGAAACAGCTGGCCGCCGGGCTTCAGGGCCGTGTGGATCGCTTTCAGGTGACGCGGAAAATCCGCACGCGGCGCGTGCAGCAGGGAAAAACTGGCGTAAACTCCATCATATTCGGCGGTTTCGGTAACATCGTCGAACGTACCCAGATGCGCGTCCACCCCGTTCTGGCGGGCATGTTCGACAAAGGCGGGGGTGGCATCCAGCGCCCGCACCTTCAGCCCCTGACGCATCAGGAAACCGCTGTCCGATCCGGGGCCTGATCCCAGATCCAGCACATAGCCGCCCGCACCGACCGCATCGGCAAAATCCTGACGGGTCTTGAGCTGTTCGGCTGGCAGAGGAATGGCCAGATATTCGTTTACTCTGTTCGTATAGGCATCAATCGTGCGTTTGTCGCTCACAGGTACACTCCTACGGCTAGGCTGGCCAGAACGATTGCGGTCAGCAGGATACGCAGCTGCATCCACCAGACCGGCGTCAGCCGCCAGTATGAAAACAGGGCGTCCAGCAGCAGCAAGCCGGTGAACCCGTAGATCAGATTGGTGCCTGCAGTGACCGGCCCGCCGCCTGTCATGGCAAAGGCCCACAGCGCAGGCAGGACCGACAGCCCATAACACAGCGCCGCCTTGCTGCCCGAGGTCTTGGTGGCAAAGCCCCACAGCACACCTGACATAAAGCTCAGGATGACCGAGCCATAGAACAGCTGCACATAAGGGCCAACAAAGCGTGGGCCAAAGCTGCGCGCGCCCCAGGCGTTCAGATCACCGTTCAGATAGGTCAGCGCGCCCCAGACAAACGGGACCAGTCCCGCCAGCCCCAGATAGAGCGGCGCCTTCGGCACGCCGATCACGCCGGTTGCCTCAACACGCGCGGTACTTTGAACTCGACGTTTTCGGTTGCGGTCTCGACCGGCTCGACAGTGACATCATAGTGATCGCGGAAGGCGTCGATCACCTCGTTCACCAGCAATTCCGGGGCCGATGCGCCAGCGGTCACCGCAACGCTTTTGATGCCCTGCAAAGCGCGCCAGTCGATTTCGGTCGCGCGCTGGACCAGTTGCGCGTATTTGCACCCCTCGCGCGATGCAACCTCGACCAGACGGCGGGAATTGGACGAGTTCGGAGCCCCCACAACCAGCAGCGCATCGGCCTTGGGGGCCACGGCCTTCACGGCCTCCTGCCGGTTGGTCGTGGCATAGCAAATGTCTTCCTTATGCGGGCCGACAATGGCCGGGAACCGGGCCTGAAGGGCTGCGATGATGTCCTTGGTATCATCCACCGACAGGGTGGTCTGGGTGACAAAGGCCAGCGCGTCGGGGTCGCGCACCTGCACGGCGGCCACATCCTCGACCGTTTCGACCAGCAGCACATCACCCTCGGGCAGCTGTCCCATGGTGCCAACGGTTTCGGGATGGCCCTTGTGGCCGATCATGATCATCTGCAATCCCGCATCCGCATGGCGCTGCGCCTCGACATGAACCTTCGACACTAGCGGACAGGTGGCATCCACATAGATCATCTCACGCTGCGCGGCTTCGGCTGGTACCGATTTAGGAACACCATGGGCGGAAAAGATCACCGGGCGGTCATCGGGGCATTCATGCAGTTCTTCGACAAACACAGCCCCTTGCGCCCGCAACCCGTCGACCACGAATTTGTTATGCACGATCTCGTGGCGCACATAGACCGGCGGCCCCCATTTCTGCAGGGCCATTTCAACGATCTTGATGGCGCGGTCCACACCGGCGCAGAACCCGCGGGGGGCGGCCAGGTAAAGTGTCAGTGGCGGCTTGGTCATTCGGCTGTCTCCTTAGGGCACAGGTAAGTCTTTTCCCGGCCTTGGTCCAGACAGGACATTGTCATTCATCTGACACGAATCGTTGTTAGTCAGAGGATGTTTCAGCACCAATCCTTAGTTAAAGAAGCGCGGCCAGGACCCCGGTCCTGACCGCGCGAATTTTTCCCATCAACAGGCAGTGGTGCCGGATCAGCTGCCGCCTGCAACCGCGACGCTGCGATGCTCTGCCGGCATTTCACGCGGCGGGCGACCGATCACGTCGCGCAGATCTTCCAGCTCGATGAAGTTGTCGGCCTGACGGCGCAGCTCGTCCGAAATCATCGGCGGCTGGCTGCGTATCGTTGACACGACCGACACGCGAACGCCCTGACGTTGCAGGCTGGCGATCAGCGGGCGGAAATCCCCGTCACCCGAGAACAGCACGATATGATCCACACGCGGTGCCAGTTCCATGGCATCGACCGTCAGCTCGATATCCATGTTTCCTTTGACTTTCCGACGCCCCATGCTGTCGGTGTATTCCTTGGCCGGTTTTGTGACCATGGTGAAGCCGTTGTAATGAAGCCAGTCAACCAATGGGCGGATCGGTGAATACTCGTCGTTTTCAAGCAGCGCTGTATAGTAGAAAGCCCGAAGCAACTTGCCACGGCGCATGAATTCCTGCCGCAGAAGTTTGTAGTCTATGTCGAAACCGAGTGCTTTTGCCGCGGCATAAAGGTTCGAGCCGTCGATGAACAGCGCTAGCCGTTCGTCCTTATAAAACATAAATAGGTCCTTCCGGTATAATCCAGACTGCGCCGCGTTACGTGAGTGAGTGGGTGTTTTATAAATTGACGCAATCTGGTGGGCTTATAGTTAGAACTTTTGGCCGTTATCGCAAGTATGCATTGTGTCGAATATAGGGTAGCATATGTACAATTCTTTGCCAAATGCGGTTGTGGCATTGGGCGCAAATCTCGATCTGAGAGGAAATGGGCCCGCTGTAACGCTACAGCGCGCAATTGACGCACTTTCGCAACAGGGCGTAGTGATTCGCTCTGTCAGCCGGTTTTTTGCGACACCCTGCTTCCCCGCTGGCGCTGGTCCGGACTACGTGAATGCGGCTGTGCTGATCGAAACCGACAAATCCCCGGCCCAGCTTTTGCGCGTACTGCACGAGGTTGAACACCAGTTCGGTCGTGAACGGGTGCAGCGCTGGGGAATGCGGACGCTGGATCTGGATCTTGTGTGCTATGGCGATCAGATTCTGCCCGACCGCGCCCTGTTCGACCGCTGGCTGACTCTGCCGCCCGAGGCACAGCGGCAAGAAGCACCGGAACAGTTGATCCTGCCGCATCCGCGCCTTCAGGACCGCGCTTTTGTGCTTGTGCCGATGGCGGATATTGTGCCCGACTGGCGCCACCCTGTGCTTGATCGCACGGTTTCCCAGATGGTCGCCGACCTGCCCCCATCCGAGGTTGCAGCGGTTACGCCGCTGTGATCCCTGCAAATGCAGCATTTCCTGCTTGTCAAGGCGCGGAATCGCGCTTAGATAAACCTCTTCCTGACATGGACTCAGAAACGGAGAGCGCCCAATGGCCCGCGTGACGGTTGAAGATTGCGTAGACAAGGTTCCAAACCGGTTCGAACTGGTGATGCTGGCCGCCCATCGGGCGCGCGAGATTTCTGCCGGTGCCGCGATTACCGTTGACCGCGACAACGACAAGAACCCTGTCGTGTCCCTGCGCGAAATCGCCGACGAGACCCAAGGCGCGGACGCCCTGCGCGAACGCCTGATCGAGGCCAACCAGACCCAGATCGAGGTTGATGAGCCGGAAGAAGATCAGATGGCGCTGCTGATGGGTGCCGAGTCGGACAAGCCTGCGATGGACGACATGTCCGAAGAAAAGCTCCTGCGCGCTCTGATGGAGGCTCAAGGGCAGGGGTAAGCTCCAAAGACGAAGGTGCGGGCCGGATGATTTCTGCTGACGATCTGATTGCGCTGGTCCGCAACTACAATCCCAAGACGAATGCTGAACGTCTCGCGCTGGCCTATGAGTTTGGCCAGCAGATGCACGCAGGGCAATTCCGCCACTCTGGCGAACCCTACTTTACCCACCCTGTTGCCGTTGCCGCCATCCTGACCGAACAGCGTCTGGATGATGCGACGATCATTACGGCTTTGCTGCATGACACGATCGAAGACACCAAGGCCAATTACGGCAAGGTGTCCGACCTGTTCGGGGATGAGGTCGCCAAACTGGTCGATGGCGTCACCAAGCTGACCAACCTGCAACTGTCCAGCCGCGAAACCAAACAGGCCGAGAATTTCCGCAAGCTGTTCATGGCCATGTCCAAGGACCTGCGGGTCATTCTGGTCAAGCTGGCCGACCGTCTGCACAACATGCGCACCATCAAGGCGATGCGGCCCGAAAAGCAGGTTCAGAAAGCGCGCGAGACGATGGATATCTACGCGCCGCTTGCGGGCCGCATGGGGATGCAATGGATGCGCGAGGAACTGGAAGACCTCGCGTTCCGCGTCCTGAACCCCGAAGGCCGCCAGTCGATCATCCGTCGCTTTATCACGCTGCAACGTGAAACCGGCGATGTGATCCACCGCATCACCGGCGACATGCGCCACGAGCTGGAAAAGGCAGGCATCGAGGCCGAAGTCTTTGGCCGCGCCAAGAAACCCTATTCGATCTGGCGCAAGATGCAGGAAAAGGATCAGGGCTTCTCGCGCCTCTCGGATATCTACGGGTTCCGCATCATCACCCAGACGGAAGAAGACTGCTATCGCACGCTTGGGGCCATCCATCAGCGCTGGCGCGCGGTGCCGGGTCGGTTCAAGGACTATATCAGCCAGCCGAAATCGAATGGCTACCGCTCGATTCACACCACCGTTTCGGGCCGCGATGGCAAACGGGTCGAGGTTCAGATCCGTACCCGCCAGATGCACGACGTGGCCGAAACCGGCGTTGCGGCGCACTGGTCCTACCGGGACGGGGTGCGCACGGAAAACCCCTTTGCCGTCGATCCGGCGAAATGGATATCCAACCTGACCGAGCAATTCGACAACGAGGATGATCACGAAGATTTCCTCGAAGCCGTCAAGCTCGAGATGTATTCGGACCAGGTCTTCTGCTTCACCCCCAAGGGCGACGTGGTGAAACTGCCGCGGGGCGCGACCCCGATCGATTTCGCCTATGCCATCCACACCCGGATCGGCCATGCCTGCGTGGGGGCCAAGGTCGATGGCATTCGCGTGCCGCTCTGGACGCGGATGAAGAACGGCCAGTCGGTCGATATCATCACCGCTGACGGGCAGACACCGCAGGTCACATGGCTTGAGATCGCTGTCACCGGCAAGGCCCGTACCGCCATCCGCCGCGCCCTGCGCGAGGTGGATCGCGAACGGTTCATCAAGCTGGGCAAGGAACTGGCGCGCTCGGGCTTTGACCATGTGGGGCGCAAGGCCACCGACAAGGCGCTTGATACCGCCGCCAAGCACCTGCGCCTGAAAGACCGGCATGAATTGCTGGCCCGTCTGGGCAGTGCCGAACTGACCGCTCATGAGGTGGTTCAGGCCGTCTATCCCGAACTGGCTCAGGATGACGGCGACGCCATCCCGCTGCGGCGCGCCGTGATCGGTCTTGAACCCGGCCAGAAATTCGACCGCGCGCCCTGCTGCCAGCCGCTGCCGGGCGAACGGATCGTCGGCATCACCTACCGGGGCAAGGGTGTTGTGGTGCACGCCATCGACTGCGACAAGCTCAGCCAATATGAAAGCGAACCGGAACGCTGGGTCGATCTGCATTGGCATTCTGGCACGCACCCGGCCGTCTATGGGGCGACACTGGATCTGACTATCGGCAACGATGCCGGGGTTCTGGGGCGCATTTGCACATTGATCGGCGAGAAAAAGGCCAATATCTCAAACCTGGAATTTGTGGACCGCAAACCGGATTTTTACCGCCTGCTGATCAATGTCGAACTGCGCGACCTTGAACAGTTGCATTCGCTGATGCTGATGCTTGAGGCTGAAAGCGACGTTGCAGCGGTCGAGCGTTATCGGGACCGGACCAAAACCGCGACTGCGGCTGGCTGAGAAGGGGTGATCACGGGTGGTATTCAAGCGCCGAGACCGACGCTCTCCTGTTCAGGTCGCATCGGAACTCGTCTATCCGCGTGGCGGATGGACCCGCGCCTTCCACTATGTCAAACACCGTGTCCGCCGCCTTCCGGATTCCCCTGACCGGATCGCCCGTGGCATAGGGGCGGGCGTTTTCGCATCCTTCACGCCGTTTTACGGGCTGCACTTTCTGGTTGCGGCACTTGGTGCGCGGCTGATCAAGGGAAATATTCTGGCCGCCCTCAGCGGCACGTTCTTCGGCAACCCCCTGACATATGTCCCGATTGGGGTGATCTGCCTGCAAACCGGGCATTTCCTGCTGGGCACTGAATATGAAGAAGGCGACACGCAGGGGCTGATGGGCAAATTTGCCGACGCCATCGGTGACCTCAAGAACAATCTTCTTGCCCTGTTCACGGACCGCGTGGCCGACTGGCACGGGCTGGGGCAGTTCTATGATGATGTTTTCTATCCCTACATGATTGGCGGCATCATCCCCGGTATCGTGGCGGGCATTATCTGCTACTACCTCAGCCTGCCGCTGATCCTGACCTACCAGCTGCGCCGCCGCGCCAAGATCAAGGCAAAGTTTGAAGAAATCAAACGTCTGGCCGGAGAAACATCTGCCGGTCCCGCGCCAAGATCGCTAAGGTCGGGGCGAAAATCTGCAAAAGGAACCAAATGATGTCCGAAAGCCGTCTGCGTCTGGGTGTGAATATCGATCATGTCGCCACCGTGCGCAACGCGCGCGGCGGGGCCTATCCTGACCCGCTGCGCGCCGCCAAGCTGGCAGAAGAGGCCGGCGCCGACGGCATCACCGCGCACCTGCGCGAAGACCGCCGCCATATCTCGGACGCCGATATCGACGGCCTGATGGAGGTTCTGTCGGTGCCTCTGAACTTTGAAATGGCCGCCACCGACGAGATGCAGAAAATCGCCCTGCGCCACAAGCCGCACGCCGTCTGTATCGTTCCCGAAAAGCGCGAGGAACGCACCACCGAAGGCGGGCTCGAAGTCGCGCGCGAGGAAAACAAGCTGGCCCATTTCATCGCCCCGCTTCGCGAGGCCGGGTGCCGCGTGTCGATCTTCATCGCCGCGGATCAGCGCCAGATCGAGGCCGCGCACCGTATCGGTGCCGAGGTGATCGAGTTGCACACTGGCGCCTATTGCGACGCCCACGCCGAAGGCCGCATGGACGCCGCCGAGCGCGAGCTTGAATCGCTGCGCCAGATGTCCACCTTCGCCCATTCTCTGGGGCTCGAGGTCCATGCAGGCCATGGCCTGACCTACGACTCCGTAAAGCCGGTTGCCGCCTTCCCCGAGGTCATGGAACTGAACATCGGGCATTTCCTGATTGGCGAGGCAATCTTTCTGGGTCTCACCCCCGCCATTCGGGAAATGCGCCGTCTGATGGACGAGGCGCGCGCGTGATCACCCCCGGCTTTATCGCCATCTGGTTCGCCTGGCTGATGGCCGGGGGCTCTCCGGGCCCGGCCACGATGGGCATTGCCGGAACCGCCATGAACGAAGGCCGCACCGCCGGGCTGGCCTTTGCCCTTGGCATCTGCGCCGGATCGGCCGCTTGGGGCATTGCCGCAGCGCTGGGCCTGTCGGCGGTCATGCTGGCCAATGTCTGGCTGTTCGAGGTGATCCGCTATGTCGGCGTGGCCTATCTGGGCTGGCTGGCGCTGAAGGCCCTGAAACGCGCGATGACCTCGGATGATGAGGTCGCCCTGGGCAAACCGGTCACCGGCACGCTGCCCACGATCTTTGCCAAAGGTGCGGCGATCCACCTGACCAACCCCAAGGCAATCCTCAGCTGGGGGTCGATCTATGCCATCGTCGCGCCAAGCGATGCCAGCCTGCCGATGCTGCTGAGCTATTTCGCCATGCTGTACGCGGGATCACTGATGATCTTCATCGGCTATGCGTTTTTGTTCTCATCCGCCCGCATGGTCCGCACCTACCGCCGTGCCCGCCGCTGGTTCGATTTCGCCTTCGCCGGGTTCTTTGGCGTGGCGAGTTACAAGATCCTGACGGTGCGGTTGTCGTGATCAACCTTTGGACATCCGAGCAAAAAACCTTGTTGTTTAACCGGGTTTGGTACGTGGTTTGTTTCGTTGTTAGTATGATGCTGTCGGTTTCGTCGGGCTTTGCCCGGGAAAAACTGGGCCTCGAAGGTGTGTTTTTCTTTCCGGTCGATTTCTTTGTGACCCCCAGCATTATGGCAGCAGTGGTTCTCACACATCCATGGTCAAAGAGGTTTTCTGAAATAACCGCAAACGCCACATTGTGGTACAACGCAGCCTACATGGTTGGTCTTTCAGTGGCGGTGTTGTGGGCTATGCAACTCGCAGCATTGTTTTACCACTTCAGGTATTGGCACCAATTTGATTTTTCGGCTTTCGCTTTTAGAAACAGTGCTCTGCTGTTTTGGGCAGCGGTTTCTATAGGCATATGCCGAGCCGTGCTATCGCAATCGATACAGGCAAAACGAACGCTTTTTGGCGGTGAAAGAAGCTGACACAACTGATCCTCGGTATCGGTACAGACCTGGCAAACGCACGCAAATAGATCTCGGCAAATTCCGGTGGAAGCGCTAGGGCGCGTTCGAGATTTCCAGAAACCAATCCGCCACGGCACCGGCCCAACCGGGCTGCCTGCCGTGGCCATGTGGCCCAAGCGCCAGGGTGACAGAACCGTCCTGACACTTGCTCCACTTCTTTCGCCAGGATGCGCCTTCTGTTGCAACGCTGTTTGCCATCTGCCCGCATCCATTGGTTCTGGTCAGAATTTCAATGGATTTCAAAACGCTGCCCTGTTCGAAATCATAGTCCCCAAAGGTCACAAAACGCCCCTCCAGCGGGACGGTCCGGTCTGCAAATCCGTGGGAATGATGCATGTGAACCGGGCCGCTGCACCGCCGCCACATTGGCTCCCAAAAAGCCCCTGATGCCGAGGCATAGGCAAAGGCAAAGGAATGATCCGTGCAGGCCTTGTCCCAAACCAGTGATCCGCCGCGTGAATACCCCGCCAGCAAAATGCGATCTGCGTTCAGGTCGAAACGGGCAATGGCGTCTTCCTTGATCTGCTCCAGCGCGGCCAGATCATCCCGCGGCCAGCGATAGCCATCATGCACCCCCCAGTCCAACACCTTGGGGTTGCCAATGTCGACCTGACCATTCGGCGCGATAAAGGCGATGCCGCGGTCGGTAAAGGCCGCCGCGAGGCCGGAAAGATTCACGGCTGAATTCGCCGTTGCCCCATAGCCATGCAGATAGATAACAGCTGGCGGCTCGGGCGCGGCCTCGGGCAGAACCACCCGATAGGACAACTCTCCTACCTGACAGGGGGTATCCTCGGTTCCGCAATCCTGTGCAAAAGCGGGGAAAACGGTGCTTGCGACAATGCCAGCCACCGCGATTGCCATGAACGGAATTTTCGACATTGCGTCCCCCCACACCAACGTAAAAATTGAACATTCCGGTAAAGTATATCACGGAATGCGGCAACCAACCGCTTGCGTGTGGTCATCAATTGCCGTTGATTGGCCCGACCAGAGAAATGAGAGCCACATGATCCTCGGCATCGGCACAGACCTTGCAAATATCGACCGCATTCAGGGCACGCTCGACCGGTTCGGCGACCGGTTCCGCAACCGTGTCTTTACTGACACCGAACAGCGCAAGGCCGAACGCCGCGCCGATACCGCAGGCACTTATGCAAAACGCTGGGCCGCGAAAGAGGCATGTTCCAAGGCGCTCGGCACCGGCCTGCGCATGGGCATTTCGTGGAAGGACATGGCCGTCACCAACCTGCGCACCGGGCAGCCGGTGATGCATGTCACAGGCTGGGCCGCCGAACGCCTGAACGAACTGACCCCCGCAGGGCACGAGGCGATCATCCACGTCACGCTGACCGATGACCACCCCTGGGCACAGGCCTTTGTCGTGATCGAGGCGCGTCCCCTGCAAGATCACGTCACACAGCCTTGACTTGACCCCATCCCCCCCGCATGTAGCAGCGAAGCCAAGCACAGAGAACTGGAGAGAGCAGTATGGCCGAGGAAGCCAAAACCGGAAGCGGCGTCTGGGAAACGATCAAGACCATCGTCTATGCCCTGCTGATCGCGGGCGTGTTCCGGACCCTCTTCTTTCAACCGTTCTGGATTCCGTCCGGTTCGATGAAGCAGACGCTGCTGATCGGCGATTTCCTCTTCGTCAACAAGATGGCCTACGGCTATTCCTACGCCTCATGTCCCAGCCTGATCATCCCCAGTGTCGGCCTGAATATCGACGCCGAAGATCTCTGTGGCTGGATGCAGGGCGACGACGGAAGCCGCATCTGGGGCGGCGATCCCGTGCGCGGCGATGTCATCGTCTTCCGCCACCCGGTCAGCGGGCGCGATTATATCAAGCGCCTGATCGGCCTGCCGGGCGACCGCATTCAGGTCCGTGAGGGGCAGATCATCCTCAACGGCACACCGGTTCCGCAACAGCCTGACGGCATATTCACCGAAATCGCCGAACCGCAGGGCCCGCAACGCCTGCGCCCGCGCTGCGAAAACGGCCCCGTTGGCGTTGGCGGCGCCTGTGAAAAGTCGCGCCTGATCGAAACCCTGCCCAACGGCGTCACCTATGACGTGCTGAATATCGGCAATCAGGGCTCGGACAATACCGGCATCTATACTGTGCCCGAGGGCCATTATTTCTTCATGGGCGACAACCGCGACAACTCGGCTGACAGCCGCCTGCCGCAATCCGCTGGCGGGGTTGGCTATGTGCCTTACGAAAACCTGATCGGTCGCGCCGACCGGATCATGTTCTCGTCTGCCGGCCGGTCGATGCTGTTCTTCTGGACCTGGCGCGGGGATCGCTTCTTCAAGGCGGTCAATTGAAGCTCTCAGCCGAGATAAAGGCCTTCCAGCAGCGTTTGGGGTATGAATTTGCCAACCCCGAGTTGCTGGTGCGTGCGCTGACCCACGGCTCGGTCTCATCGTCGACCCGGCCCGACAATCAGCGGTTGGAGTTTCTGGGGGACCGCGTGCTGGGACTTGTCATGGCCACCGCGCTGCTTGAGGCCGACAAGAAAGCCTCCGAAGGCCAGCTTGCGCCCCGGTTCAACGCGCTGGTCCGGAAAGAGGCCTGTGCAGATGTTGCCCGCCAGATCGATCTGGGCGCGGTGCTGAAACTGGGCCGGTCCGAGATGCTCTCGGGTGGGCGCCGCAAACAGGCGCTGCTGGGCGACGCGATGGAGGCGGTGATTGCTGCCATCTACCGCGACGCCGGGTTCGAAGCCGCCCGCGATGTCATCCTCGCCCTCTGGGGCGACCGCATCCACAAGGTCGAGGCCGACGCCCGCGACGCCAAAACCGCGCTTCAGGAATGGGCACAGGCGCGCGGCCAGAAACCGCCCAGCTATGTCGAGGTCAAACGCAGCGGTCCCGACCACGCCCCCGTCTTCACCATCGCCGCCCGCCTTCAGGACGGAACCGAGGCGCAAGCCACCGCAGGCTCCAAGCGCCAGGCCGAACAGGCGGCTGCCAAGGCGTTGCTGGAGCGAGTCGGCTGATCCCTGTTGAAGCTCGGCCTGTCACAAACTTCAATCTAACTTGAAGACTATAGAAGCCACGACAGACGACCTGTATCTGGGTATCAGTCGTTTTGGCACCCGTCAGACTGCGGCAGGTCAAAGCACTCGGGAAACAACGTATAAGGGCAATCCAATGCAACGTGCAAAACTCTCGCTCGTCAATATCGGCTTCCTGTTCATTGCCGGGTTTGTGGCAACCATGGCCTTCGATTTCTGGGGGCAAGTTGTCAGTCCGGGGATCGGCTGGGCCAACCTGTCACCCGAAGGTCTGGCGCAGAGTTTGCTGTCCAGTCTGGGTTTGCCCAGCAACGCTTTTCTGGGCTTCTTCGTGCATTTCTACATTGTCGGCCTGATTGCCTATCCTTTGGGTTGGTTCCTTATTTTCCAGCCAATCTGGGTCAAGGTACTGGGTCCGGTCCACATGTTGGCAGCCTCGGCAATCTATGGATTCGGTCTGTGGGTGTTTGCAATCGGAGGTGTCACGACCTTTGCCGGTCTGCCGCCGTTCCTGAACTTCGTCGGGATCACATGGGTCGCGCTGATCGGCCACGTTTTGTACGGCATCGTGTTTGTTGCCGTGCTTAACCCCATCCTGCGCCGTCACCCGTGATCTGATCCGTTCTATCCGTCGGTCCGGTGTCGGGCCGACGGCTTTCATTTATCACTCCACCCGGAAAAACCCGGTCAGCCCGGTTTTCTGATGTTCGATCACATGGCAATGAAAGGCCCAGTCGCCGGGGTTGTCCGCCAACAGCGCGATATCCGCCACCTCATCCTTCAACAGCAGCATCGTGTCGGTCATCAGCGGTGGCAGGGTGCGCAGGTTGGATCGCAGCGGCACGAAGGCCAGCCCGTGCAGGTGGATCGGATGCAGGTTGGGCGACTCGTTGCGCAGCCGCAGGACATAACTTTTGCCCTGTTCCAGAACCGCCAGCGGCCCGGTGCCTTGCGCCGCATCACCCGGCCATGGTTTGCGGTTGATCGACCAGAAACTATACCCCAGCGTGCCGCAGAACCCGTCATTCGGGGCACCGCCTTCGGGGGTCCAGCCAAAGACGAACTCATGCAATTCCGCCCGGTTCGGATCCGGGCGCGCAACGGGATTTGCCCGCAGCGGGCGCAGCTCTCTCAGATCGCGCGCCGCTGATGTGCCAGTAGCCCGCAAGCGCGCCATGGCGCGGTGCGGCTGGCCGGGAAACTTGGCCATCAGGTCCGCCGTCTGCCCTTCGCCCTCGGGCATCCGGACGGCAAAATCCACCCGCTGACCGGGGCCCAGCAACAGCGGTTCATCCGCCGTTGGCACCGGCAGGTCGATCTCGACCGGATGCCCGTCCCACGCGATGATCCGGGTCTCGGCCCCCTCGGGATGCAGCTTGTAGATGCGGGTCGTGTCCGTGTTGACCACCCGCAGCCGCACCAGACTGCCCGCCGCATGCTCATAGACCGCCTCGCTCTGCCAGTTGGCGGTCTGCACTGTACCAAACGTGCCCGCCCGCGCCGCACCCCGCGCCGTATAGGCCGGCAGGAACGCGTCATCCTCGTCCAGACGGAAATCCCGCAGATTGATCACCTGTTCGCTGTCGAACCCCGGCTCTTCCGGCTCGGCAATCACCATCACGCCGGTCAGCCCGCGCGCCATCTGCTCCATCGTCATGCAATGGGGGTGATACCAGTAGGTCCCCGCATCCGGTGGCGTGAACTCATAGGTGAAACTTTCGCCCTCGCCGATGGGCATCTGGGTCAGGTAAGGCACCCCGTCCATCTCGTTTCGGATGCGCAACCCGTGCCAGTGCATCGAGGTATAATCCGGCAGCGTATTGCGCACACTCAGCCGCATAGGCTCGCCCTGCCGCCCATGCAGAACCGGCGGCGGCGCATCGGGCGACAGGCTGACCATCCCTGTGGTCAGCCCTTCTCGCAGCCGGTAACTGGCAGGTTGCAGCACCAGCTCCTGTGCTGCATCACCTGCCGCCAGCGACCATCCGCCCAACCCGAACGCACCGGCGGCAGCACCGCTTCCAAGAAGAAACTCGCGACGTTTCATGAAAACCTCATTGAAAGGATTTGCTGCCGGGCTGGAACTGGCTGGGCATCTATGCCTGTCCTGCCACCGCAAACGCAGGGCCGCAATGCGACAAATCCCTCTGGCCCGCCGCCCCTTTCTGCTATAGGGGGGCGCAGTTGCAGACAGGATTGCCAGACACATGACCACACGCGCCGGATTTATCGCCCTGATCGGAGAGCCCAACGCAGGCAAATCCACCCTCCTGAACCGCATGGTCGGGGCAAAGGTCTCGATCGTGACCCATAAGGTGCAGACCACCCGCGCCCGTATCCGCGGCGTTGCGATGGAAGGCGATGCGCAACTGGTCTTTGTGGACACGCCGGGTCTGTTCAAACCGCGCCGCCGTCTGGACCGTGCCATGGTCGCCGCCGCCTGGGGCGGGGCCGCCGATGCCGATATCGTCGTGCTGATGGTCGAGGCGCATCGCGGCATCACCGAAGGGGTCGAACGCATCCTCGAAGGGCTGGCCGAGATCGGGCAGGGCCGCACCATCGCGCTGGCCATCAACAAGATCGACAAGGTGCCGTCCGAGAAACTGCTGGCCCTGACCAGCGACCTGAACGCGCGCTACCCCTTCGCCGAAACCTTCATGATTTCGGCCGAGAAAGGCCACGGCGTCGATGACCTGCGCAAATGGCTGGCGGGCGAATTGCCCGAAGGCCCGTGGCTGTATCCCGAAGATCAGATCGCCGATCTGCCCCTGCGCATGATCGCCGCTGAAATGACGCGCGAGAAGCTGACCCTGCGCCTGCATCAGGAACTGCCCTATCAGCTGACGGTCGAGACCGAGACCTGGGAAGAACGCAAGGACGGCTCGGCCAGAATCGATCAGGTCATCTATGTCATGCGCGACGGCCACAAGGGCATCGTTCTGGGCAAGAAGGGCGAGACGATCAAGGCCGTCAGTCAGGCCGCGCGGGCGGAACTGGAAGAGTTCCTCGACCGCAAGATCCACCTGTTCCTGCAAGTGAAAGTCCGGCCCAACTGGCTTGAGGAATCCGAGCGCTATTCGGAAATGGGTCTGGATTTCAAAGACGGCAACGCATGACCCGCCTGACCGCTGATTTCTGGGTTCACGCCTATCTGGCGCGGCTCCGGTTTCAGGAAATCCCCGCCTTTGTTGTGGCCCATGGCGATGACACCGCGGGCGCGGTTTTGGTCAAGCTCAACACGCTCGACGGGCAGGCCACCGCCTTTCAGCGCAGCTTTGATCTGATGAGCGGCGAACGCACATGGGTCGAACTGTCCTCTGGCCCCGAGGGCGACGTGGATCACGCCATCCAGCGCCAGCGCAGCTTTGACCCCGACCTCTGGGTGATCGAGGTCGAAGACCGGCAAGGCCGACACCTGCTGGGCGAAGAGGGGCTGGAGTAGCGGGCCAGACGCATGTCGGCTTTGAGGCCAGAGCGGACTTAAGCGACGGCATGTGCTATACTATCGTGGTTGAATCAGGGGAGGGCGAATGTGAATAGACTGCTGCCCGCTATCGCGATAATTACTGTTATTCTGGCACTTGGCACGTCGGTAACTTCAGCGCAGGACACTTCTGGTGAGCGCGCCGAAATGATACGGACTCAAAATGCGCTCCGGCTTTTTCGCGAAGCGGAACATGATAGTCGTCACCTGCATTTCTTGATGACAACGGCAATAATTTCATTTGAAGGCGGATGGATGGCCAGAGAAATCGCAGTGGGCCTGTCATACGCTGAAAACCTCAGAGAGGTTGCCAAAAACCAGTATTTGCCGAAGGCAAACCGGCTTCTCGCACGACTTCAATCGAACAAAGACCTTAGCGACGAGGAAAAGGCAAGGATGGCCGATAACGCGCAGCAGATGCTGGGTCTTATTGCCTTGTCCAAGGCCATAGCGGATCTACTTGACGACGGTGACGGTGGCGCTGCCCACACGCTGTTCCACGAAGAGGCGTTTCCTGTTTTCAAATCAATCTGGGCAACAAACCATACGCTAATAAGCAATGCCGAAAGGCGGTTTCCCCGTCGGTGAAACGCTGTTGACTCAGGTGACAAATCCCATCGTGTCGCATTTAACGGTGTCCGGGTTGTCCGCATAAATGCCCAGTCCCCTGCCGTCGGACCAAGCGTTTCACCTATCTTTCCGCGTTTGATGCGCAAAACCATTGCAGAACGGAACCCTTCACGATTTTCTGGGAACACCACAACTTATCACCGACAGGACCCCGAATTGGACTGGCGCGATCACGGCATCCTACTGACCTCTCGCCGCCACGGCGAAACCTCGGCGATTGTCGAGGTCTTTACCGAATCCCACGGGCGTCATGCCGGTGTGGTGCGGGGCGGGACCAGCCGCAAGATCGCACCGATCCTGCAACCCGGCGCACAGCTGGATGTGCTGTGGCGTGCGCGGCTGGAGGAACATATCGGCACCTTTCAGGTCGAACCCCTGCGCTCGCGCGCGGCGGCGGCGTTTTCCGGGCGGCTGGCCCTGTCCGGGCTGAACGCCGTCGTGTCGCTTTTGTCCTTCTGCCTGCCCGAACGAGAGGCGCATCCGGCGCTCTATACCCGGACCGAGCGGTTGATGGACCTGTTGGGACAGGATGAGATCTGGCCGCTGGCCTACCTGCGATGGGAACTGGCGTTGCTGGACGAGCTTGGCTTTGGCCTTGATCTGACCGCCTGCGCCGCGACCGGCACAACCGAGGAGCTGGTCTATGTGTCGCCCAAGACCGGGCGCGCCGTCAGTGTCAAAGGGGCGGGGGAATGGGCAGACAAGCTGTTGCCGCTGCCGCCCTGCCTGCGGGGCGAAGGCACCGCGCCGGATGCCGAGATTGCGCAGGCTTTGTGCACAACCGGATATTTCCTGAACCATCGCGTCGCCCCCGCGCTGGGGCATAACCCACTGCCCGAGGCGCGCGCGCGGTTTGTGGATCAGGTCACTCGGCGGCTGTGAACACCATCTCGTGCCCGTCCTCATTGCGCAGGATCAGCACATCGCCCGACACTTCGGATTGGGTCATGGCCAAAAGGGCGGCGAAATAGACCCCTTCGGCCTCAAGCCCGGCGCAGGCGGCCCGCGTTGCTCTCAGGTCCTGAATTTCGAACCACGGGTAGGGCGCGTTCAGCGTGCCGTCATAGCTGTTGCAGGGGGCGTTTCCGGCGATCCTGCCCTCTTCGGGGAACCGCAGCAGGGCGCTGGCGGCAAAGGGCTGTCCGTCGATTTCCTGCAGCGCCCATGTCCGGTCTGCCGCGCCATAGGCGGCAACGGATTCATCCCTGTCGCATTGAAACAGGGCCATCAAAGGCAGGGTCAGGATCAGGCGTGTCATGGCAGGGTTCTAGCGTATCAGCTCTATCGGCGAAACCGGGTCAGTAGGGCAATGACCCGTTCAGAAGCCGCTCGCGCACTTCCAGCCGGGGTGCCCAGTTGTATCGCGTATCCTCTCGCACCGGCGCCCAGAACAAGGCGCCGCTGTTGCGCCAGGGGTCGAGGATGATACCGTCATACATCGTGTCCCCCTTGGCGCTGATCGATGCCGAATGGTGGATGATGCGAAACGGGGTCGGAGGCGACGTGGCCCAGTTCAGGTCCAGCGTCCGGAAATTTTCCTGCCGCAAGCGTTTGGTCATCGCTTCGGCCCAGTCATTGCACAGGCCCTTTTCGCGGAACCCGTTGATGACCTTGGCGTTGTGGATGATGGCCGGGTCGGTGACATTCCAGTCCTGCTTCAGCTGCTGCGAATAGGCATAGGCAATCGTGGCCGCTTGCTGTGCCTCGGCCGGATCGACCTCCGCCCCAAGCCCCCGGATCGATTGCGCCAGCGCGTCCACATCACTCCGGCTCACCGTCGGCTGCGAGGTGGTGCAAGCCACCAGAGCAAGAGCCGCAAGAACAGCGCACATGGCAAGGAAAGATCGGGTCATGCGGTTTCCCAAAAGTTATTTTTCCGTCTCGTGTCCGGCTGATGCTCTACCGGTGAAAGGGGCGGGATCAAAGGGGGAAGTTTTGAAGCACGAGGGTCATTTGTGACCGTCACGCGGGCCACGAGGGGCATTGGAATGTTTTGTACAAAACGTACTCTGCACGGTTCGGACCGCGTACAGATTGTACAATACAGGAAAAAGACCCGGCGCAAGCGCCGGGCCAGTCGGGGAAACAGGACTGCCGAAATGGGTCACCCGAGCAGACGTCGTGCAATGACCTGTGCCTGAATTTCGGCAGCCCCTTCGAAAATGTTAAGGATACGCGCGTCACACAGAACGCGGCTGATCTTGTATTCCAGCGCAAAGCCGTTGCCGCCATGAATCTGCAACCCGTTATCCGCCGCAGCCCAGGCCACACGCGCACCAAGCAGCTTGGCCATACCGGCCTCAAGGTCACAGCGCTGGCCGTGGTCTTTTTCCCATGCGCTGAAATAGGTCAGCTGACGAGCGATCATGATTTCGACCGCCATCATCGCCAGCTTGCCAGACACGCGCGGGAAGTTGATCAGAGATTTTCCGAACTGCTTGCGGTCGATCGCATATTGCATGGCGATGTCCAGCGCACACTGTGCGACGCCGATGGCGCGGGCGGCGGTCTGGATGCGCGCGCTTTCGAAGGTTTCCATCAACTGCTTGAAACCTTTACCTTCTTCGCCGCCCAACAGGTTCTCACCCTTGACGTGGAAGCCGTCAAAACCCAGCTCGTATTCCTTCATGCCGCGATAGCCCAGCACCTCGATCTCGCCACCGGTCATGCCGGGTGTGGGAAAGGGGTTCTCGTCAGTGCCCGGTGTCTTTTCCGCCAGGAACATGGACAGGCCGCGGTGGTCGGTGCTGTCGGGGTTGGTCCGCGCCAGCAGGGTCATCACATGGGTCCGCGCGGCGTGGGTGATCCAGGTCTTGTTGCCGGTAATCTTGTAATCGCCATTCTCATCCTTGACCGCGCGCGTGCGCAGGCTGCCAAGGTCTGAACCGGTGTTAGGTTCCGTGAAAACGGCGGTCGGCAGGATCTCGGCACTGGCGATCTTTGGCAACCACTGTGCCTTTTGCGCGTCGGTGCCGCCCGCGATGATCAACTCGGCCGCAATCTCGGATCGGGTGCCCAGCGAACCCACGCCGATATAGCCACGCGACAGTTCCTCGGACACCACGCACATTGATGCTTTGGACAGGCCAAACCCACCGAACTCCTCGGGGATGGTCAGACCAAAAACGCCCATTTCCGCCAGTTCTTCAATGATTTCCAACGGAATCAGTTCATCCTTCAGGTGCCAGTCATGCGCGTTTGGTTCGACCTTTTCCTGCGCGTAGCGGCGGAACTGGTCCCGGATCATCTCAAGCTCTTCATCCAGACCGGACGCGCCGAACATCGTAGCTCCGGCCTGATCCTGCATCAGTGCAACCAGACGGCTGCGCGCAGCCTGAGAATTGGCCCGCGCCATCAGGGTCTGCACTTCGGTCGACTGAAAGCCCGACAGCGCGTCCCAGCCAAGACCCATATCCTGAAGACGCACCACCTCGCCCTGGTTCATCGGAATTCCGCCCGCGACCTGGTGCAGATATTCGCCAAAGGCTATCTGGTGCAGCAACTGCTCGATCTCGCCAAATTTACCATCGGCTTGCAGCGCTTCTGCCCAGCGCTGCATCTGTTGCAGCGACTGCGAATATGTCGCCAGCCAGGCCAGACCATGCGCGGCGGTCTGATTTGCTTCGATCAATGCGCCAGAAACCCGGCCCTCAGCAGTCACCATGCCACGCACGGATGCGCGGGCTTTTTCAAAAACGGCGTCCACAGCAGGCACGGCGGCCCGCGTTAAATCCAGAAGATCGGGCAAAACTGCATCAGTTGTCATTTGGGTCATATCCTGTCCGTCATGGGCCATGAATCGCGTCCTTTCCTCGGTCGTCTGGTCATATCATGCTGCACGTGCAGCGCAACAAAAATACTCAATTTGCTGCTAGAAAGTTCAAAAATTACCTTATCATTTTTGCAATGCAGAAGAAAATCCAGATGATATCTAGAAGGCATGGACCTGTTTTCCCTTCTGTCGCCGCAAGAGCTGTTACTTGCCATCGCCGTCGCCTTTGCCGCCGGATGGGTCAAGGGCATGGTTGGATTTGCCATGCCCATGGTGTTTGTATCTGGCCTGAATTCGTTTCTGCCACCGGATCTGACCCTGGCAGGGCTTATTCTGCCGACCCTTGTCACCAACGGCGTTCAGGCTTTTCGCGGGGGCGCCAGCGCCGCACTCAGCTCTATTCGACGATTTCGGGTGTTCCTGGTCGTTGGCGGTATTTTTCTGGTGCTGAGCGCACAGCTGGTTACGCTGGTGCCCGGCTCGGTCTTCCTGCTGCTGATCGGTGCATTCGTGTCCTTCTTCGCCCTTGTGCAGGTTCTGGGCGTCAGGCTGGTGCTACATCATCCATCAACCGGTGTTGAGGCTATTGTTGGCGGCGTCGCCGGGTTCGTGGGTGGCATGTCGGGCATCTGGGGTCCCCCCACAGTTGCTTATCTGACGGCTTTGAATACCCCGAAGGCCGAGCAGATCCGAATTCAGGGCGTCATCTATGGATTGGGGGCGGTCATGTTACTGGCCGCGCATGTCTGGTCCGGTTTTCTGCGGGTGCAAACGGTTCCGTTTTCAGTAATACTGATCTTTCCTGCCATGCTTGGCATGTGGGTTGGTTTGAAATTGCAGGATCGCATCGATCAGGCCAGCTTTCGCAAGGCGACGCTGTTCGTTTTACTGGTAGCGGGATTGAACCTGCTGCGGCGTGGCCTGATGGGCTGAGGTGCTAGCCCGGTCGCCTGTCTGCAAACCGGAACGCGAAATACAGACCCAGCATCAGAAAGAACAGGCCCGAGATGTCGCCGATAAGGAAGGCGATGTACTCAACCGTTGCACTGCCAAAGACCAGATTGGTCAGGCCAGAGACCAGAATGGATGTGGCTATGCCCACGCCCATAACGCAAATCCAGCAGGGTTTGCGGTTCGGGTTGGGGAACAGGTCCCATCCGACGGCCTTGAGCAGATAGAAAACCGCAGGAACTGTCAGAACCGCGACAGCAATTGCCAGCAGGCGGGTGGGCAGGAAAACATCCGTTCCCGCCAGATAAGCAAAGACGATGAACACACCCGGCAGCAACGCAAATACTGCGCGCCACCCCAGCAACCAGGCCGACAGAACCCGCACGCCATGCGGCAAAAACAGCAGGCTCGCCCGGCTTGGGTATTCCGGAAAAAACACGTTCTGCATTGGCATAAGCACGGCGAAGGTCAGTATCGACGCCAGCACATAAGCCAGTGAAGCCGCAAGGGTGTCAGTCGCCCAGCCGCGCATTGCGATCACATCACCGTGCGCGCACGGGGCGCGTCATCTGGGGGCATGAACGATGTACCGCCCGCGGTTGGCGCTGCCGCTTTGCGAAAGATAGCCTTTTTCGACCAGCGATTTCAGCGCGCGGAAAAAAGTTGGGCGTGAAATGCTTTGGACCAAAGTATGCTCGATCAAACCGAACGTACGCACTTCCTGAGTGGATTTTGAAAGCTCTTCCGCGGCGTAATAAATGTCGCGCTCAACCGGAGATAGTTTTTCCAGCCCAAGCGTCCGCTCCATGCTTTGCATCAATTTGCGTAGTTCGGTGAGTTTCGAGATTTCCGTCATGGTGTTACCTGTAGTTTTCTGTGCCAACCGCCGCATGTCCGCGACCATTTGAACCACACTGATAGCAATACCAACCAGCCAGTCCCATGTTGACACTCATCCCCGTTTACTTAGACTAGAAGCCTGATTAGGTTGCTCAATCCAGCGTTGTGAGTGTGCGCATATGAGCTTCCATAAAGTCCTTTCAGTCAGTGCCCGGCGCGAATGTGCCGGGCTTTTTCGTCTCAACAGTAAATATGCCTAGCGCAGATCGCACTTTGAAACAACGCACTTGTATGTGCTTTTAACGACATACAACTATAAGATGAGTATTCGGCGGACAGCAAAAAAGCTACGGATCGGCAAAAAGAAAGGGGCCTGACGGCCCCTTTTTCGTTCATCCGATTGCGACGGCTTTGATGTCGTCGTCAATGAACGGCAGATACTGCTCAAAGTTCTCGGCAAACATCTGCACCAGTTTCTCGGCCTGCTTGTCGAATGCGGCCTGATCATCCCAGGTCCGACGCGGGTCAAGCAGAACTTCGGGGACGCCCGGGACAGAGACGGGAACGTCAAAGCCGAAATTGGCGTCCTTGCGGAACTCGGCGTCGCGCAGTGAACCATCCAGCGCTGCGGTCAGCAGGGCGCGGGTGGCCTTGATCGGCATCCGGCTGCCGACACCATAGGCGCCACCGGTCCAGCCTGTATTGACCAGCCAGCAGGTCGCGCCGTGCTGGGCGATCTTGTCGCGCAGCAGGTTTCCGTAGACTTCCGGGCGACGCGGCATGAACGGCGCACCAAAGCAGGTCGAGAAGGTGGGTTGCGGTTCTGTAACGCCACGCTCGGTCCCCGCCACCTTTGACGTGAAGCCCGACAGGAAGTGATACATTGCCTGTGCAGGCGTCAGCCGCGCGATCGGAGGCAGTACACCAAAGGCATCGCAGGTCAGCATGATGATGTTCTTCGGATGACCACCCAGCGCGCTTTTGGAGGCGTTCGAGATATACTCAAGCGGATAGGCGCAACGCATGTTCGCTGTCAGCGAGTCGTCGTCGAAATCCAGTTTCTTGGTCTCGGGGTCAAAGACCATGTTTTCGATCACTGTGCCGAATTTCGAGGTGGTCGCATAAATTTCCGGCTCGGCTTCGGCGTTCAGGTTGATGGTCTTGGCATAGCAGCCGCCTTCGAAGTTGAAGGTGCCCCGATCTGACCAGCCGTGCTCGTCATCTCCGATCAGCGTGCGCGAAGGATCAGCGGACAGGGTTGTTTTTCCGGTGCCGGACAGACCAAAGAACACGGCGGTATCGACCGCGTTTCCGACAGCATGGTTGGCCGAGCAGTGCATCGGCATAACGCCTTTTTCCGGCAGCATGTAGTTCAGCAGGGTAAAGACGGATTTCTTGTTCTCACCCGCGTATTCGGTGCCGCCGATCAGAATCAGCTTGCGGTCGAAATTCAGCGCAATAACCGTCTCGCTGCGGCAGTTATGTTTGGCCGGGTCAGCCTGAAAGCTGGGGCAGTTGATGATGGTGAAGTCCGCGGTGAACTCATCCAGATCCTCGCGATCCGGGCGGCGTAGCAGGTGACGGATGAACAGGTTGTGCCAGGCAAGCTCGGTCACCATGCGCACGTTGATCGCGTAGGTCGGATCGGCACCACCGACGAGATCCTGCACGAAATAGTCGCGGCCTTTCATATGGGCCAGCATGTCTTGGTAGAGGGCGTCAAATCCCTCGGGGGTCATCTCGGCATTGTTTTCCCACCAGATAGTGTCAGCCACGCTGCTGGTTTTGACGACGTGCTTGTCCTTGGGCGAGCGACCGGTGAACTTGCCAGTGGTGACCAGAAAGGCACCGCCATTCCCAAGTGTACCTTCGCCGCGCTTCAGCGCTTCTTCGATCAGCGACGGTTCCATGAAGTTATAATAGACATTGCCCAGACCCTCGATGCCCTGATCCTCGAGGCGGAATTGCGGGTTAACCCGTCCAGATGTCATGTGTATCTTCTCCTGTGGCGGCGCGGGGGCTTTGGGCCCTGAGGCGCCTTTGGGGCAGTGTACCGGGAAAACCGGCGGTTGGGCGCGTCTTACCACGGTCGTTCAGGACATGAACAGGCGGGTTTGACGCAGTTAGCGCAACCAAGTTCGGGTTTAGCGCCATCACAAATTCAATGACCGAGAACCGGGCATATTTTTGCGGGCATAAAGGCAAATTTGCCGCAGACCTGCCGCAACAAAGGCACGATTCGCAGTTACGGATTGATTCGGCGTCTTAAAACCGCCAACAATGCCTTACAAATAAGCGAATTATTGCGCGAGTGAGCAGGAATAGGGGTGAGCCCGATGTCAAAGATTGCACTTGTGGATGACGATAGAAACATTCTGACGTCTGTATCCATGACACTCGAAGCCGAAGGTTTCGAGGTTGAAACTTATAATGATGGCCAGGCCGCGTTGGATGCGTTCAACAAAAAGCTGCCTGATATGGCCGTACTCGATATAAAGATGCCGCGAATGGATGGCATGGATCTGCTGCAACGGCTGCGTCAGAAAACGCAGATGCCGGTGATTTTTCTGACCTCGAAAGATGATGAAATCGACGAGGTTCTGGGTCTGCGCATGGGCGCGGATGACTATGTGAAGAAGCCCTTCTCGCAACGGTTGCTGGTTGAGCGTATCCGCGCTCTGCTGCGTCGGCAAGAAGCAACAAGCGGCGACGCGATTGCGGCCAATAGCAACGACACAAAGGTTATGGAACGCGGCGACTTGCGGATGGACCCGCTTCGCCATGCGGTCAGCTGGAAAGGGAATGATGTATCCCTGACCGTGACCGAATTCCTGCTTCTTCAGGCACTTGCCCAGCGTCCGGGTTTCGTCAAAAGCCGCGACCAGCTGATGGATGTGGCCTATGATGATCAGGTTTATGTGGATGACCGGACGATCGACAGCCACATCAAGCGTCTGCGCAAGAAGATGCGCGCGGCTGATCCCGAGTTTTCGGCGATCGAAACCCTTTATGGTATCGGTTATCGGTACAACGAAGAATAGGCGCCACGCCAGCAAGGGGTAATGGGCTCTCGTGCGCGACACCGAAGCAGCCAGCGAACTACGTGACGGTGACGTCGTACTCGGGGATGACTGGGTCATTCCCGACGATACCGAGTCAGCGGAACTGAGGGAAAAGCGGTCCCAGAGAAACCTGTTTTCTCTGCGAGGCTCGCCTTTGGCGCGCAAGATCATCACCTTTAACCTGATCGCGCTGGTGATCCTGGTTACAGGATTGCTGTATCTGGACGATTCGCGGAAAGAGACGGTTCAGCAGACGGCGCGTAATCTGCTTGGCGATGCGCAGCTGGTCAGCAACGTCTTTGAAACCCAGCTGCGCCAGGGTGCGGCGCACACGGCGCAGGATGCTGGCAACCTCGACGTCAGAGATACGCTGTCAGGATTGTCACTTCCCGAAGGCGGCGAAGTCTTTGTCTATGACGCCAGTGGCACCCTGATTGGCTGGACACGCGGTGCCCCGCAAGTGTCGGCCATGCCGGTTCTTCTGCAATCCAATTCCGAGGTGCAAACCGGCAGCACGGTGATCAGCGACACGCTGAACGCGGTCTGGATCGGTGTATCGAACCTTCTCAACTGGTCGACCGAGGTCGAGGCACCGACTCTGGCACAGCGTGTACAGGGAATTATCCCACAGGCGCTGGCAGGTCAAAGGCAGGTTCAGGCAGTTCAGGACGCCGCAGGTGAGACCGTGATCGTAGCCGCTGCGCCGATCCTCTACGAAGATACCCCGGCCGGAGCTGTTGCAATCACAGGCCCCGCCGGTGAGATCGACGCATTGGCCCGCCGCGAGCAGGAGCGAATTCTGCAAATGTTCGTGGTGGCTTTGCTGGTTTCGGTGGGCCTGAGCCTTGTGCTGGCTTCGACCATCGCCAACCCGCTGGCAGATCTGGCCGCAGCGGCGGAAATGGGTAAGGACCGAGGCACAGGGGTTAATCCGGGGCGCATTCGCATCCCTGATCTAAGCGCCCGTCCGGATGAAATCGGTCGCCTCAGCCGCGCTTTACGGGGCATGGTGACTGCTCTGTATAATCGGATTGACGCAAACGAACAGTTCGCCGCTGATGTCGCCCATGAAATCAAGAACCCCTTGGCCAGCCTGCAATCCGCTGTTGGCACGCTTCGCATGGTCAAGCGCGAAGATCAGCGCGACAAGCTGCTGGGTGTAATCGAACATGACGTTCGGCGCCTGGACCGGCTGGTCAGCGACATCTCGAACGCGTCACGTCTTGATGCGGAACTGGTTAAGGAAGAAGAACAACCCTTTGATCTGCTCAAGCTGATTGGCAATATCGGTCAATATCTGGGTGAAGACGCGCGGTCCAAGGGGATCGACTATATCACCGATCTGCCATCCGAACCGATTGTCATCAACGGGCTTGAGGCACGGCTGGCGCAGGTGTTCGTCAATCTGATCACCAATGCCATTTCCTTCTGTGAAGAAAGTGATGCCATCCGCGTCTGGGTACGTCAGCGAGACAACCGTGTTCTTGTCGTGGTCGAAGACACCGGGCCGGGTATTCCGGAACAGGCCTTGACCAAAGTGTTCAAGCGTTTCTATTCGCAACGCCCGGCAGAGCACTTCGGTAACAATTCGGGGCTTGGTCTGGCCATCTCGAAACAGATTGTCGAAGCCCATGGCGGCGTAATCTGGGCTGAGAATATCCGCCCGACCGAAGCGGATATTACATCAGACCCGCTAGGGGCACGCTTTGTAGTGGGGTTACCTGTATAACTCATGCAAGCAGGTTCTCTGTCAGACGCCAAAGACCGGGACAGCGCTTGTGTGCACGCTTCATGCGTAACAGTGGCCGGGCGCGGGCTGTTGATTGTCGGTGCTTCGGGCGCGGGAAAATCGGCTCTAGCATTGCAGATGATGGCCTATGGGGCGGGTCTGGTCGCGGATGATCGGGTCGACCTGTCAAGGCGGGACCATCAGGTCATTGCCGCCGCCGTGCCGCAGATACAGGGTTTGATCGAGGCCCGTCACATTGGTTTGATCAAAGCGGATGTATTCGGACCGGTCTCCTTGGACTATGTTGTGGATCTGGATCAAAATGAGCCACAGAGGTTACCTGCCGAGGCGACAATCGTGCTGCTGGGGCAAACTGTTCCCTTGCTTCGCGGGGCAGGCGTGCCCAACTTGGCCGCAGCGTTGATGCAGCTTCTGAAATATGGGCGTGTACACCCGGAATGGCCGAACAAATGACAGAGCAACGGCGGATCGTGTTGGTTACAGGCCCATCAGGGGCCGGAAGATCCACAGCCATTCATGTCCTGGAAGACCTGGGCTTTGAGGCTATCGACAACTTGCCGATGGGCCTGTTGCTGCGCCTACTGGACAGTGCGGACAGCGACCGCCCAATGGCGCTGGGCATTGACGCCCGCAATCGCGATTTCTCGACAATCGGGTTTATCGAACTGGCCGAAAGCCTGGGTCGCATGGCGCGGGTGGATTTGACCGTTCTGTATCTGGATTGCAGCGACGACGTGTTGGTGCGCCGGTTTTCGGAAACCCGCAGGCGGCACCCCGTTGCCAAGAATGCCAGCCCTGAGACCGGCGTTCAGCGTGAAAAAGAGCTGCTGGCCCCCATACGCGAGATTGCAGATACCCTGATCGATACAAGCCATCTGAACGTGCATCAGCTGCGGGAAGAAGTTGAAAACTGGTTTGCGCCCCAAGGGGGGCGACATCTGGCAGTTTCTATCGAGTCGTTTTCGTACAAGCGGGGCCTTCCGCGCGGGCTGGACATGGTCTTTGATTGCCGGTTTCTGGCAAACCCGTATTGGCGCCCCGAGTTGCGGGCGGCGGACGGGCGGCACTCGGACGTTGCGCGCTTTGTTCAATCGGATATGAATTACGCACCCTTTCTTGAACGTGTTATGGATTTGCTTACTTTGTTGCTGCCGGCCTTTCGGGCCGAAGGAAAAGCACATCTGTCGGTGGCTTTTGGATGCACGGGTGGGCAACACAGATCCGTCGCAATGGCAGAAGCTGTTGCAAAGGCCCTTGCAGAGGACGGGCAGCAGGTGGCAATTAGACATCGCGAGATGGAACGTCGGTCGTTGAGTGTGAGGTCGGATTGATCGGAATAGTGATCGTTGCGCATGGCGGTTTGGCCCAGGAATACCTGGCCGCCACACAGCATGTGGTCGGACCGCAGCCCGGCCTTGTGGCCATTGCGATCGAACCCGACCACGATAGGGATGAAAAACAGGCGGAAATCTGTCGTGCGGCTGACGAAGTGGATATGGGCGACGGTGTTGTCGTTGTAACCGACCTGTTCGGTGGCAGCCCTTCAAATCTCAGCCTGCGGGCCTGTGCGCCTCAGGATCGGCGGATATTGTATGGGGCAAACCTGCCAATGCTCATTAAATTGGCCAAAAGCCGCCACTTACCCGTTGGTGATGCTGTCCGCCAGGCAATGGAAGCTGGACGGAAATACATCAATGCGCAAAATGTGACTTTGGACTAAAACCGGATTGATGAATATGACCACCCGAAGCCTGAAAATTATCAATGAAAAAGGTCTGCATGCCCGCGCCTCGGCAAAACTGGTCGAGGTTGTGGAAGGTTTCGACGCGCATGCCGAGGTGTCGAAGGACGGAATTTCTGCGTCAGGTGACAGTATTATGGGCCTTTTGATGTTGGCAGCCTCTCGCGGAACAACTATTGACGTCGAGACCTCCGGGCCGGATGCTGAAGCATTGGCAGAAGCTCTGGAAGCGCTTGTGAACGACAAGTTCGGAGAGGGGTTCTAAGCTGCCCTTGCCGGGACAGGAAGAACGGGAAGACCAGGAATTGGCGGAAACGACGCACGAGACCAAGACAAGCCCGGTGGTGGATGGGACCGCAGATCAGGGCGAGATCTACGACCGTAGAACTCTGACCTATGCAAACTCGTTCGATGACGCCTGGACTTCAACGGCCATTCGCGCCATCGAATGGTGCACGGGCAAGCTGACCATTCTGCGGATGGTCAACAAATTCGAGAAAAAGAACGAATTTTATCGTGGGCAGCGGTTCTGGGGTGGCGCGCTTGAGGTGATGGGGATCGACCTGACCACGCCGCTAGAGCAGATCGCCCGTATTCCAAAAACCGGCCCTGTGGTTGTCGTTGCCAACCACCCCCACGGAATGGTGGATGGTATGATTCTGGCCGAGTTGATCGGGCGGGTCCGCAGTGATTATCGCATTCTGACCCGCTCGGTCCTGACGGGTCTTGATGAGGCCGCGACATCTTTCATGATCCCGGTTCCGTTTCCGCATGACCCCGAGGCGCAGGCCAAGATGCTGGAAATGCGTGGCAAGGCGATGGACCATCTGAAAGACGGCGGCGTCGTGGCGCTGTTCCCGTCCGGCGTCGTCATGTCCTCGGATGACTGGTTCGGCCCCGCAGTCGAGCGCGAGTGGAATGTGTTCACTGCAAAGATGATCCGCCGTTCGGGTGCGCGCGTGCTGCCTATTTTCTTTCCCGGCAGCAACTCGCGCTGGTACCAGATTGCCAACAAGCTGTCGCCGATCCTCCGGCAAGGGTTGTTGCTGCATGAAATCGTCCGCTCGTGCAAAAAACCGCAATCGCCGGTCATCGGCAATCCGATCTCGGATCAGGACATGGAACAGCTGGAACGTGACCCGCGTGGTTTCATGACGTGGCTCAGAAACCATACAATGTCGCTGGGCAAGTCAGGCCAATCCTGACCCGTGTCTTCATCTGACCGACACCGTGCTTGGCAAGGTCGGTTTTGTTAGCGGGTCGGAACCGGCACCTCGCCGCGATAGTCATAGAAACCGCGTTGCGTCTTGCGCCCCAGCCATCCTGCCTCGACATATTTGGTCAAAAGCGGGCAGGGGCGATACTTGGTATCAGCCAGACCATCATGCAAGACGTTCATGATGGCAAGACATGTGTCCAGCCCGATGAAGTCCGCCAATTCCAATGGCCCCATTGGATGATTCGCGCCCAGCTTCATCGATTGATCAATGGATTGGACGCTTCCGACACCTTCATAAAGCGTATAAACGGCTTCGTTGATCATCGGCATCAGGATGCGGTTAACGATGAAAGCCGGGAAATCTTCGGCGCTGGCGGCCGTTTTGCCCAGCCGGTCCACGACCGCCTTGCAGGCTTTGAAGGTTTCCTCATCCGTTGCGATGCCGCGGATCAGTTCCACCAATTGCATGATTGGAACCGGGTTCATGAAGTGGAAACCCATAAAACGTTCGGGCCGGTCCGTGCGGCTGGCCAGACGCGTGATGGAAATGGACGACGTATTCGACGTCAGGATCGTATGCGGCAGAAGGTGAGGTTGCAGATCTTCGAAAATGGCCTGTTTGACCGTTTCCCGCTCGGTCGCGGCCTCGATCACCAGATCTGTCTGCCCCAGCTGCGGCAATTCAAGGGTGGTTGTAATACGCTTCAGGGCTGCCTGCATCGCATCGTCAGTGATTTTGCCGCGTGACGCCTGACGCGCCATGTTGCCTTCGATCGTGGCCATTGCGCTGTTCAACGCATCCTGACTGACATCATTCAGCAAGACATCGTATTCCGCCAAAGCCAGAACATGAGCAATGCCGTTGCCCATCTGACCCGCACCAATCACCCCGACCGATTTAACTTCCATGTTCAGCTGCCTTTGCCCTGGAGGATACCGGGACAGTATCGGCAGACCGGGGCGGGCGGCAAGGGGATCGAACCGGTCAATTTTGCTTCAAATGCGCGCATTAGGAGAATCTCAATACCTAAGGCCGCAAATTGGCAATTGGGTGAAAAATTTGGGGGGCTTGGTATGAGCTTTCATCGGGTAAGCGACGGCACAGAGGCCGCGTGCCAATATGCAGGATCAAACCTTTGGTTTCGGGCGCCGCACGGAAATCTTGAGACGCCTTATGTGGCCTGTCTGGGTGGAGAAGAGACGTTTGGCCGGTTCGTGGAATACCCGTACCCGGCATTGCTTGCCAAAAGATTGCCGCAACCTTGTATCAATTTTGGCAGTCTTTTTTGTGGGGCTGATGCGTTGCTTGCTGATCCGGGGGTCTTAAATCATGTCAATGGATCAGACCTTTGTGTGCTGCAAGTGCTGGACGTGCCGTACCAGTCGAACAGGTTTTATCGCGTGCATTCGCGTCGGAATGATCGGTTTCTTGAACCCTCGTGCGACTTGCAGGACCTTTATCCTGAGGTCGATTTCACGGAAATCCACTTTGTCAGGCATTTACTGGAGAGGTTGCGGGCCATAAAGGACGCGCGTTTTGAGGTTGTGGCGCAGGAGTTGCGAGAGACTTGGTTGCGCAACACATCCGAGCTGGTGCGACGGATCAAGCCACGGGTTGTTCTTCTCTGGCTGCACATACAGCGACAGGAGGATCGGCATCGCGACCTTGTCTTGCCCGTTGCTGACATGATCGAACAGGTTCGACCGTTGTGTGCCGATGTAGTGGAATGCACGGTCAGTGTGTCCTCCTTGTCAGACGAGATCGAGGACGTGTTGTTCGGGACGCTGCAACAGCCTGTGGCCGAGCATATGCTCGGCCCCTCCGCGCACAGGGAGATTGCTTTGAAGCTTGAGGCGGCTTTGAGGGAGTTGAATTGAAAAAGGCCCGCTCGGTGGCGGGCCTTTGGTGATTGTGGGGCTAAGGCCCCGGGCTGCGTTCAGCCGAGTTTTTCGGTCAGTTCCGGGACCGCCTGGAACAGGTCGGCGACCAGTCCGAAGTCGGCGACCTGGAAGATCGGTGCCTCTTCGTCCTTGTTGATCGCAACGATGACCTTTGAGTCCTTCATGCCCGCAAGGTGCTGGATCGCGCCCGAGATGCCGACGGCGACATAAAGATCGGGGGCAACAACCTTGCCGGTCTGACCCACTTGCCAGTCGTTCGGGGCATAGCCCGAGTCGACAGCGGCGCGCGACGCGCCAACCGCAGCACCCAGCTTGTCAGCCAAAGCTTCGATCAGCTTGAAGTCTTCTTCCGAGCCGACACCACGGCCGCCCGAGACAACAACACCAGCCGAGGTCAGTTCCGGACGGTCACTTGCGGCGACCTTGTCTTCGACCCACGACGACAGGCCGGGATTGTCGCCGACCGAGACGGTCTCGACCGCAGCCGAGCCGCCGGTCCCCGCCGCATCGAAGGACGCGGTGCGGATGGTGACGACCTTCTTGGCGTCGTTCGACTTCACGGTCTGGATCGCGTTGCCCGCATAGATCGGGCGCTCAAACGTCGAGCCATCGACCACGCCCGAGGCATCCGAGATCACCATCACGTCCAGCAGGGCTGCGACGCGCGGCATCACGTTCTTGGCGTCGGTGGTCGCGGGGGCCACGATATGCTCGTACCCATCGGCCAGACCCACGATCAGCGCGGCGGTCGATTCCGCCAGGCGATGACCCAGCGATGCGTCTTCGGCAACCAGCACCTTGGACACGCCGTCGATCTTGGCGGCAGCCTCGCCGGCAACGGCGGCCGAGCCACCTGCGGCCAGAACGGTCACGTCACCCAGCACCTTGGCAGCGTTTACTGCCTTGGCAGTGGCGTCCAGCGCCAGTTCGCCATTGTTGACTTCGGCAAGCAGAAGTACAGCCATTACACAGCCCCCACTTCTTTGAGTTTCGAAACCAGCTCATCCACCGAGCCAACGATGATACCTGCGGCACGTGCCGGCGGTTCTTCGGTCTTGACGATTTCCAGGCGCGGCGTGACGTCGACGCCGTAATCGGCGGCGGTTTTCTCATCCAGCGGCTTTTTCTTCGCCTTCATGATGTTGGGCAGCGACGCATAGCGCGGCTCGTTCAGGCGCAGGTCAACGGTCACGATGGTCGGCATCTTGACGCTGATAGTCTGCAACCCGCCATCCACCTCGCGGGTGATCTTGGCACTGTCGCCTTCAATATCCAGTTCCGAGGCAAAGGTGCCCTGCGACCAGCCCAACAGGGCCGACAGCATCTGACCGGTGGCGTTCATGTCGTTGTCGATCGCCTGCTTGCCCGCCAGAACGATGCCGGGCTGCTCTTCCTCGACCACTTTGGCCAGGATCTTGGCAACTGCCAGCGGCTCGATATCGGTGTGCACATCATCCGTCGCAACAACAAGGATCGCGCGGTCGGCACCCATGGCCAGAGCGGTCCGCAGCGTCTCTTGCGCCTGCTTCACACCAATTGAAACGGCAACAACTTCGTCTGCCTTGCCAGCCTCTTTCAGGCGAATGGCCTCTTCAACCGCAATCTCGTCGAACGGATTCATCGACATTTTGACATTGGCGAGATCAACACCGCTACCGTCCGCTTTCACGCGGACCTTCACATTGTAGTCAATCACGCGTTTGACAGGTACCAGTACCTTCATTGTAGCGCTTTCTCCTCAAAAAAACGGCAAGCCGCGAAGGCGACTCCACCAATGCTCTCGTCGGACTTGATAACGTCTGCTGCACCCGCAAAACAGAGCAAAATCGTCACGTCGTCGCGTCGGGACGTCGCGTTTTGCAGTTTTTTACCTTGAGGCACGCAAGATTGTTGCCCGCATTGCGCTTATTTTCAGGGAAATATTCAGCGGTTTGCGCCGGGAACCCACAGCACGTCGTCCTTGCCATCGTTATTTGCGCACCGGGCCGCGACGAAAAACCAATCACTTAGCCGGTTGAGGTATTTGACGGCCACGTCGTTAACCGGTTCCATATTTGTCAACTCGACCGCCAACCGCTCGGCGCGACGAGATACAGTGCGGCACACGTGCAAGTGCGCGGCCAGCCGCGAACCTCCCGGCAGGATGAAGCTGCGCAGCGGTTCCAGTGTTTCGTTCATGGTGTCAATTTCGGCTTCCAGCCGGTCGATCTGAGCGGATACGATTCGCAGCGGTGGATAGTCCGCTTCGGCATCCTTCTCCATTTCAGGGCGGCAGAAATCTGCGCCAAGATCAAACAGGTCGTTCTGAATCCGCGACAAGGCGGCATCGACTTCGCCTTCAGCCTCGGTGCGGGCCACGCCAACAAATGAGTTCAGCTCGTCCACTGTTCCATAGGCGGCAACGCGACCCGAATACTTTGCCACACGCTCGCCATTGCCCAGAGCGGTTTTGCCATCGTCGCCCGTGCGCGTGTAGATTTTGTTCAGGACAACCATTACTGCACCCCTTGCCCGCGTAGATAGACGTATAGCACGATCAAAATAACGGCGATGAACTGAAAGAGGATACGCAGACGCATCATCTTGTTGCTTTTCTTTGCTGCTTCCATGCCGCTTTTGCCGAAATTCGCGATGCCCAAGGCTAACACAACAACAACCGCCGCCATGGCCAGAAGCAGAATGACCATTAAAGGGTCCATATAAAGTCACCGTCCGGTTTTTTCGATTATCACCCATCTAGCGTCAAGGCGCCGAAAAGCGAACGGGAAATAACGTCTCAGATATCCGAAAGGATGCGGTCCGTGGCTTTTGTGGGCAGAATCCGGCGCAGAACCCCAGCGACATATGTCGGGGTGGTCACATAGTAGCGTGGTTTGGGGCGTCGCGCCTCGACCGCATGGGCCAGCTTGTCGGTGACGGCAGAGGCTGGCAGTTCGAACCGGTCGGGCGCACTGTTTTCGTATAGTCGCTTCAGCAGCGAACCTTCGTATTTTTCCCGCAGGGCCGAGTTTTCCCAGTCGATATATTTCTCGAACACGGGGATTGCCTTTTCCCTGAGCTTTGAGGTGATCGGGCCGGGCTCGATCAAAACGACCTGAATGTCTGTATCCCGCAGCTCCAGCCGCAAGGTGTCGGTCAGTCCTTCGATGGCGTATTTGGTGGCGACATATGCGCCGCGCCAGGGGAAGGCGACAAGACCAAGTACCGAGGAACATTGCACGATCCGGCCGTGGCCCTGCTCGCGCATGACGGGAATAACCTGTCTGGTCAGCTCGTGCCATCCAAAGACATTGGTTTCAAAGATATGACGCAGAGCGTCTGTCGGGACGTCTTCAACCGCACCGGGCAGCCCGTGCGCACCGTTGTTGAACAGCGCGTCCAAAGTTCCACCCGTTGCCTCAAGTACATATGACAATCCCGAGGAAATGCTGTCGCGGTCGGTATAGTCGATTCTTGGGCTTTCAAACCCCTGCGCGCGCAGGCGGTCACAGTCGCGCTGCTGTCGGCAGGATGCAAACACACGCCAGCCTCGTGCACGCATTCCGTGTGCTGCGTCCAGACCAATGCCCGACGAGCATCCCGTAATAAGAATCGATTTCTGCATGTGCCTTCCGAAGCTGAACCCCACCAAAAGCTAGGGTGGGGTTTGCGGCAGGGCAATGACGTCTGGGCGTCAGTTTGATGTTTTCCGGACAAGTGATGCTGAAATCCACCCGACCTGTTGCGCGGGCAACACGCGCAGGCGTAACCAGCCGGTGCCGGAATCGCTCAGGACCTCGACCTGTTGGCCAAGCGCGGCTTTACCGATGATGGGATAGATTGTACCGGGCCCATCGCGCAGATTAACCCGGGTGCCCGAGATTTCGCGGATGTCCTTCGGGGCCTCGGCAGGCGTGGGCAGTTCGACTGTGGGCAGCTCGGCGTCGGTGACCACCTGCTCCAGCGCGCTTACGCCCTGTTCCAATGATGCCAGGGTCAGGGTCACGCTTTCGTCTTGAAACAGCGAGGGATTGGCTTTCAGGCCAGCCGCGACCTGCGAGAGGAGGGCCTTTGTTTCGGTCTCACCCAACTGGGTTACCGCCTCGGCAACAGGTGGAACCACCAGTGCGGGTTTGACGGCGGCACGGGTGACCAAATCTTCGACAGGTGCCGGTTCAATGACCGGGGCAACCGGTTCTGCCACGACAGCCACGCGTTCCGGTTTGGCAGGGCGCACGCCGCGCGGTTCAAAATCAGGGCCACCGCTCATCACGTAAAAGGTCCAGCCGAGCGCGGCAAAGGTAACAAGTATCAGGCGCGTCATGGCGCATCCCCCAAAGCAATCGTAACATCAACAAATGGCAGCAAATCAATTGATGAGATCTTAGCATATTTCGGGGGACGAGTCGAAAAATGGGGGAAAACAACACGGTGTCTCCCCCTGTTGCAAAAAGCACGACTTTTCCCCAGCAATTTATGTGCTGCTCGCTTTACCAAGGCGCACTTGCGGCGTATCACATCATATATGAACGATACGATCGATGACCCCAACATGCAGGCCCCCACAGGTGGGGGCGAGGTGGCGGAACCGCTGCGCCGCGCGATTGGTGAGCGGTATCTGACCTATGCGCTGTCCACCATCATGCACCGGGCGCTGCCCGATGCGCGGGACGGGTTGAAGCCGGTTCACCGCCGAATCCTCTATGCGATGAGAGAGTTGCGACTCAGTGCAACCGGAGGTTTCCGGAAGTCTGCCAAGATTTCCGGCGACGTGATGGGCAACTATCACCCGCATGGCGACGCCGCGATTTACGACGCGATGGCGCGTCTGGCACAGGATTTCAACGTCCGCTATCCGCTGGTCGACGGGCAGGGCAATTTCGGCAATATCGACGGCGATAACCCGGCGGCCTCGCGCTATACCGAAGCGCGGATGACCATCGTGGCCGAGGCGCTGCTGGAAGGGTTGAACGAAGACGCCGTTGATTTCCGCGACAATTACGACGGCACCCTGACCGAACCGGTCGTGCTGCCCGCACAGTTCCCGAACCTGCTGGCCAATGGCGCAAGTGGTATCGCGGTGGGGATGGCGACGAATATCCCGCCGCACAACATCTCGGAACTCTGCGACGCTTGTTTGCATCTGATCAAGACGCCGGACGCGCGCGACGACACCCTGTTGAACTACGTGCCCGGCCCTGACTTCCCAACCGGAGGCGTGATTGTCGAGCCGCCCGAGAACATCGCGCAAGCCTATCGCACTGGCCGAGGCTCGTTCCGGCTGCGCTGCAAGTACGAGGTTGAAGATCTGGGGCGCGGCCAATGGCAGATCATCGTCACCGAGATTCCCTATCAGGTTCAGAAGTCCAAGCTGATCGAGAAGATCGCCGAACTGATCCAGACCAAGAAAATTCCGATCCTTGCCGATGTGCGCGACGAATCCGCCGATGACATCCGCCTGATCCTCGAGCCGCGCTCCAAGAACGTGGACCCTGAAGTGCTGATGGGCATGCTTTATCGCAACTCGGACCTCGAGGTGCGGTTCAGCCTGAACATGAACGTGCTGATTGACGGAGTGACGCCCAAAGTCTGCTCGATGAAGGAAGTGCTGCGCGCTTTCCTTGATCACCGGCAAGAGGTGCTGATCCGCCGCTCGCGCCACCGCATGGCCAAGATCGACCACCGGCTGGAAGTGTTGGAGGGCTTTATCGTTGCCTTCCTGAACCTCGACCGTGTGATCGACATCATCCGCTATGACGACGACCCCAAAGCCGCGCTTATGCGCGAGGATTGGGGGATCGACCACATCCGCGCCACCAGCGAGGCCGACTATGTCTCACCCAAACCGGGCGAGGGCGAGTTGTCCGAGGTTCAGGTTGACGCGATCCTCAACATGCGCCTGCGCAGCTTGCGTCGTCTGGAAGAGATGGAGCTGGTCCGCGAACGTGATGAGTTGATGCTGGAACGCGCCAACCTCGAAGACCTGCTGGCCGACGAAGGCCTGCAATGGGCCAGGATTGCCGAGCAGTTGAAAGAGACGAAAAAGACCTTCGGCAAAGATTACGAAGGCGGCGCACGCCGCACGCGGTTCGCCGAAGCGGGCGAGGTCGAAGAAGTGCCGCTTGAGGCGATGATCGACCGCGAACCAATCACGGTCGTCTGCTCTCAGATGGGCTGGATTCGCGCCATGACCGGTCATATCGACCTGACCCGTGAATTGAAGTTCAAGGATGGCGACGGGCCGCGCTTTATTTTCCATGCGGAAACGACCGACCGGTTGCTGGTCTTCGCTTCAAACGGGCGGTTCTATACTGTCAGCGCGGCCAACCTGCCCGGCGGGCGGGGCATGGGCGAACCCCTGCGCCTGATGGTCGACCTGCCGAACGAGGCTCGGATCATCGATATCTTGATCCACAAACCGGGGCGCAAGCTGCTGGTGGCCTCGGATGCGGGCAACGGGTTTATGGTGCCCGAAGATGACGTGCTGGCGCAGACGCGAAACGGCAAGCAGGTGCTGAACGTCAAGGACAACGAAACAGCAGTGATCTGTATACCGGTCGAGGGCGACCACGTTGCAATCGTGTCCCAGAACGGCAAGTTCCTTGTCTTCCCGATCGAGGAATTGCCCGAAATGACCCGCGGCAAGGGCGTGCGCCTGCAAAAATACAATATGGCACGCGGGCGACAGGGGACGCTGGAGCTGGATGGCGGTCTGTCTGACATCACCACCTTCAACTGGGAGGAAGGCCTGAAATGGTCCATGGGGGGCGACAAGACCCGGCATGAGGCAGATATGTCCCAATGGCTGTCCAAGCGCGCCAGCGTAGGGAAAAAAGCGCCCTATGGTTTCCCGCGGGACTATAAGTTTTCGTGATCCGGCCCCGGTTGCGGTAGAAATCCACCGATACGGCTTGGCACAACCCGTATCGGTGCGCTAGACCAAAGAAAAACAGGCCTATCGAGACGAGATATGTTGCGCATTCTGACCCTGATCACCGGATTGGCCCTGATGGGCGCTTGCACCCAGACACAGGTTTATGAACCGCCCGAGTCACTGGGGGAATTTCGCCTCGTGAAGATAGTTTCGTTTGCAGACAACGCTAAACAGGGGCCGATTTCCAGGGATGCTACTCCGCAAGAATGGACAGACGCTTTGGAGCAAGCCATCGACATTCGATTAGGGCGGTATGAGGGCTCACAGCGTTACATTATTGGTATAAGCCTTGAAGGCTATATGTTGGGGCCGCCGGGTATCGTTGTTTACAATCCAAGAAGTGCAGCGATCGTACTCGTTAATGTTTATGACTACGACACGAAGAAATTCTTGGCTAAGCAAAAACAGTTCACTGTTCTTGAAGATACTACGAAAGAAACAGCCCTTATTGGTTCAGGGCGGGTCAGAACCAAGGAAGAGCAGTTGAGCGGACTATCGTTGAAAGTCGCTGACGAAATCGAAGAATGGCTGGCTGAGGAACACAAAGAGAATGGCTGGTTCGACAAGCGGCCTGACCTGATCGAACTGCCGGATTCCGATAGCTGACGCAAAATCCGGCGGGATAAGCGCATTTCCCTCAGGATGTGCTTGATTTTCCCCTTTGAACCAAATATCTCGCGCGCGCAGATAGTAACCCGGGACCAAGGGTCCCCCAAATCGCAAAAGGGCGCCTGAGGAATGGCAAAGGAAAAGTTTGAGCGTAATAAGCCGCACGTCAACATCGGCACGATTGGGCATGTTGACCACGGCAAGACGACGCTGACCGCAGCGATCACCAAGT
>NZ_JBQFYZ010000008.1:0-179412 GCF_056541905.1 Ruegeria sp. AF5
CATCGCCTGCCTGCTGGCCAACACCCTCACCGCCTGCTGCCGCGCAAACAAACTCCCAGAACCAGAAGGTCTGACCGCCTGATAAACACGGGGGCCGGAGGGGGGCGTTTCAGAGTGCAAGGTACCCTATACCTGCAAATGCAACACAACACCCAAGCCACTGCTGAAGAGCCATTTTTTCCTTCAATATGGCCCAGGCCAGAACTACGGTTAACAACCCAAAAACGGATGCCGAGACCGAGGCAAATTGTGCATTGGGCAAACCACCCGCTGAGACCACGCAAAGGATGGCAACTGCATCCAGAACACCCATCACACATAACAGGGGCATCGCTTGGGGTCCGGGCCAAATTGCTTTTCCAGATGCCACAGCAACCATCCCCAGAGTCAGGATTGCCGCCAATCGGCTGACCAGCGAGACCGAGTACTCGTTGCTAAGCTCGGTTGCATATTGTCCTAGGGCAAAGGCCGCCGCGAAGCCGACGGCCGCAACCAGCGACAGCAGTATTGTTGGGCCTGTTGCCGGATACACCACCGCATCCCGTTCGGACTTGGCTGCGACCACGGAAACCCCGATGCCAATCGCAATGACGGCAAGCCAATGCAGCGGGCTGATAGTTGCACCCCGCCATATGGCCAGCAACACCGACAAGACCGGGTAACTCGCGACAAGTGGCGCAACCAACCGAACCGGGCCACGCTGAAAAGCGGCATACATGCTGATACCCGCCAACAGATAAAACCCGCCCGCGGCGACAGCGGTGAACACTGCGGCACCAGAAATCGAGTCAAATGTACCCAGCGTCACCGTCAGACCAAACTGAAGCACCGCGCCCGATATCAGCACGACCATCAGCGATGCGATCACGCTGACAGACTGGCTGACATAACGTACTGCCAGATCGTGTATCCCCCAGCAAAGTGCCGCGACCAGGCCAAGCGCCAGAGCAGTCATTTTGTCATCACCATCATCGGCTTAGTTTCAATCCGCTTGAGACCATGCATACGTCAAACTGTCACTGGTGTTAAACTTATTTTCCTGATATGCAATAATATTGAAGCCAAAGGCAGTAAGAGGCAGCACATGACGTCTGCATTAGAGCAACTTGGCGGTGAGAGCCGGCTGCGCAGTCTGGTTGAGCGTTTCTATGATCGGATGGAAACGGATCCGGCAGTTTATTCCTTGCACAGGCTGCACTTTCGCGGCCATGGGCTGAACCATACCAGACAGGCCCAGTTCGAATTTCTCAGCGGTTTTCTGGGAGGGCGGACCTATTACCGCGAACGATTTGGTCATATGGACCTGCGCGAAATTCATGCGCATGTCCCTATCCGCGAAGCTGATGCCGAGCTTTGGCTGGAGACGTTTGACGCCGCGCTGGCGGATTGCGGCATGTCCGGCCCGGTTGTCGACAGGATGCGCGTGACGTTGCGCAGAGCGGCGCTCATGCTGGTCAATGACGTACCTGACTGGCGGCTGGAGGCGGATGCGGGCGCAGATGCCCGTGACACACAGCGTGAAAAGAGCGACTAACTTCGCGTGGCCATCGCAGAAACAGGGCCGCCTATGGCGCGGCCCCGATATGCAATCCTGCAATCCGACTTAGATATCGAGCGTGTTGTCTTTTTCCCAACGCGAGAAATGGGAAACAAAAGAGTTCCATTCCTGATGCTTCATTTTCAGGAAAGCTGACGAGAATTCGGCACCCATCATCGCCTTCAGCTCTTTGTCCTTGTCGTATTCGCGCAGCGCATCAAGCATGTTCAGGGGCAGTTTCGGTGCACCGCGTACCTTATGGCCTTCGGCATACATATCGATGTCCCAGCGCTTGCCGGGATCGGCTTTGGACCGGATACCTGACAGCCCGGCCGCGATGATGACGGCCTGTAGCAGGTAGGGGTTGGTTGCGCCATCGGGCAAGCGCAATTCGAAACGTCCGGGGCCGGGAACGCGCACCATGTGCGTGCGGTTGTTGCCGGTCCACGTCACCGTGTTTGGCGCCCAGGTTGCGCCAGACATCGTCCGTGGCGCGTTGATGCGTTTGTAGCTGTTCACCGTGGGGTTGGTGATCGCCGCCAGTGCCGAGGCGTGTTTCATGATCCCGCCGAGGAAGTGCTTGCCGCGTTCTCCCAGACCAACCTCGCCGGTTGGGCCGTCACCCTCTCCTGCGAATACATTGGTTTTGGCGGCATCACCCGGCGCATCCCAGACCGAGATATGGGCGTGGCAGCCATTGCCGGTCAGTCCTTCGACCGGTTTCGGCATGAATGTCGCCCGAAGCCCGTGTTTTTCCGCGATCGATTTTGCCATGAACTTGAAGAAGGAATGCTTGTCTGCTGTGCGCAGGACATCATCAAATTCCCAGTTCATCTCGAACTGGCCGTTGGCATCCTCGTGGTCGTTCTGGTACGGACCCCAGCCCAGGTCCAGCATGTAGTCACAAATTTCGCGCACCACATCATAACGGCGCATCACGGCCTGTTGGTCATAACAGGGCTTTTCGGCTGTATCAAACGGATCACTGATCTGTTCGCCATCCGGGGTCATCAAAAAGAACTCGGCCTCGATCCCGGTTTTGACATGCATGCCCTCGCTTGCCGCTTCGCCAATCAGGCGGCGCAGAACATTGCGCGGGGCTTGCGCGACGTCCTTGCCTTCCATCACACAGTTGCCCGCAACCCATGCCACCTCTGGCTTCCATGGCAGCTGGATCACCGATGACGGGTCCGGCACCGCCAGCATGTCAGGATGCGCAGGGGTCATATCCAGCCAGGTGGCAAACCCGGCAAAACCAGCGCCATCTTCCTGCATCTCGGCAATGGCTTGCGCTGGCACCAGTTTGGCCCGCTGTCCACCAAACAGATCGGTGAACGAGATCATGAAGTATTTGACGCCTTTTTCTTTTGCGAAAGCTGCGAGATCTGTCGTCACGATTGCTTTCCTTTCCCTGTTGAATTTTCGGTTTTCAAAGCAAGAACGCGGCCCCCATTCAGGAGGCCGCGTCGCATATGTTCAGAACCCTTCCTTGCCCGGGTACCAACTGGTTCCCGCTAAGGGCACCCGCGCCATCGCGGCGGCCTCCATGGTCAGGGCACACAGGTCCTCCGGCTCGAGGTTGTGCAGGTGGTTGTGACCGCAGGCGCGCGCAATGGTCTGCGCCTCTAACGTCATGACCTTCAGGTAGTTGCGCAGCCTGCGACCCGCTTCGACGGGGTTCAAGCGCGCGGCAAGCTCTGGGTCCTGCGTTGTGATGCCAGCGGGGTCGCGCCCTTCGTGCCAGTCATCATAGGCCCCTGTGGTCGTGCCCAGTTTCTGATACTCGGATTCCCATTTGGGATCGTTGTCGCCAAGGGCCACCAGAGCGGCGGTGCCAATAGCGACCGCATCGGCCCCAAGCGCCAATGCTTTGGCCACATCTGCACCTGTTCGTATGCCACCCGAAATGACCAACTGAACTTCACGATGCACACCTAGATCCTGCAACGCCTGCACGGCGGGGCGGATACAGGCCAGTGTGGGCAAGCCAACATGTTCGATGAACACATCCTGCGTGGCAGCTGTGCCACCCTGCATCCCGTCCATGACCACGACATCAGCCCCGGCCTTTACCGCCAGTGCAGTATCATAATAGGGGCGCGTCGCGCCGACCTTGACATAGATCGGCACCTGCCAACCGGTGATTTCGCGCAACTCAAGGATCTTGATCTCCAGATCGTCCGGCCCGGTCCAGTCCGGATGGCGACAGGCCGAACGCTGGTCGATGCCTTTGGGCAGGGTCCGCATTTCGGCCACACGGTCGCTGATCTTCTGACCCAGAAGCATCCCGCCACCGCCGGGTTTAGCGCCTTGCCCGACCACGACTTCAATCGCATCCGCCTTACGCAAATCATTCGGGTTCATGCCGTAGCGCGAGGGCAGATACTGGTAGACCAGCTTGGATGAATGACCCCGTTCTTCCGGGGTCATGCCGCCATCACCGGTTGTGGTCGACGTGCCCGCAGCAGATGCGCCACGGCCCAAAGCCTCTTTGGCAGGACCAGACAACGCGCCGAAACTCATACCCGCGATGGTGATCGGAATGTCCAACTTGATCGGATTTTTCGCAAAACGTGTGCCTAGCGTTACCGAGGTATCGCAGCGTTCGCGATATCCTTCCAGCGGATAGCGCGAGATGGATGCGCCCAAAAACAGCAGATCGTCGAAATGAGGGACCCTGCGCTTGGCTCCGCCACCGCGAATATCATAGATGCCGGTCGCAGCAGCGCGTCGGATCTCGGCATTGATGGGGTTGGAGAACGTCGCCGACTGGATCGGCAGGGTGCGGGGGATCTGATCGTCCATATCTTTCATACCCTTCTTCCTCAGTATGCGGCGGCGTTGTCGATGTCGAAATTGTACAGCTGCCGAGCCGAGCCGTAGCGTTTGAACTCTTCCGGTTTGGCATCACAGCCCGCCCGGTCCAGCAGGTCTTTCAGTATCTCCAGATGTTCGGGACGCATTTCCTTCTCGATACAATCGGCACCAAGACTTTTGACCGAGCCGCGCACGAACAGCCGCGCCTCGTAGAGTGAATCCCCCAGCGCATCGCCTGCGTTTCCGCAGACCACCAGGTTTCCGGCTTGCGCCATGAAGGCGGACATGTGGCCGATATTGCCGTGCACGACGATGTCGATGCCTTTCATCGAAATGCCGCAGCGCGAGCTTGCATTGCCCTTGATCACCAGCAATCCGCCATGGCCGGTCGCGCCGGCATATTGGCTGGCGTCACCATCGACGATGACCTGACCGGACATCATGTTCTCTGCAACACCCGGCCCGACGGACCCTTCGACCTTGATAGTTGCCTGCTGGTTCATCCCCGCGCAGTAATACCCGGTCGATCCCTTGACCGTCACCTCGATCGGCGCGTCCAGCCCAACGGCAATCGCATGGCTGCCCTTGGGATTTACAATTTCCCAACGGGTCTGGTTGGTCTCGGAATTTTGTGCCTGCAAGCAAGAGTTCAATCCGCGCAGCCCGTCTGCCTCTAGATCATAGGTCTGCATATCAGGCGGCCTTTTCGTGGGTTGTGGGGCTGTCGTTGTGCGACCAGAAATAAACGGTGGACGGTTCAGGTTCCCAAACTCGTGCATCTTCGATGCCGGGCAGGTTCACTAGGGCGCGATACTCGCTGCCAAAAGCCACATACTGATCGGTTTCAGCCATCACGGCTGGTTTACACGCGATCGGATCACGCACGACGCCAAAGCCGTCCTTGGTTCCCACGACAAAAGTGAAGAAACCGTCCAGATCATCGATGCTGGATTCCAGAGCCTCGCCCAAGGTGGCACCATTCATCATCTTCCAGGTCAGGTAGGCTGCGCCAACTTCGGTGTCGTTCTCTGTCTGGATCGTTACACCCGCGCGGCGCAGTTTGCGGCGCAACGAGTTATGGTTGGACAGCGACCCGTTATGGACCAGACATTGGTCGGACCCTGTATTGAACGGGTGGGCACCCATTGTGGTCACCGCAGATTCCGTCGCCATGCGGGTGTGTCCGATGCCATGCGTGCCGCTCATTCCGCTGAGGTTAAAACGCTCGGCAACATCCTTCGGCAGGCCGACTTCCTTGTAGATTTCAAGGCTGTCACCACGGCTCATCACCCGGACCGACGGGCGGATCTCAGCCAGAGCGGACCGTGCAGCTTCGAACTGACCGGCGGGAACTTCCAAAACGGCGTGTGTGTCGTTGTTTCTTTGACCAACAGATGTGCCCAGGCTTTTGCCCAACTCGTCCGCAAGGTCGACAAAATCGGTTTCGGGGTTGGGGGACTGAACCGTAATCTTGGTTTTACCCGCCGATTCTGCGCCATAAATCGCAATACCGGCACTGTCGGGGCCACGATCTGTCATCGTGATCAGCATGTCTGTCAGCATATTGCCCAGTTGAGGAGCAAGGGACTGATCTTTGAGGAATAATCCAACAATTCCGCACATGGCTGGCAGATCTCCTTGTGTGTTTCGTTATGATTCGACGGTACCAATTATTCTGCAGGATATCAATAACGGTAGGAAAGTTTTTTTCCTGTCAGGCAATGGACGCATCCATTGATCTTGCGCCCATTGCCGGTTCTCAAAACCGGATCAATAACGATCCAGCTGTGCTTTTACTCTGTCTTCGTCTCCTGCGTGGCGGGCTTTTTCAAGATGCTCGCCCTCGCGGACAAATTGGATACGGTGCCAGCCGATCCAGAAGACGACGCCGATGATGACCATCAGAATTTCGTACCCCTGGAAGGGATAGACCGGGCCGACTTCGGCAAGATCAACGGCCCAACTTGTATATCCGATTGTAGACATAACGTTCTCCTCTATTTCGCGGCTGCGCCGCGGGCGGCCAGCTCTTCTTTGTCAGCCGCGATAATCGCTGCTTTGGCATCTTCGTAGGCATGGTGTTCGGCGTAATCGAGGCCCTGAAGCTCAACCTCTTCCGGTATGCGAAGAACACCGGCAGCCGCTTGCAACTTGGCCACGATCCAACCAGGCATGAAACCCAGAACAAAGAACATGATGACTGCACCGGTGACCTGTCCGACCGGATTGATCGTCGCATATCCTTCGTAAGGCGAAGACGGGACACCCCACAGGACAAACCCAGCAATGATGAGGCCAATAACACCTGAGTACCCGTGCACTGCAACCGCCCCGACAGCATCATCCAGCTTGAACCGGCGTTCGACCCAGTAGTGCAGCTTGTAGACAATCACGACACCGATCGCGCCGATGATCATCGCCTGGATCGGGTGGTACAGGTCATTCCCTGCGGATGCTGTGATAACACCGGCCAGCCCGCCCGAGAACGTCCAGAAGGCATCGCCTTTTGAAACCACATACGCCGCCATCAATCCACCAGACAGAGACATCAGGAAATTGAAGGTAATCGCCGAGAGAGTCGTCGGAGCCAGATAGATGTTTGTTGCCGTCCAGGTCACGCCAGTGATCTGCCCGTCAATCGCCTCGGGAGAGATCACCGGAACGTTGCAGGCAGCGTAGAAACCCCAGAAGCCGGTGTAGATCAGGAAAATCCCGATCGTCAGCATCCACGGATTGTGAGGTGGAATATCCCGAGGAGTTCCGTCCTTAGCAAACTTGCCAAGGCGAGGACCCAGAACCATGATCACACCAAGCGCATACCCACCCGCGATCGCGTGAATAACGCCGGATGCATAGGCATCATGATACCCCAGAACACGCACCATCCAGCCGGCATAGTGCCAACCCCATGCGGCATCGATGATCCAGAAGACCGACCCGATCAGCACCGCATGTACCCAAAGGGCAGAAGATCTGATCCGCTCGATCACCGAGCCGGAAACGATCGAGGCCGCGGTCCACGAAAACAGCAAGAATGCGGCCCAGAAGACCCCTGTGATTCTGTCGCCAAGGTTGGTGGCCATTGTGTCGGCCCAAGGCAGATTCGCGGCACCCGCTTCTGCATCCAGACCGCCCCAGAACGGAAAGTTTGGAAAGGCCCAATAGATCCACCATCCAAAGAAGAAGAACGTGACCGTCACCAGCGGGATGATCATGATGTTTTTCATCAATGTGTGCATGTGGTTACGCGCTCGGCTTGCGCCGACCTCGTACATGCAAAAGCCCACATGGATGAGGAACATGAAGACGACCGTTACCCAGTAATAAAACTCGGTAAAGACCGTCGTGAGTGCGTTTAGATTACCATCCACTTCGTAGTCTCCCTGTTGTTGCAGCAGGAGGTCCGCCCGCGCAGAATTTCCTGCTGGGAATATTTATCTACTCAGAGGACATTTTCATTTGCGACCTGTCAATAGATATGTGGGGCAAACACCTTTTAGGCCTGTCCGCGACCTACGCTTTGGCACACCAAAAACGGACCTAAACATTTGACAAACAACTAACAAATTCCTTTCTCAGGAGTGTTTTCAGGGTGCAAAAATTGCAGGCAAATATTCCCAGCAGGAAAATTTTCTGCACTCAGGTGTTGATTTTCAATCCAACATCGGCCTCAATGTGGCCAACAAAAACGATCAACGGGAGACCTGAACCATGGCCATTCTTTGGAGGACGTCGGCCCTTGCGCAGCGCCATGCCGAGATCGGCGGCGAGCTTGAGGACTGGAACGGAATGGGGACCGCTTGGTTCTATGACCACAGCCCTGAACGTGCCAAAGCGGACTACGAAGCCATCCGCACCAAAGCTGGTCTTATGGATGTGTCCGGTCTGAAAAAGGTTCATGTGGTTGGCGAGGATGCCGCCTATGTTATTGATCGCGTCACCACGCGGAATGTGGAAAAAATCATGCCGGGCCGATCGACCTATGCCTCGATCCTGAATGCTGAAGGCAAGTTTGTTGATGACTGCATCATCTATCGTCTGTCGGTGAACACGTGGTTGGTGGTGCATGGCACCGGAACAGGTATGGAGCAGCTGACATCCGTGGCGGCAGGCAAGAACTGCTCGGTCATTTTTGACGACGACATGCATGATATGTCGCTGCAAGGGCCAGTCGCCGTTGATTTCCTGGCAAAGCATATCCCCGGCATTCGTGACCTGGCTTATTTCGGCATCATGCAGACTAAGCTTTATGGGTGCCCGGTGATGGTTTCGCGGACCGGGTATACCGGTGAGCGTGGGTACGAGATTTTCTGTCAGGCCAAACATGCTGTGCATCTGTGGGACAGCATTCTGGCTGACGGCAAGGACATGGGCATCGTACCAGTCCAGTTCTCGACACTCGATTTGCTGCGCACCGAAAGTTACCTGCTGTTCTATCCGGGCGATAATTCGGAAACCTATCCGTTCGATGGTGAGACATGTGGCGATACGCTGTGGGAACTGGGTCTGGAATTCACTGTCTCGCCCGGCAAGACCGGCTTTATCGGCGCCGAGAACCATTATGCCTCGAAGGGCAAGGAACGGTTCAAGATCTATGGCGTCAAGTTGGACGGCACGACACCAGCGAACGAGGGCGCGGACCTGCTGCAAAACGGCGAGAAGGTCGGTGTTGTCACCTTTGGCATGTATTCCGAAATCAACGGGCATAACGTGGGTATCGCGCGGATGCCGGTTGCCTGCGCATCGCCCGGAACCAAGCTGACGGTGCGCAACGGAGATGGAACGGAAATAGCGGCGACTGCGGAAGAGATGCCGTTCTACGATCAGGATAAATCGATCAGAACCGCAAAGGGCTGAGTTTCAGGGGGCGCAACGGGCATACCGTGGCGCCCTTTTCCTATTTGAGGGTACAATGTCAAAGTTCGAATTTCCCAAGTCAATCACAAGCCGACCGATCTGGGGCACGCTGGAAGCTCGCAAGGGTGACCATCATCTCATGATCGCAGAAGCCGAAGGCGCAGAAGCCGTTCTCGACATCGCGACGCCTGATCTGATGGCCAAAACGCACCTGATCTATATCCCCAAAGGGACGGACTACTCGGAAAGGTTGCAGGCGCTGAACCCCGCGCAGTTCTACGAAGGACCTTCCTATGCGGCCGCGCTGCAACGCATCCGCCGCGTACTGGAGGACGCGCATATGGGACTGCAGGTCTATCTGAGCGGTACTGAGGGCATGATGGGCCAGGCCATGAACGAGGTGACAGCAGTCGGCCTGCCACACACGGCAATACAGACCGAGCATCGCGGTTCAGTTGCACGCCGGATGCAATGTGTGCACTGCAAAGGCATCACCGAAGATGTCGAGGTTGATCCATTTGTCTGCTCGCATTGCGGGCTGAATCTGTTCGTGCGCGATCACTACTCCCGCCGGCTTGCCGCCTATCAGGGTGTCCGCGTCGACGCCGAAGATCATGGCAACGTGCCCGAGCCGAAAGGGATTTACGAATGAGCGGTGCCGAGAAAATTCAGGTCAAAGTGACCGAAATCACCCCGCTGAATGAACTGGTGACGCGGTTCCGGTTCGAACGCATCGACGGCGGTCAGTTGCCAACATTTTCCGGCGGGGCGCATACCGTTGTCGAAATGAAGGATGGCGGTATCACACGGCTTAATCCTTATTCCCTGATGTCCGACCCGTTTGATCAGTCATCCTATACGATCTCGGTCCGCCGTGATGATGAAGGCAGGGGCGGTTCTTTGTTCATGCACCGTCAGGTCAAGCTGGGTGATGAAATGACCATCAGCTACCCGGTCAACCTGTTCTCGCTTGACTTGCGCGCCCGCAAGCACCTGTTTCTGGCCGGTGGCATTGGCATCACGCCCTTTCTGGCGCAGATCAAGCAACTCGAACTGCTGCACGGGCACTGGGAACTGCATTACGCGTGCCGCAACACGGCATTGGCGTCTTATGCCGAGCAACTGACAGACAGGCATCCGAATGAAACCCATCTGTATTACGACGACCAAAACCAGCAGATTGATCTGAAAAACCTGCTGAGCGGGCAACCCTTGGGAACGCATGTTTATGTCTGCGGTCCCAAGGGCATGATTGATTGGGTGCGCAACACCGCTGCTGCCGAGGGCTGGCCCGAGGATTGCGTCCATTACGAAGAGTTTCTGGCACCGCGACCCGGCAAACCGTTCGAAGTGCGGTTGGCCACATCGGACAAGGTTATTCATGTGGGCGAGAATGAAAGCCTGCTGGAGGCGATCGAACGTGAAGGGGTGGATGCTCCGTATCTGTGCCGCGGCGGGGCCTGTGGCCAATGCGAAACAGTTGTGCTGGATCATGATGGCAATTTCGTTCACCGCGACCACTGGCTGACCGATGAGGAAAAGGCAGCGGGCAAGAAAATCATGCCCTGTGTATCGCGTTTCGAGGGCAAGTCCCTCGTGCTGGACCGCTGAGAGGAGGCCCAACATGACCATTCAATTCAACGACGAGTCCTTCCGCGACGATTATACGTTTCATAACTCGGACTGGGCGATAAATCGCTTTCCGTTTCCGTTCCACGAAGACAGCTACATGTATTCGGTCAACATGGAACAGCATCGCGGCGGGCCCGAAGGGTCAGTCTATGAAAAGCGGTTCGATGTGGACGAACATTACGTTTCGGAAATGAAAGACCGCGCCATCGTTCTGGATCAGGACCCGCTGCGTTGCCAGTCTTTGCCACACATGACATTGGCGGGTTGGGACATTCTGGAACTGATTATGGTTTGCAAGTCCGAGGATTACCCGGATCTGTTTGAACTGCACCGCAACGGCAACCAGTGGCGCTGGATCAACAAACCATTGGGGATTGATCACAGCTTTACCTTCATGGATGAAACCACCCTGCCCTGCGGGCCGATGGAATATATCACCCGTCAGGCCCAGGGTGACTATGCGGTGCTTGATCAACGTGACGACATGCTGTGGATGGATGCCGGAATGGTGACCACCCAGGCCGACTGGAGCCTGGATTTCGACATTGGCATGAACTTTTTCGAATGGCACGCCCCGGTACCACTGGCCCACGAGATGGGTATCTTTCAGCGTGCGCTGAAATTCTTGCTGAGTATTCAGCAGGGCGCACCCGCACGCCGCCTGAACTGGACCATGACGGTCAACCCGCTTTTGGATACCAGCCCGGAGAACTACCATAAATGGGGTATTCAGAAAACCACACTGACACCGGAGAATATTGGCCAAAAACAACATCTTCGGGTCGAGTTGCAGACATTCTTCCGACTACCGCGTTCAAACGCGCTGTTATTCCCAATCCGCTGTTATCTGTGTAGTTTTCAGGATCTGGTGACTGTACCGAAATGGGGTCGTCGCCTGCATCGTGTTGTTCGTGATCTGCCAGTGGAACTGGCAACCTACAAAGGGTTCATCGACAACCGGCCGCTGATGCTGGACTATCTCAGCCAGTTCGACGACGGGTTGCCCACCTCGCCCGGGATCTGGCCGGATCTGGAAACGGAACCCCCCTTGTCAAAGTAAACCGGCAATGTCAGGTGTCTTGGCTGTTATGACTGATCCAGACAGAACACCGTGGCTCATCCCGAGCGATGACTTCGCTCTGTATGACGCTCTGGCGCTGCTGCGCGAGTCCTTTCGGTACATGGATGCTCGGATCGACCCTCCGTCGTCCATCCATCGTCTGAACGTGGACGGAATGCTTGCGCATTGTCAAAGTGGCGGAGAAATCTGGGCCATCGGCCGACCGCTTTTCGCCTGCATGTTTCTAACGCCCAAGCCCGACAGCTTGTACCTTGGAAAGCTGGCAGTGAAGGACGGATTGCGAGGACAGGGTATTTGCCGGTCCTTGGTGGATCATGCTGCAATCCGCGCAGCGCAGCTTGGCCTGCCCGCGCTGGAACTGCAAACGCGCGTGGAGCTCACTGAAAACCATCGCATATTTTCCAGGCTTGGGTTCACGATTGTCAGCACGGGCAGCCATGAGGGGTATGACAGACCCACAGATTTCCTGCTGCGCAAGCCGATCAGTTTGTCTGCGGATAGCTGATCACTGAAAGATAGCGTGCCGGCAGATTGACCAACCGTTCCGGGCCGTGGGGTGCGTCGGCGTCAAAGAACAGGGTATCGCCGGGCTTCAGGGGATAAATCTGGTCCCCGTGGCGATAGTCTACCTCGCCTTCAAGCATGTAAATCGTCTCAATTCCGCCATGTTGGAACGTTGGGAACACATCGGATTCAGCAGTCAGTGTGATCAGGTAAGGTTCCACGATTACACCTGATCCATTGGCGCCGATATGCCCAAGCAGGTTGTACTGATGGTTGGCGCGAGTTCCCTCGCGCTCCAGTTCGACCCCTTCACCAGCTTTCGTATGAACCGCCTCGCGGCGTTCTTCAAACTGACGGAAAAAGCTAGTCAGAGGAACCGAGAGCGCATCCGCCAGCAATTGCAGGGTTGTCAGAGAAGGTGACGTGTTGCCGTTTTCGATCTTCGACAACATGCCGATTGACAACCCAGTTAGCTGAGCCAGGTCTGCAACCGTGATGTTCTGCTGTTTACGAAACGCTCGAACCTCGCGACCAATGGCGACTTCGAGAACTTTTTCCCTGTCACCCGAACGAACCGAATGCGGGTCCTGACTCAGATTTATCGCCATGTCTTTGTCTTTTTTTTTCAATTTCACTCTTTCAACGTCTTGCTACACTTGTCCAAACCGGTTCTGCAACCAGGCGCGGTGCAATAGCCCATCCAATTCGGACCACAATAGCACCAAGCTTTCCTGATAGTAAAATAATCATGCTGACAGAGAATATGAGCACACTGTTCAATCGCAGGAACCGTTCCGCTGCACGCAGGTGTTTTGCCAAAACGCTGGACTGCCAGGTTTCACTGCATCAATCTGAAATCTCGGCTAAATCGACCCAGCGATTTACTTGGGTCGATTTCAGTACTGCGCCACAGAATCGCATTTCGTAGCGACCGTCTTCAAATGTCGCCAGTTGCGTAAAGTGCGACATGCTGCCTGTCGTCAGGGAATTTGGGACAGTTGGCCGCCTGAACTAAGAGAGGATCAGGCTCACCTGGTTGTTTTGATTATGCGGCGGATTCGAGGTGGAGCAAGCGCCGGGTTTCGATTGTCTTTTGTTTGGTCCTTCCTCGTTGTCTTAGTATGGTCTGCCCGCGTCCGAAGTAGACATCGGCCGGGGTTAGGTGTTCAGTTTCGGCATCTGGTGGATTGGATTTAGGATGGATCGATCTGGTTTTGATGTCCAGATTTTGCAGATGTATTCATATGGTGCGAGACCGCTGAGCGTCTTCAGTCTGAGGGCAAAGTTGTAGGGGTCAATTGCGGAAGAGTGTGGAATCCAACGCTAAGAAAACAATGACGCCATTGCGGGACGGGGCGAAATGACACTCTGAGCGATTTCGTGTTGCGCGCGCTCACAGCACCTGTATGCCGCAGGGACGGAAATTTCGGCGCCGCGGTGCAGCGCGGAGACCGGCCATTCATCGACTGCGCAGCAATTTTCGGACACCCAATTTACGAGTCGCGGACGAGAGTCCTATTTCGCTGCGGTTGCACCAACGTCCGGTCGCACGACGGGTTTCTAGTCAACGATCACCACCTGCCCTGTGAGAGCACCCTCGACACATTTCGCATATGCCAATCCAACATGATGGGATGAAACCGGTTTGTGGCCGTGAAACCATGCGCCGTAACGTGGCGCGGACACGTCCAACATGCCCGGACTGACAACATTGACTCTCAACCCGCGCGGCATCTCGATTGCAGCGCTCTTTACGAAGCCTGCCAATGCTCCGTTAGCGGTTGCCGCATTTGAACCCATTCTGATCGGATCGCGATCAAGAACACCGCTTGTCAGAGTGAAGGAACCTGCATCCGAAATGACGTCCAGCCCAGCCAGGACAAGGTTCACTTGCGCCATAACCTTTTGCTGAAGACCCACCATGAAGGTCACTTGGGTCATCTGCGGCAACGGGGCAAAGGTCGCGTCGCCTGCACAGGACACCACAGCATCGAAATTGCCGAGGCTTTCATACAGTGATTTCACCGCGTTTAAGTCACTTGAATCGACCCGATGGTCCCCACTTGAACGTCCCACTGTGACGATTTCATGCCTTTGCCGAAGCTCCTTGCAGGCAGCTTGTCCAATATCACCACCTGCTCCGACTACGATAATTCTCATGCCTGATCCTTCAATATCTCATCATAGCGTTTCAGTTTTCGATTTAGGATCACGCGGCATCGGTCCAGATCGGCCTGTCGATCTTCCAGGCGGCGGCTATGTGCCAAAAGGGCAGCTTTGCGCTCAGGGACTTTGCCGTCGCCGGATGCGTAAAGCTCCGCAAAAGCCCGCATTTCTGCCAAAGGCATACCTGTCGAACGAAGGGACGCCAGTAACTCTAACCAATCGGCATCTGTCTTCGAGAATTTGCGCTTGCCATCCGCGCCGCGTTGGACGAATGGACACAACCCCGATTTCTCATAGAAACGAATTGTTGAAGCGCTGAGTCCGGTGCGTTCTGCAACTTCTGAAATCATCATGCGATCTGATCCTCTCGCCCAAGTCCCTACCTACCTGAAGCTACTTCAGGTCAAGCAACTTCTGCAGAAACTCTCAAAAGCCGCCATTCTCGCATCGCGCAGCTTCGGCCACTCTGGCTCGCTGCAAAGCGCTTGGGCAGTATCGATGCGGACAGACAGGACTTGGCGCGCCGCGGCCAAGGTCAGCTTTCGACGTATCAGGCAGCCACCATATCAACTTCGGCAGCCGAGAATCCAAAAGAAGCGACCATGTTCCGATGGGCATCGGTCCCAAGGAATTGCGAAAGAACTGCGTCGACTTCGTTCCGCAGGTTTGTGTCGTTCAAACCAAACGCGAATGACCCGAACGCAGGAGGTTTTTCTGAGTTTGGCACAAGGATCAGCTCCAGATCCCATTCCGGGTTCTGCTCGATAAATCCACCATGCGCTCGGCCCACGCTGGCATAGGCATCGGCGGTGCCTTCACAAACAGCTTGTGCGGCCTCGACATATGTTTCGAAAATCATGATGCGCTCTGCGCTGACGCCAAATTCAATCGCCGAGCGATGCTGAAACTGGTCCCGGATAACCGCCAAACGGATATCAGAATTGTCGGCAACCGATCGATATCCGCTCAAACCCATCTGATTGCCCCCAGCCACCAGGAGCCCGTCGGGTTGCGCCCAGATCGGGCGGCTGAACAATGCGCTCTTCCTGCGTTCTTCCGTTCCAAAAAGACCGGTCGTCATGCGCCATCGGCCATCCCCGACCCCGGGCAAGAGTTCAGCAAATTTCGTTTCTACCATTTCAAAACCGGCAATGCCAAGTTGCGCCATTACATACCGCGCGAGCTCAACGTCACAGCCCGTGACGTGGCCTGTTGCATCGACGTAGTTGAACGGCGGTTCGATCAGGTAGGCAAACTTCATTGGTCATCCTCTTTGGCGTCCGGGCCATAGCTGGCGATCTTGATGGCGAGGATGCTTCCGCATTTTTCGAGAGTTGCGCGTTTGGCTTTCAGCGTTGCCGCGTGATCCGACAGGATTTTTCGGCGTTCTTCGACACCGGCATCGCCTGCTTTGGCAAGCGTCGTGAACCGACGCATTTGCTTGAGTGGCATGCCGGTTTCGCGCAGCCAATAGAGCAGAGTCAGCCACTCGACCAAACGAGGCGTAAACCGACGATGTCCATCGGTGCCACGCTCGATCTCTGGCAGCATTCCCGACTTCTCGTAGAACCTTATAGTATGTGCGGATAGCCCACAGGCCTCCGCCGCTTCAGCAATTCTCATCTTCGCAAATGTTCCTCTGATCTCTGGGTAGCGAGTTAGAGCCACTCTAAGTCAATAGCGACTATTGAAAAGCCGGCATTCGTGCAGAGTGCGGCATCTGTCAAACTGGGCTCTGGGCGGTCATCGAAGGCGGAGCAGCATCTGAATTAAGAGAGATCTGTGGAGCCATCGAGGACGGCCCAAACCAATCTCTCAGCGCAACCCCATACTCTGCGGTCGCTGCCCGAAATTCAGACATTCGCTGCAGGCACGAAAGGTAGGATCACCGCAGGGTCAGCAGCGCGAACAAAGCTGGCATCGACAATTCGTGTTTGAGATCCACTACCGATGCAAGTCTCCGTTCAAGTAGCGCAGACCGGTGTAGATGATCACGGTCACTACGGTTTTGCCCGGTCCAAGTTCCTTGGCCTTTTTCAGGGCCGCCCAGATGTTTGCACCTGACGTCACACCGCCAAGCAAACCTTCCTGGCCAGCGAGCGCCCGGGCCCCCCTATAGGCGTCTTCATCCTTCACTGGAATAACATCATCGATGAGGTCCCTGCGCAGGATTTTCGGCACGAAGGATAAGCCTATCCCCTCGAGCTTGTGCGTACCACTGGTGTCACCTCCTGAGAGGTTGCGCACGTAGTAGGGCTCCACGGCGACAATTTCGGTGTTGGGATTGTGCGTCTTCAAGACCTCGGCATTGCCCGAAATACAACCGCCACCGCCCGCAGCCATGACGAAGGCATGTACGGGAGTGTTTACTTGGCTCAGAATTTCCTGAGCCATATCGTGATACCCCAGCTTGTTATCTATGTTGTTCACCTGATCCGGCCAAAACGTGCCCGGTTCACCGGACAGTTCTTTTGCGCGCACGATCATCCGGTCGAGTACATCAGCAGTCAGCACGCCGCCCTCGGCGTGGACAATTTCCACTTCCGCGCCGAACGCTCTCATCGTTTGTAGCTTTTCCTCGGAGAACCCGTTTGAAGACACAAAGTAGGCCTTATACCCGCGAGTGGCACAGACCATCGCCAGCGAGCTTCCGGTGCTGCCACCAGTGTACTCGACAACGCGCCCACCGGGCTTCAACTCTCCGCGCCGTTCGGCCCCTTCGATCATCGACAAGGCCATGCGGTCTTTCATACTGCCCGTTGGGTTGGCCCCTTCCCACTTCACATAGATGTCGGCGTGATCGGGTCCTGTCAGATGGGACAGTTTGATGAGAGGGGTATTGCCGATGGTGGTCATTTTGGAGCCTTTCGCGGACTGTCATCACCAGTGGCTTCCATAAGTTAAGTCACATTCAGAGTCAAACTTCCATTTTTTAAGTAACTGCGCTAAGTTCAACAAATTGACAGCTAACATGAGGACGGAATGACCCAAACAGAGCACGAGTTTCGTTCCCGATGCTCGATTGCGCGCAGCCTTGAGATCCTTGGTGACAAATGGACCCTGCTGGTGGTGCGAGATCTGTTGTGGCACGGAAAACATACATTCCAGGAATTGCAGAACAGTGAGGAACACCTGCCCCCAAACCTTCTGTCTCAACGACTAAAGCGGTTGATGGAGTGGGGGCTTGTGGAGCGGGAGGCCTATCAGGTCAGGCCTGTGCGCTATCGTTACATGCTTACCGACCGGGGGCGAGCGTTAGAGCCAACCTTGTTGGGGATCATGAACTGGGGGCACTTGCACTTAGGGGGAGGACTGTTCGACCCAACGCTTGGCAAGACAGTGGCTGGAAGATCGGTCTGAGTTTCCAAACACATTCGTCCTGGGTTCGTAGCAGACCTAGGAGCATGCGCGTCAACTAGATCCCAGAGTTTGCGACACATCCTCGGCATGTCCGAAGCAGAATATCAACGGCTTCTCGATCTGAACAGCGAATGGCGTTTCGGCAACAACTATCTGCTGACGATTCTCCTGGCACACTTAGACGATGTTGTGGACAGGAGGCTTGGAGCACCGTGATGGCGGACTTCATCGACGAAAACGGTCAGCTGGAAAGCGGCAGATTGCGTTAGCTGATGATGAGGCCCGGCCGATAGTGTTGAAAAACTCTAATTTTGCCCAAAAGTGGTGGAATAGTTAGCCGTAGAGAGCCAGTCGAAGACCCCGGCTAGGCATAAGAACACAGTTTCGACGTCGTCAATCTGGATTTGACCAAGGCTTCGGCAAAGGTGACGGCACAGGCAACACCATCAACAACTGGTAAACCAAACTCCTCGGATAATTGTGACATCAAGTCTGTCATTCCGGCACAACCCAGAACGATGGCTTCAGCTTTGTCCTCGTCAATGGCGGCGCGAATTTCAGCCCGTATCTTATCTATTGTCGCCGGATCGTTTTCCTCAAGCTTCAGAACCGGCACGTCCGATGCCCGAACCCGGGCGCATCTGCGATCCAGGCCATATTTCAACAAATTTGTTTCCAACCCAGCCAGAGATCGGGACAGCGTAGTAATGACGCTGAATTTTGGACTGATCATGGAGGCCGCGTGATAGGCGGCCTCACCAACACCAACGACCGGAGCCGAGGTGATGCAACGTACAGCGTCGACACCTGTGTCATCGAAACAGGCCACTACGATGCCATCCACATCCGGATGCTGCTTGACCACATCCAACAAGCCCGGAACACAAGTAGAGACATCCAGATAGCCCTGTATGCTGGCGGGACCGTCTTGCGAAGTGGCAGCAATAATCATGGTTTCAGGATGCGCAGCCGCCCGCGCTGCCTCTTCTATCTTTCGCGTCATGGAACTGGTGGTGTTGGGATTGACGACTAGAAGTTTCACAACGTCCTCACATTTCTCCGCCCAGATAGGCGGCTTTGATCCGGGGATCGGTCAACAGCTCTTTGGAATTGCCCGCGATCACCACATTCCCAGTGGTCAACGCATAGGCGCGGTGCGAAATCGAAAGCGCCATGCGCGAGTTCTGTTCCACCAGCAGCACAGACACACCTTCGTCCCGGTTGATAGCTACAATAGACCGCGCAATGTCTTGCACCAGTTTGGGCGCAATTCCCAACGACGGCTCATCCAGCAACAGAAGGCGTGGCTTTGCCATCAGAGCGCGCCCGATCACCATCATCTGCTGCTCGCCACCCGACAAGGTTCCTGCCGACTGGCTGTAGCGCTCTTTCAGGCGCGGAAACCGTTCCAGAACCGAATCCAGAGTGCGCTGAACATCCGCTTTGTCCGAGCGGGTAAACGCCCCCATGAGAAGATTGTCTTTTACCGACATGTACGGGAAGACGCGCCGCCCTTCGGGCACCATAGCGATGCCTTTCGAGACGATCTCGGCCGGGTTGGTTCCGGCAATCTGTTCGCCCTCGAACGCGACCGAACCGGATTTGATCTTCGCCAGCCCAGTGATCGCCCGCAGGATCGAGCTTTTGCCTGCCCCATTGGCACCGATCAAAGCAACCGTTTCGCCTTGCTCAAGATCAATCGATACCCCTTTAAGGGCATAGACGTGATCGTAGTAAAGCTCGACATCCTTGAAATCTAACATCTTGGTCATGGCTCAGATCCCAATCTCGTCGTCGGCGCTGCCCAGATAGGCTTCGATAACTTTTTCGTTGTTCTGGATTTCTACCGGTGTGCCCTCGGCGATCATCTCACCGAAATTCAGCACGACGATCCGGTCCGAGATATTCATCACCGCAGGCATGTCATGTTCTACCAGTAGAACGGTCACCCCCCGGTCATCTCGCACCTTGCGCACCAGATTGACCATTTTCATGGTCTCGTCATGGTTCATCCCGGCGAAGGGTTCATCCAGCAGCAACACCTTGGGATCGGTTGCCAGACCAATCGCGATCCCCAACGCCCGCAGGTTGCCCTGTGGCAGGTTTGAGGCCTGTTCGTTTGCAATCTCGGTCATGCCGAGGAATTCGATCAGATCGTCGGCATATTGCCCGAAGCTGTCGACATCTTCATGCGCCGTTTTTGTGCCCCAGAAATACCCGGCCAACGAAGCACGGGCCCGTAATTGCTGAGCGACAATGATGCTTTCGCGCACTGTCATGGATTTGAAGATCGTCGTTTCCTGAAACGTACGGACAACGCCCCTGCGGGCCACTGCGTGTGGTTTCAGGTTTGAAATTCTCTCGCCCTTGAACAGCACCTCTCCGGTCGTGGTCGGCAGGAAGGATGAGATCATCTTGAACAGCGTGCTTTTGCCCGCACCGTTCGGTCCGATCACCGACAGGATCTCGTTTTCATTGACGTTGAACGAGATGTTGCTGTTCGCGGTCAGGCCACCGAATTTCTTGGTGACATGGCGGACTTCCAGAAGATGGCTCATTTGTCCTCTCCTTTCTTGCCAGGCAGACGCAGGCTGAGCAGCCCGTTGGGCAGGAACAGCATCAGGATGATCAGCAAGCTGGAATAGGCCAGCAGCTGGAAACGACCCAACTCGAACAACAGGTCCCAGCCAAAATACAGGACCAGCGTGCCCAACATCGGGCCAAACACATATCCCAGACCACCGAGGAAGCAATTCAGCATGAAGTTCACACTGTCGGCGACCTGAAAGCTGGACGGATAAACCGATTGCGCGATCGATCCGAACATCGCACCGCCAATGCCGCCCAGAAAGGACGAGATGGCAAAGACGATGACCCGGATATACGAGATGTTCACACCTATGGAGCTGGCCAGTTCCTCATTCTGCTGCATCGAGCGGCAAAGGTGGCCAAGGCGCGAATTCACCAGCCGGTACATGGCGGCAAAGGTCAGGACCATCAGAACACAGGCGGTGTAGTAGAAGGCCAGTCTTGGGTTCTCCAGTGTTCCGAAATCGGGTATCAGAGGGATACCCAGGATCGACACCCCGCCCGGAAGCGGGATCGAGGTGATGCCCTTGGCACCATTCGTGACAGGCAAGGCAAGCGCAGTCAGGGTGACGACCTGTGTCAGCACCAGCGAGATCATTGCAAAATACACGCCCCGCAGCCGCAGGATCGGCAGACCGATCAGAACCGCCACACCGGCTGCAAAGAGGCCCGCAAGCGGCAGGGACAGCCAGAACGAAATGCCAGCCTTGGTCACCAGAATGGCCGAGACATAAGCTCCGATCAGGGCAAAGGCGCCCTGCCCTATGTTAATGCGGCCGATATAGAAGGTCAGCCAGACACCGGCACTGGCGATCGACAGCAGCGCTACCGAGGTCAGCGTGTAGTACAGGTCAGACCGTCCGGAGGCGGCGACAAAGCTGGGAACCGCGATGAAGATGGCCAGCAGGAAGACCGCCACACCGGCCCATTGGATCATTGAAAATTTTGGCACTGCGTTATCCCCACGGTTTGCCCATCAGGCCCTGCGGGCGGATGGCCAGGAAAATCATCAGCGAGACGAAGATCAGCAGATAGGTGATATCGCCATATTGCGAGAGCACCGCTAAACCGATGGCTTCCATGAAGCCAAGGATGATACCGCCTGCGATTGCGCCGGAAATCACACCTGCGCCGCCGATCATGACCATCATGAAAGCCTTGATTGAGGTCGGTCCGCCCATACCCAGATTGACGCCGGTAATAGTCACGAGCAGACCGCCGACCAGACCAGCCAGCATTGCGCCCAATGCAAATCCAATCATGGAGTAGCGAGCAACATTGACTCCCATCAGTTGGGCAGCGGTTCTGTCCTGCGCCAGCGCACGCAGGGCGCGGCCGGTTTTGGAATACTGCATAAACAGGATGAAAGTGACGATCGACAGAATAGCCAGCACGCAGATCAAAATACGGTCATATGGCATGATCAACTTGAAATCCCAGTTGAAAACCCCGTTGACGATCTTGGGCACACCGCGCTGTTTTTCTCCAAAGACCAGCAGGATGACCGCGTCAAACAGAAACGCCAGTCCCGCCGCCAGCAGCATTGTGCTTTCTTCGCGCGATGACCGTCGTATGACTGGGGCGAACAGAAACCGTTCTATCAGCGCGCCGAGCACGGCCAGAGTGATACAGGACGCCAGCAGCGCAAGGATGAAAGGCCAGCCAAGTTGTCCGTAGAAGGTGTAGGTCACAAAGCCGCCGAGAACGTACATCTGTCCGTGAGCAAAATTCAGTACGTTCATCAGGGCAAAGATCAGCGTCAGACCCAAGGCGATCATCGCATATTGCGCGCCCAGATAGATGCCGTTTGCTAGTATCTGTTCCATGATAGTCCCGCGTTAGGTTCGGGTTTCCCGGGCCGATCATCAGCCCGGGAGTTTGAGTGGCTCGTTAGGCTTTCGCCTTGTCTTGGGGAGTTCTGCCTCAGTCGACTTCAGCGACAAAGAGTGTTTCAAACTCTCCGTCCTGGTAAACATTCACTACCAGCGGGACCGCAATCTGACGCTTTTGTCCGAAGGAGGTTGTTCCGACGTACCGCATCACGGCGTCGCCCTTCATGAAAGGGTTCGGTGCTTCGAACGTGTCCATCGTGGTCTGGAACGCCTTGACGTCGTCAATGCCCGCCGGGTTGGCGTTCAAGGTCGCCAGAATATACTCCAGCGCATAGACCTTGGTATTCGATTCATCGTTATATTCGCCGAACATATCAGTGTAACGCTTGACGAATTCCTTCATGTCGTCCGATGCGATTTCAGGCGTCGATGCACCGCCGACCGAGATGAACCCGTTGGCCAGATCGCCCGCACCTTCGCGCAGAACCGTCGCATCCTGCGCGGTTTCGGTCGAGATGATGCCCTGATACCCCAGTTCGCGCGCAGACCGGATCAACTGAGGTGCATTGGCCGGCGAGACGCCGGACAGAACCAGCAAATCAGGCTGCGTGCGCATTACAGGCGTCAGAACCGGGGTAAAATCTGTCGTGTCCACCTGATACGTCACGTTGTCAGACACAACTTCAAGACCCAACGCATTGGCCGCTGCGATCCCTCCATCCCGCTGGCTCAGCGGATCAGACTCGTTGGCAGCAACAAAGGCCACGCTCTTTACGCCTTTTTCGTCGCGCAGGTATTCGTAAATCGCCGGGCCGGATTGATAGTTCGCAACCATGCCCAAAACCGCATTGGACGCCGGAGCGGTATAAAGCTCTTTCGGGAAGGCATATGGGAAATACATGATCCCTTGAGCCTCGGCCACAGGGCGCACGGCGGCAGCGCCGTCATCCACATTCGGACCAACCACATAGTGGATGCCTTCCTGTGCCATCTTCTCCATGCCCGCGATTGCGCGCTTGGGGTCTTTCTGGTCATCGAACGAGACGATTTCGATATCGTAAGTGGTATCACCGATCTTGTAGCCGCCGGATTCATTGATCCAGTCAGCGCGTGCTTCCATCGAGCGCTGGTTCGAGATGCCCCAGGCCGCTGCCGGACCTGAAGTCACACCAACAAAGCCAATCTTGAGAACCGGGTTTTCCGCCCAGGCGGTGGAGCCCAGAACGGATATGGCCAGCGCCAGGGCCGCCGATGATTTCATCAGATTTCTGCGTTTCATTTTTTCCTCCCTATTGAGGTTTGGGCGCCTCTTTCGGGCGCTTGCAAAGGTCATTGAGTCACAGGTCGAATCCCGGTGATGCTGCCAAGCTCAACATTGTTAACAATCTATGTCAACATTTTTTAATGAATGACAGTGTTGATATTGTGAACAAATACTCAATATATTGTCAGTCAGAAGCCGTGCGTCTAAGAAAACGCACAAGAATTCCAGTCGAATTGAAACCAGATGACAGACGCACAACAAATACTCGACACCGTCCAATCTGATCCGGATGAGCAATTGATCGTTGATCGAATTTATTCCGCGGTAATGGAACAAAAGCTGGCGCCACGAACCAAATTGAGCGAACAAACCTTATGTGAGACCTTTGGCGTTGGTCGAATGCGCGTCCGCCGCGCATTGTTGTTATTGAGCAGCCAAGGCATTGTTGAACTTCATTCCAACCGCGGTGCCTTCATTGCTTGCCCAAGCCCCGAAGAAGCCCGAGACGTGTTTGAGGCCCGCTTGATGATCGAAACCGGTATCGTTCGGGATTTGACGCGAGAAATTAGCAACGCGGGGGTCAAAGCGTTGCGGCTTCATATCAAAAAAGAAGATGAGGCTAGGGCAAGGAACGACCAAACAGAAATTATCAGGCTCTCTGGTGAATTTCATGTCGAGTTAGCTAAATGCCACAACAACGCAGTACTCACTCGCGTCGTCAGGGAACTGGTGACCCGGTCTTCTCTGATCGTGGCGCTGTTCGGAACCAACAAGGACTCATCTTGCCCCGATGATGAGCACGCGTCGATCATCAATGCGATCGCGAGTGGTGACCCGCAAGCTGCGGTAGACAGCATCCAACACCACCTTTTTCACGTTAAAAACAGCCTGGATCTGGAAAAAACCCAAAAGGTTGAACCCGATCTGGCCAAGATACTCACCGGGCGCATGTAATTGGATCTGTTGCAAACTTTTGGAATGGCCAGAGTAGCGAATAACCGGACACACCTTTCCTGCGATCTCTGCAAATAGCTGAAATCCCGACGTCGTAGCGTTGGGGAACAGCTGCTTTCGGATCATGTTTGCGACCTCGATGCCGTCCAGACTAGCCGATGCGGACCCGAACGATTTGAACCCGCACATGTGCCGCACGCGACGCTTGATAAACCGGTGATCCTGCTCGATCAGGTTATTCAAATACTTGACCTGACTGTTTGAATTTTGTCGAGGCAACCAAACCGATTAAAGATTTTGTTCACCTCTCGAATGCCCGCTGCGTTGTTTCCGCTTTTGTCGATGACGATCTTGCTCGCGACTCCATTTGAAGACAGCGCTTTGGCAAAGAACCTGGCTGCCGCTGGAGGGTTCCTCCGCTCAGACAGCATTAAATCAAGGGTCTTGCCGTGCTTGTCGACAGCTCGATAGAGGTAAACCCACGCGCCTTTCACCTTGATGTAAGTTTCGTCCATTCTCCACGAACGATCACAAGGTCCTTTGCGGCGACGTGCTGCCTCAGCGATCGCACCAGAATACCGTGTTACCCATCGGTTTAGCGTGGCGTGGTCCACTAAAACAACGCGCTCGGCCATGATTTCTTCCAGATCCCGGTATGACACACCGAATCGGACATAAAAAAACACCGCGAACAGGATCACGTCCTTCGGATATTGCGCGCCTTTGAAAGAAATCATGAACCAACTTTCGACTGATTATACCGAAAGTCATTCACCCGCAGCATCTGACCTCGTCAACAGCCAAATGTTTGCAACAGATCCGTTGAATGCCGTCTTGGAACCAGCCCGAGCCAGGCGGCGAAGTCGCGCCCTCGCGGGAACGTTTCCGGCGGCGGGGCGAGGGCCACCAGCGCAGTTGCGATGAGCGGACCAATTCCAGGCACCGTCATAAGGCGGCGTGCCGTTTCATTTGACCGCGCGCGGCGGGCAATCTCGGCATCCAGTTCTTTGATCTGACCCTCCAGTTGGTTCAACATGCTGATCAGCCTTTCTAAGCACTGGCGCAGGCCTCCATTCAGGTTGTTTGCAAACCCACAATGGCACACCGAGGCCAGCGGGGGCCTCTACACCTTCAGAACCGTACAGGATTTCTCAAATGGGGCGATTTCTTTGCCGACCCGGTGGCAGAACTGGTCGATATGGAACTTAGAACGCTCTGTGGCGGGATCGTCCGGTGGTCCGGCAGATCTCACGAATTGATCGCATTTGAAGAAGGCGGACTTGTACGAAGCCTCGATAGCTTCCAATCGGGTCAGGTCGAAGACTTGGTTGCGGAATTTGGCCTCAACCCAGCTGAAGTTACCGAAGTGCGCGGAGATTCAGACGATCAAGCCCTTTGGATCAGATATCTGAAATAATGAATCGTCTGCACCCGCTACACTTGCGTTCCCCAGCAATCCACTTATGAAAGTGCCATCAATTGACCTAGGGAAAGCTTGCGATGCGCATGCGCGATACGTTCATCAAACCGATGCACCCTGAAGGCATTCGGTTTGTCGCGATCTTTGCCGCCATCACGGTCGGTCTGTTTCTCCTGTCCGACATTCTGGGCTGGATTGGCGTCGGCCTTACGGTCTGGTGCTACTATTTCTTTCGCGACCCCGAACGCGTATCACCGACAGGGGAAGGCTTGATTGTCAGCCCGGCGGATGGGGTGGTTTCGCTAATCGAAGCGGCAGTGCCGCCGAGTGAGCTTGGGATGCCAAACACGCCCCTCACTCGTGTCAGTGTATTCATGAGCGTCTTCAATTGCCATGTGAACCGCACGCCCATTGAAGGTGAGATCACCGCCGTTGCCTACCGCCCCGGCAAGTTTTTCAACGCATCCCTAGATAAGGCCAGTGCCGATAACGAGCGCAACAGCCTGCGTATTCGAATGAGGAATGGTCAGGACCTGGCCGTGGTCCAGATTGCCGGCCTAGTGGCCAGACGGATCGTCTGCTTTGTGAAATCTGGCAACGCGCTTCAAACCGGAGAGCGATTTGGATTGATCCGTTTCGGATCCCGGCTGGATGTTTATCTTCCAGATGGCGTGGAGCCGCAGGTGCGTGTCGGGCAAACGATGATTGCCGGCGAAACCATCCTTGCCAGTTTGCACACACCCAATGAAAAGTAGGTGGCTGGATCAGTGACAGAACCATCCGAACAGGAAGAGACCGGGTTTGCGCTGATTCATTTGCTGCCCAATGCACTGACAATAACAGCCATTTGCGCGGGCCTGTCGGCAATCAGATTTGGCGTTCAGGGAAACTACGAGCTTGCGGTGCAGTTGATTATAGCCGCTTGTGTGCTGGATGGGTTGGATGGGCGCATTGCGCGCTTGCTCAGCAGTGACAGCAAAATCGGGGCAGAACTGGATTCGCTCGCGGATTTCTTGAACTTCGGCGTTGCCCCGCCGCTTGTTCTCTATTTCTGGGCTTTGCAGGATGTACCCAGTGCTGCATGGCTCGCCGTGCTGTTTTTTGCGGTGTGCTGCGTTATGCGCCTTGCTCGGTTCAATGTGGGCAGCAAGTCCGAGACCTGCGAACATGACAGCGCTTATTTCGAGGGGGTTCCAGCCCCTGCAGGGGCGCTGCTGGTCATGTTGCCAATGTATCTGTCCTTCGCTTTCGCGGATGCGCCCGCGCTGCCCAGTATATTGATTTGCCTCTTCATCGTGATCATTGGTCTTTTGCTTATCAGTCGCATACCGACCTGGTCTTTTAAAACCACGCGGATTTCACGCGAGAACGCGAAGTTTTTTCTCATCGGTGTCGCTGTTGTTGGCGCCGCGCTGCTGACCTTTGCCTGGGCCACGCTGATCGCGCTTTGTGTCGGATATGTGGGACTGGTCGCCTGGGCGTGGATTGACAGGGAAGCACGTTCTAACCGTTAAGGATACGATATGGACATCAAAGCCGTTCAAACCTCTTACGCTCGCTGGGCACCCGTCTATGACAAGACGTTTGGGGCCGTCACCAATGTCGGGCGGCAGCATGCGGTTGACTATATCAACAGACATTCTGGCAAGGTTCTGGAGGTTGGCGTGGGCACCGGGCTGTCACTGGAACATTACGGACCCAGGACTCAGGTGACCGGAATAGACTTCAGCGAGGACATGCTGCAAAAAGCACGCGGCAAGGTAAGAGATTTATCCCTGAGCCACGTTGCGGAGCTAAGGCAAATGGATGCCCGCGCACTTGATTTTCCGGACAACCATTTCGATACCATTGCGGCGATGCATGTGCTGTCCGTCGTTCCAGAACCGGAAAAGGTAATGGCGGAAATTGTGAGGGTCTGTAAACCCGGCGGCAGTGTGGTGATTACGAACCATTTCAAACGAGAGCGAGGTCTGCTGGCAACCTTGGAACGCGCGTTTGCACCAATTGCTAACACAATCGGTTGGCACTCTGACTTCGAAATCGACACGGTATTACAAGAGCAAGCGCTAACTGTCGAAGAGCAAAGAGCCCTACCACCGATTGGGATGATGACCTTTCTGGTTTTGAGAAAGTCAGTGGTTGCATAGTGGTCTAATGAAAGTTTAGCGCCTACTAAAACAGGAAGCCGAGCAGAATGACAGGTATTGCCAAGTTGATGACCTGAGCATGTGAGGTATTGGCGAAGACAGGATCAAGCGGTCATTTCCGCAGTGTACTCGTCCCAGAGGTTGAACGCGTCGGAACGAGCGTGGCGGTAAGAGTTTGCGGTGAGTTGATAGCGGCTGGGGCGGAAGACCAGGTTGATTTTGTCATGCGCAGACAGAAATCTCTGAGCCTTTAGGTCAGACTTGAACCGGCCCATGATCTTTTCTCGTTTGCGGGTTGGTCGGTGCGACACTTCGATGGCGTTATTCAGACCTTTGTGGGCATGATGGTCAACCTCTGGTGCAAGTATTTTGATCGGCTTGATATAGCTGCGCAATTTGTCGGTGATGACGACCCTGGGTTCGCCAAACTTGGCAACCGGCCCGAGCAGCCAACAGATCCTCAACGTCAGCTGTGCTCAACCCAAAGCGATGGTAAGCCCAGACCGCGTAGGCAATGATCTCACGAGAAAAGCGAAAACTTTTCAGGAGTGGCATGATCGTTGGGATGTTCATTGGCGCGACATAGCTGGATCATTCAACGTGAACAACTTGGCAATACCGTCGAGTTAGGTTCTTTCGCAAACTTCTCTGAGATCTGCATACATGAAGCTGGAGGGACGATTGTCCAGCCAGTTGGCTGAACTGCTGAAAAAGACGGAATATGGGCGTGAATTGACCTTTGCTGATCTTCTTGAAGACTGTTCGGAAACTACTCGATGGGACCGAACATGAGATCACGTACGTTCGACAATTGGGCAACAAGGCCGAAGACAGTTACTCAGCTGCGTCCACGCGAACCGTCCTGATGCTGGGATCAATACGGCTGTAGGCGGCCAGAAGTCGCGCCGACCACTTCTGCGAAATATAATCGGCCATGAATCGTGACGGTGCGATAAGGACAACACGCCCCCCTGCCCTTTCAGCTTCGGACAGATGTTGAAACCAGCTTGCCCACAGTTCCGGATCGCGACCGTGTAGAATCGCCTGTACCTGCGACCACACATCCCCAGCTGGGCTGTCAGGGGCACTGGGTTTGGTTGCAAAGGGTACGACATTCGTTTCGGGTTCCGGCACGTCAGTCATCCGGGCTTGAAAGTCCGATCCGATAACAGACCACACCTCTTCGGTGTCAATCAGGATTTGTTTCAGATCGATCTCGTACACGGCTACACGACCCCGCGCTGAGGGCCGTTTTACCGTTACCCAACCTAATGTGCGAAATCTGGACATTTCGCGCTTTACGGTTCTTTCGTTCACTGCCCACAGGCGCGAAATTTCTTCCCGCCCAATGGATAATTCGTTGTTGCGCCAGTTATACCGGGTCGTAATCAACGCAATGATACGCAAAATACTTCGTTGTCGGTGCTTGTCGCCTGACAGCGCATGAACGGTCAGAGCAGATAGTATATCATATTTCAAAGCCGGCGCATTTCGCCCGACCGGTTTCGCAAGCTGCATATCCGTTCTCACCGCTCAGTCTGCCTCTGGCGGGTGTGTCCCGCCAATCTCGCGCCGTTTGCCAACGCTTTTCGTCATCTTGGCCTAATTAGCGTCCAAAGCTTCGATTCTGTCAAGCCAAGACTGGAACATCGCGTGATCTTGCGCAGATCAAACTCAAAAAACGAAAAGAAATTTGGTGAAATATTGGTGATGGGGGTCATTCTGTGTGTCCCCTTATTGGGTCTTTGTGTCCCCCTATATGTGGTTATTTCCTTCGGTCCGTCCCCCTAAATACTGGCTGGATAGGGCTGTCTTGATCGTTTTGTTCCACCTGGGGCGGTCGAATCGCTTCGGGTGTTTTTGCGCCTTGTTTTCTTACCCGTGGGTAAGATCGTACTCTCATCATAATTTCTTTTGCTTAAAGTGCAAATCAAGCGTAAATAAGAAACGAGCAGAAATTTACGTTCCAAACTAAGAGACCCGAGGCATGTACACGCACGAAGACCTGAACGCATTGCGCAATCAGTCCCTCAAGTTGCAGGGGTGGATTCGCCAGCAGACCTTTAGCCCTGAGATGGAGAAAACGCTCCGCCGGTTTTCCAGCTGGGAAGTGTCCGAACTGATCTTCCGGGTGAACCAGTCAACCTTTCGCGGAAAGCTTGCAGCCGATCCTTCCCTGCCCGGTGGAGAAGTTGAGCCCGACGGGCGTCAGCGCTGGTTCAGCCTGGAAGAGGTGAACGAACTTCGGCGACGGCTCAAGATTAATCGCAAGTCACTGATGCCCCCTCGCCCTGAAGGCAAGCGCGCCATTCGTGCGGCTGTCGCAAACTTCAAGGGTGGCGCGGGAAAGTCGACCGTGGCGCTGCATCTTGCCCATGCAGCCGCCCTGGATGGGTATCGGGTCCTTGTGGTGGATTTCGACCCTCAGGCAACACTAAGTCATTCGATGGGGCTGACGGATGTGGCAGAAGATTATACGGTCTGGGGGATCATGGCGCGTGACCTCATTCGTGAAACAGAACGCATGAATAACCGCCCCGCCGCTGCAGAATCGGGAACCGCCCTGCCCCGCCGGGAGTTGCCGCCCGCGATAACAGATATGGGCCTGGGCGATCTGCGAATTGCTGATTTCATCAAGAAGACCTCCTGGTCGACGATCGATGCGATACCTTCCTGTGCGAACGCAGCCTTTGTTGAATTTGCGTCGGCCCAGTACCGGCACCTGAATCCCGAATGGTCCTTCTTTGCGGCGGTGTCCCGGTATCTGGACCAGATTCCGGATGACGCTTATGACCTCATTCTGTTCGATTGCCCGCCCGCAATCGGATACCAGTCTATGAACGCGGTCTTTGCCGCAGACATGCTTTATATCCCTTCGGGTCCTGGCTATTGGGAGTATGACTCGACCACGTCGTTCATCGGCCAATTGGCAGAAGCATTGGAAGATCTGGCCTATGGGTTCGACAAGACCTTACCCACGGGTAAGATTGGGTTGCCCAAAACCTTCTGCGAGTTGCGGTTCCTGTTGACGCGGTATGAACCGGGCAATGCGCTGCATCTGGCGATGTTTGATGCCTTTAAGAAGGTATTTGGCGAGCACGTCGCACAGCACCCGGTGGAAATGACCCGTGCGGTGGAGCAGTCTGGACGTTTTCTGAGCTCGGTCTACGAAATGGACTACCGCGAAATGACTCGCGAAACCTGGCGGCGCGCCCGCTCAACTTTCGACAATGTGTATGAGGAATTCCGGGGCGTAATGTTATCGGCCTGGGACAAGGTGGAGGATGACGCATGAGCCGCAAGCGGAGAATGTTCGATATTGATTTACCGGCTATGGATGACATTCCTGTTGGTAAGGTGCCGGATAAAGTTTTCGAAAAACGACGTGGCCCAATGGCCGCTGCAATTTCGGAAAATGCCGACGCTTTGCGTGATCAACAATCGACAGAGCAATCCATCCGTGCAGAAAACGATCGTCTTGCACACGAACTGGTTCGGCTGAGAGCCGAAGGTTTGGTGACAGAACGAGTGGTGCTGAACGACGTTGTAACGGAAAAGCTGACACGAGATCGCAAACCCGGTCCCGATCCAGAACTGGATGAACTAAAGGACTCTATTAGGGAGATCGGCTTGTCCAACCCGATCCGCCTGGAGCGCAGGTCGGACGGGCTGTATGAATTGATCCAGGGCATGCGCCGTTTGTCTGCCTATCGTGCCTTGTACGATGAGACCGGTGACGAAACCTATGCCAGAATTCCAGCGGGGATTTCTGATGCGGGTGATCTGGACAACAGTTATCGGCGTATGGTCGACGAGAACCTGATCCGAAAGGATATCTCATTTGCGGAAATGGGCGCCCTCGCCCGTGCATATTCCGAAGACCCTGCGAATGACTGTCCGGATGTCGACAAAGCGGTCTCCACGCTGTTCAAATCTGCCAGCTACACAAAGCGCAGCTATATCCGGTCTTTTGCCAGTTTGCTGCTGATGCTGGACAAAGTTCTGACCCACCCGAACGACATTCCGCGAAACGTGGGTGTTGAGCTAAAGCGCAAATTTGACGCGACGCCAGGTCTGGTTCGCCAGGTAAGCGAGGCACTGAAGAGTGAGCCTGATCGGGATGGCGCGCGTGAAGTCGCAATTCTGAGGTCATTTCTAGGTGAGCCAGAAGCTGTGTCCTCGAAGAAGACGGAGGCCGCCAGTGCAGGTAAACCACGCCGCGCGAAAACAACTTTTCAGGTTTCGGGCAGGGCAGGGATCGCGAAATGTGCTGCTTCTAGTGGAAGGATCGAGGTGCGGTATGATCTGGATTTTACCCGCGTTGATCGAAGCAAACTGGAGGCAGCAATTGCCGCGCTGCTCGATGCGCTTCCCGAGGAAGATGATCTTACCCACGGGTAAGATCACGAACTAGCAAGTCAGGTGAAGGCGTCGGAAAGGTTTCGGCGCCTTTTTTGTTTTGCCGCGCAAAGGGTAGGGGCCTTGAGTGACATTGTCGGGTAAATCCACTGTCCAAGCTGAACCGGAGGGCGCGGGGCCATGGCGTGAACGGGGTAACCGGCATATCAAAGCTTGCTGTCAAGCCAAGTATAAAGTTTCTCAACATATCGATTATGGACATAATCTGCTTAGGCATGTATCTCCGTTCTGTCGAAAACAGGCGGCGCCGGGAGCGTCGCGCTTACCCCGCCGACCCGCCGAACGTCAAACTTACCTAGTGCACAAGCATCGTTGCGATGTTTACAGTCGAAGATCAGTCGGTTGTGATTTGAGGCATATGTAGTGTTAGCGACTTGCATAAACTACAATATATGCCAACAGCTCTGGCTTGGCACCCAAAAAAGATGTGTCGCAACCTCTGGGGTCTGGTTGACGCGCGTGCGTGATCCTCGGTTTGTACTCGTCGGATAGTTTTGAACAGGTTGTTTGAGCATGATCTCATTGAACGGCTGTCATTTCTCAAGGATGCAGTTTTGTACGCTGTGTACTTCTACCTGCGTTACACGGTGTCGTATCGGGACTTAGAAGAAATCCTGGCGGAACGCGGCGTTCAGGTGGACCATGCCGCTCTCATCAGGTGGGTCGTGAGGTATTCACCGATGATCGCAGTAAGATCGCAATTGAAGAAACGCCCAACGCCGAACTCTTGGCGCATGGACGAGACTCTGAGTAATTGACCAGCAGCTCTCTTGGCCGGTGCATGATGGCATCGGAACAAAGACAGGAGAGTAAAATGGAACAGTGTTTTGTCGGATTGGATGTTTCGAAAGCTGAGACGTCTATTTGTTTATGCGACGAGAACGGTGATCCGGTGTTTGCTGCGAAGAAAGTCACCGAACCGGATGTCATTTTCCAAGTGCTGCGCAAACACCTTGGTTCCCTCAAATGCGTCGTCCTCGAAACCGGTCGAATGGCGAACTGGCTCTATACTGAGCTCTCGGATCGGGGATTGCCGATTGTTTGCATCGACGCCCGTCAGGCTCATGCTGTTCTCAGCCAGATGCACAACAAGACTGATGCCAATGATGCCGCCATGTTAGCAGAGCTGGCGCGCACGGGGTTCTATCGGAAGGTAGAGGTTAAGAGCCGGCTCGCCCAGGAGCGGCGGGCATTGCTGAAAGCTCGGGAAGTGGCATTGAAATCCCGCGTGAATGTCGAAAACACAATCCGCGGTCTTTTGGCCAGTTTCGGGCAGCGGTTGCCAAGGCATCTGCACACATACGAGGAACGGGTCCACGCGATCCTGAAAGATCGGCCAATCTTATCCAAGATCATCCTGCCTTTGCTCGACTTGCGCACAACCGCGCTGCGGCAAGCGGCAGCTCTGAGTAAAGAAATGGCGCGCCATGCGAAAAACGATGAAGCCTGCAACGTTTGATGACGATCCCTGGCGTTGGCCCGGTGAGCGTTGTGACCTTTGTGGCAACAATCGACAACCCGCATAGGTTTGTGAAATCCAGATCGGTCGGAGCCTATCTCGGGCTGACTTCCCGGCGCTACCAATCGGGGGACATCGACTATGGGGGGCGAATATCGAAACGGGGCGATCCTATGCTGCGTTCTACGCTCTATGAAGCGGCCAGCAGTTTACTGAACCGAGTAAAACCGGGCAAAGGATCTGAATTACAGAGATGGGCTCGGGCTCTCAAAGCCCGTACCAGTCACAAGAAGGCGGTTGTCGCCTTAGCCAGAAAACTTGCGGTCCTTATGCACGCCATCTGGACAAACGGATCAACCTTTCAAATGAAGGAGGCATAATCAGCGTAACAGCGGATAAACCGAACACGAGTTGCCGTACCGACCAACACGGCAGGCTGTCGACCGAACCCGTGAGATCTACATGCGGCTATTTAACCAGACCGCGCATGAGACCTTTGGGGGTTGATGCCTTGAACGCCGAGATGGAGCTCCAACAGAATGACTTCGGAAAGAACCTTGCAGGTGGTCGATACTGGAATAAAGTCACCGAGAGCTGCTGCTCAATTAAAGAACCTACATCAAAGTTAAAGGCGCGTGGGTTTACCTCTATCGAGCTGTCGACAAGCACGGCAAGACCCTTGATTTTATGCTGTGTGAGCGGAGGAACCCTCCAGCGGCAGCCAGGTTCTTTGCCAAAGCGCTGTCTTCAAATGGAGTCCCGAGCAAGATCGTCATCGACAAAAGTGGAACCAACGCAGCGGGCATCAAGGCCATAAACAAGATGCTAAAGGGCTTTGGATGTCCGATACCAATTGAGATAGTCAGGCGGAAGTATTTGAACAACATTGTGGAACAGGATCACCGCTTCATCAAAAGACGAACCCGTCCGATGCTCTGCTTCAAGTCCTTTGCTTCGGCTTCAGCCACTCTCGCAGGCATCGAAGTCGCGCGCATGATCCGCAAAGACCAATTCACACCTGGACTCTGTCCCTTTCAACAATTCAAAGAACTGGCCGCTTAACTCATCAGGTCAGATGCATTTCTCCGAACTGCAGGAAACTTCGCAACAGCGTTGTTATGTGGCGTTCACGTAAGAGAACGGAAACCGATCCCTGGCTTGCCCGCATGATCGAACGCAAGCCGCCACTGCTGGTTCGCGTGGCCCTTGCGAACATGATGGCGAGGATCGTTTGGGCCTTGATGAACACAGGGGAAGTCTACCGGGCTCCGGCTGCCAACGCGTAAGGCGTCTGTGGCCGCGAGGCGGCGGAAACGGAAGAGGACAATGGACGGTATGGCATAAGGATCGTGAGACCGGGTCGGAAAAACCAGCTTGCGACAGAGTGCTTTGAGCACGTGGTTCTGAATTGGACCGGATCCGCTAACACCATAGGGGCCAGCGGCATGTGCAAACGCCGCGCAACAGGCCGAACACATGTCAGTACCCGAACCGATGCAATTACCGGCCAAAATTACCTCTTGCGTTTTGGGCGTCTACACATGTCGCAAACTTAAATGAGATTAGCATAGTCAGTGCTGACGAGCCGATTATCCAGCCAATCAGGCAAACTGTTGAAATGGAGAGAGTCCAGGTGTGAACTGACCTTTGCAGACCATGTTGACCAGTTCGATACCAGCCAAGGCAGATGCTGCTGAAGTGAACGACATGAATCCCAGCGTAGGCCTGATCCTTCGTTTGATGAAACGGGAAGTTTTAGCGCAGTTCATACGAAAAAGTTGGCGGCACACCTGGCAAATTCTTTGTAGCCTTATCGCGATTCGATGTGGATTATGTTAAAGTAACTGCGGCTTTCGTGGACGAAGTTATTATGCTAGTACACCTTGTTTTTCTAGGTTTCTTGCGGCTTAGGTCTAGCCTCATCGCTATTGTGATGTTCGGACCTGCTATTGTACTGGCGGACGTATCTGATGTCAGACGTATGGCGCTTGTCATAGGAAATTCGCAGTATGAGTACGTTTCGAATATTCCGAACTCGGCAAATGACGCCCGGGATATAGCAGCAGCGCTTGGTCGGATAAGTTTTAATGTCACCGAATTATACGATCTCGACTATCGCCAAATGCGGCTGGCCCTTCGGGATTTTTCCGACAAGGCTGCGACGGCCGACGTGGTATTGGTCTATTTTGCGGGTCATGGCATCGAAATAGACAACACCAATTACCTGATTCCCACCAATGCGGAACTCAAAAGCGACAAGGATGTGGAATTCGAGGCCATACGGCTGGACTCGGTACTAAATTCGGTATCGACGGCGAAAGGTCTCAAACTTGTTCTTATTGACGCCTGCCGAAACAATCCGTTCCTTTCTGATATGGAGCGCACAACCGCGACGCGGTCGATCGGGCGCGGATTGAGCAGTATTGACCCCGGAGGTGTTCTGGTCGGCTATTCTGCACGCGGTGGAACTTTGGCTTTGGATGGAAAAGGTCGCAACAGCCCATATGCCGAAGCGCTGCTTGAACATATTGAGGTTCCCGGGCTGGAACTTGGGAAATTGTTTCGCAAAGTCCGGGATTCAGTCTTTAAACTTACCGATGGGTACCAAGAGCCCTTCACTTATGGTTCATTGCCAGGGCGGGATATTTTCCTTGTCCCTGCAGCGGCCAAGGTGCCTTCCATTTTAAAAGAAACGCCTGCGCCTGTTGCCGAGTCCTCGCCTGAAGATGAGCGTGAAAAATCTGCCCAACGCGTTCTGCGCGAAGCGTTAAAGTTGGATGATCAAACGGTCAAGTTGGGCGCTTTGAAGATGATCGCGCAGCTCTATCCAAATACACGCGCTGGTCAATATGCGGCTGACGTAGCCGATGTGCTCAGCCGTTCACAACCGATTAAGAACAACGCCAGCGTGCCTACAGAGTCTGCTGCCGCGTCCCAAAGCCCGATCAACACGACGAACCAGGAAAACGTCGCGGGGCAACAACCAGATCCAGCCCTTGTGGCAGAAAAGGATCTTAATCTCAGCCAAAACGACTATCGCAACATTCAACGTGGTCTGAATTTCCTAGGGTATTCAGCCGGGCCTGTTGATGGGATATTCGGTACGCGCTCTCGTGCGGCACTAAAGCAATTTCAGAGCAAAAGCGGTTCGACCAGAACGGGGTATCTGACAGCGCAAAGCCTTGCTGTGTTAAAGAACGTCGCAAAGCCGCCACCCTCGGCGCACAGCGAGGAACAAACGAGCGGCGAAACGCTTGCTGCCTTGCCGAAGACGACCCAAACCGGCGCAGTAGCGAACAGCTACCATGGGGATTACTCAATCGTGGTCAGAAGACGACCCAATCCAAACTACAATGACCCTGAGCTTGCTAAGGATCGGCCCAAAATAGTGTTGCAGATGGTGTACCGGAAGTCGTCCGCCGGGTTTCAGATGATCAGCGCTCAGGATCTGACGGAAGGTGGTGAAAATCGACCAAAACGATTTCGCGCATCGTTATCAGAAAAGGGGCGGTTGCGTATTTCGGGAAATACAGGGTACCTGTTTGGTAAAGTAAGAATTGTCCCCTTCTCAATTACTCAGAGAATTCCTGCAGACTTTTCCAAGGGGCAAACCCTCCACTCCAACCAAGGCCAGTTCGACAAAGCCTTTTTCATGGATGTGACGATAACAAAACGTTGAAACTCACAACACGAAGTATTCGCAGCTACTCGGGTACGCGCCTGTTGAGTTCAACTACTTGAATTTCTGTCTCGCCATCATCGTGAATGAAACTCGCAGCCACTGGCCATCGTCGTTCAGCGTCCACAGTTTTTGCCGTCGCCATGGTCATATAAATGGGACGAAACCCATCGGCATCCGGTGCTAGGGTCTTGATCCAGCTTTCCAGGCGTGCAGCGACATTTATCGTATCACCGATGACGTTATAATGCATGGATCCGCTGACACCCAGTGTGCCACCGATTGCTTCTCCGCTGTTCAGCGCAATCCGTAGCTTGTATGCACGTTGATTTCGAAAAGTGTTATTAAGTGATGCCACGGCTTCGCGCATGGCGTTGGCACAACGTAGTCCGGCCTGCGCGTCCGATTGCCTTTGCTCGTGTGTTTCGCTTGGAATTGGCGCGCCAAACACAACCAGTATGCCGTCTCCTGTATATTTCTCGACAAACCCACCATGCGCGCGAGCGATTTCACCCAGCCGATCAAGAATTCGCGCGATCCACGTCATAAACTCGTCTGCATCCATCGCATTCCCGGCGAGGGTCGACCCTTCAATATCCGCAAGCAGCGCCGTAACATACAGCTGTCGAGATCGGGGCTTTCCACCCGACATTAGATTTTTGCGCTGCTTCCAGATCTCAGCTGACAACTCTTCGGACAGATGAGATGAAAAAACCTGTGCGATCGCGCGTCTTTGGTTGCGCGAAAAGCCTGAGATGATCCCAAAGCCGAAAAGAAACCCGAAAGTCCAGCCCAGCAGAGAAGGCGCGACAGGCATTAACAACGCGAACTGTTGAAACATGGACAACGTAATCGTTAGCAGGACGCCACCTATCCCAGCCAGCAACACCGCATTGCCGGTGACCCTGACGAAAACAGACACGCAGGCACCTAAGAAGACCGAAGCGAGGATGATGAACGCAGGGAACTGACCGTCCAACGCGCGCAGCGGAGAGGCTTGGCCGTTGAAGTAGTCAATCAACTGTTGAACGATGGCGGCATGAATTTCGGCACCAAAGGTAAAATCTGACCCGGTTGATCGGTTGAGTGGTGTTGAAAAGTAATCTTTTACGGAATGACTGGTAACGCCGATTATCACGGCATTTCCCTCAAAGCGATCCAGCCCAGTGTGAGTCAGAATCTCTGCGGCGGGAACACTGCGCGTGATCGGCAATGCATTTTTGTAATCAATGACGATTTGATAGCCTGACGTATCCACGTTGCGGAACAGGTTTGCACCCGGGGCCAAGGGTTCTACAACTGTATCGCCAAACATCAAATAGCGCGGATTGTCGGGAGCGCTTTTCAATGCGGGTTGCCCGGTATGGGTCGCGGCCAGATGCATAGGCAGTGACAGGGAAATACCATCGTGCGTATTTACTAACAACAAGGCGCGTCGGGCAACGCCATCAGGGTCAATTGGAATATCAGCGAACCCAGTGTGCGTGCCCGGCGGCGCTGAAATGCCAGCAGTCTCGCTATCCTGCAATTTCGAGATCACGAAAACTCTGGGATCGCTCAGCACCTCAAGTAAGGCGTCCCGACCTTCACCTGCCGGAACGTCCCTGTAAATGTCGACGCCCACCGTAGTTGCACCAGAGGCGAGCAAGGTGTTTACAATCTGTGCCAATTGCCGATCGGGGACAGGCCAACCCCATTCGCTCAAATCTCGGTCGGTGATGGCAACCAGATAAACGTCTGCTATAGGTTCATCCGCCGCAAAGGCCGATATTGTCCAATCGTATTGGAGAAGCTCAAGTGACTCGAGCATGCCTTTTTTCCGGAGTTCGACCAGAGGCATGCCGACAATCAGTGTAATGACACAGACCAACACCCAGCGTTGCCAAACCGGCATGAGCGATGACGTTCTCTGCCATGCATGCTTTTGACGCTTCGATGTCACTGACCTACGCCAGCTGAGTTCAGCAATTGTTCGAGTTCGGCTGGGTTCGTCGCCTGCACACGGCCGCTGAGGCCTATATCCACAAGTTCAGAGAGCGCATCGAACCACAGACCAGCTGCGGCCGGGGTGTCGGATCTAAATTCTTCCGGCAAACGCTCGATCAATCCTGATGTTCGTTCGACCACCGCGTCGGTGTTTGGATCGAGCAACTCGAGTTGCAAAAGATAAATTCGGTCGGTGTCCAGCACAATATTTGACCTACTGAGGTCCAGACCGTAATCGCCGGGTGGGAAAGGGCCACTGATGTGTAACTCTGTTGCAGTCATCCCGGATGGGCCCAGTTTGACGATTACATTTCCTCGATGGCCGCGAGTTAGCCGCCAGATCAACGGCGGAAAGGCTTGAGTTGTTAGCCCACCGTCTGCTGGAACCAGTAGCAATAGGTCAGAAGCGGCATCCGAAGGTATATTCCGGGTGCCTGCGCCCATTCGATCTTTTGGCGTACCTATTTTGGGAGGAACAAACACAATTTCTGCGGACGTGTCGGTGTTTTTCTCATCGCCGGAAGCTAGCGCAAAACCGCTGAGAAAAAGGCCTGCAGCGAGTACGAAGACAAAAACAGCTATTGATACCCAATTCCACGACACAAGACGCCTCTCGAAGAAAACTGCAAGTGTATCCGCTTTTTGAAGGTTTAGCGTAGGCTTGAAACTACGTTGAGTCCAGTTCCTGCTCTGTCTCGCTTCAGCTGATCCTAAGCTCGGTGGTCAGGCAATTTTATGCTAAAATAAGGATCTGTTCGGTTCAGAGTCGAGTCTGTGCTCATGGTTCCTGAAAGCAAATGGCGAAGCGGCGCCTCGTGTTTGTTGGTGGTTTGTTTGCTCTTGATCTTGCCGCTTGCGGCAGAGGCTAAGGGCAAGCGCGTCGCGCTTGTAATAGGTAACTCCGCCTATCAATACGTCCCGGACCTGCGCAATCCGGCCAATGATGCTGAGGACATATCTAAGGCGTTACAGCGCATTGGGTTTGAGGTTACACAGCATCAAAACGTGAGTTACACCGATATGCGCATTGCATTGCGCGACTTTGCCGAAGCCGCAGCCGAAGCGGAAGTGGCGCTTGCGTATTTCGCGGGCCACGGAATCGAAATTGAGAACACAAACTATCTGATACCCGTGAATGCCGCGCTAAAAAGTGATCGGGATGTAGAATTTGAAGCCATTCGTCTGGACGCTATCGTGAATGCCATTGCTGGCTCGTCGGCTCTAAGTATCGTGATTGTTGACGCATGCCGAAACAACCCGTTTTTGGCCCAAATGAAAAAGGCCTCGAGCACTCGTTCAATCGGGCGCGGTCTGGCCGCAGTTGAACCAAGAGGAGTCGTGGTCGGATACGCGGCCCGAGGTGGGACTCTGGCGCAGGATGGCGACGGCCGGAACAGCCCTTACGCGCAGGCGTTTCTGGAACATGTTGAAGAACCGGGAGTGGAACTTGGTAAACTGTTCCGCAAGGTGCGCGACCGCGTGGTCGCACTGACCGACGGGTATCAGGAGCCTTTTGTCTATGGCTCACTACCGGGCGAGGACATTTTTTTGGTCCCCAAGGTAGAACAGGCTTCATTACCCGTCCCTGACCTTCAGGAGTCTGACGAACCAGTCTTGCGGCCGCAGGTAACTCAGAAAAACGCGCTGGCCGCAGCTATGAAGGTGAACACAGTCAGGGGGTGGGATTTGGTCGCCAGATCCTATCGCGCTGCAACGTTATCCGAGCCCGAAATACTAAAGCGGATGGCCCAGATCACACCTGCCTGGACCAGAAAAAGCGGGCGGCTCGATGAGATAGAAGCCGCGCTCTTGCCGGGCCCTGCTCAGAAGAAGGAAGTACAACAAAGTCTTAACAACTCAGGCTTCGACGTTGGTACACCTGACGGAGTTTTCGGACCGCGGACCCGATCAGGCATCAAGGCGCTTCAGGCCAACATCGGGTTAGAACCAACCGGATATGCCGATCTTGCTGTCCTGTCCGGCTTGGGGATCAGACCGCTGGCGGATGATGGCGCGAGTTTTATCAGCAATCCCTTTGCTGTCCGACAGGATATATCCGAACTGGAAGTGTTAGGTGAATCCGAAGAGGTCACGCAAATTCTTGGCTGTTTGGGCCTGCGTAAAAGCGTCTATGGTACGTTTCGCGGAAACCTATATATTGCGATGGTTTATTCAGGCAGTGTGCAGAGTGCGCGCAGCGAGGCGCAAAAATGTGGCTTGGATTTGGCCGCAATAACATCGGCTGCAGAGAATGCGTTCATCGTCCGGATGATTTCAAGTGACCCGGCTTTCTTTGAATTGGGATACGACAGCAAAACGAAAATCAGCTACAAGGCCGGACCCTATTTCGGGTTCAGAAAGGACCCCAAAGAAGACGGTGCCATCATCGGATGGCGATGGTTCAGCGGAGAACCCGTGAGCTACACCAACTGGTTGCCATCCAAGCCAAACAAAACCCACGGCAAAGGCAGAAAATCATTTGCCCAATTTCAGTACGAAGCGCGAGGACGGCGCGACCTTGACGATGTGACCCCAACAAAATGGTTCGATGGCTCTGGATGGAATGCGCGTTCCGTGGTCTTGGAAGCTTCTCTGAAATAACGCGCTCTGCCCAAAGGGTTTCAGCGAAGCTATGTTTTTTATGAGGATACGCTGGCAATCGGATCAGCATATTCGATTCAATCAGGTTATGTGGTAATGTTCAGGCGTCTCAACTTGTTCCGATCGGGGGCAGTTTGTTTAACAGTTCATTTCAATATCCTTTCAGGACATTCTTATGGCTGATAGGCTTTGCGATTTGGTTCTCGGTTTCGCATGTTGCGCACGCGGACACCAAACGGGTCGCATTGGTGATTGGAAATGCCGAGTATCAACATGTCGCCAATCTTCCAAATGCAGGCAATGATGCCTCGGATCTGGCCAAAGCCTTGCAACGGATCGGTTTCACGGTTTGGCACAATCAGAATCTAGATTACCGTGGTCTCCGCATTGCGTTGCGCGACTTTGGTCGAGCGGCGAAAGATGCGGATATGGCCATCATCTATTTTGCGGGTCACGGGATTGAGATCGAAAACACAAACTACCTTATTCCTGTAAACTCAGAACTGCGCAGCGATCAGGATATCGAATTTGAAGCGATACGGTTGGACTCCGTCATCAGTTCTTTGTCGGGTGCCGATGGGTTAAAGGTCGTTTTGATCGATGCGTGCCGGAACAACCCATTCCTGAGCACGATGGAAAGAAATGGCGGCACACGCTCCATCGGTCGCGGATTGGGTCGTATTGACCCCAGCGGAGTATTAGTAAGCTACGCAGCCAAGGGTGGAACGTTGGCTCTTGATGGAGAGGGGCGTAACAGCCCGTATGCCACAGCGCTGCTAAAGCACATCGAAGAGCCTGGGCTGGAACTAGGTAAAATGTTCCGCAAGGTCCGCGACACCGTATTTAAGTTGACAGATGGGTTTCAGGAACCTTTCACCTACGGTTCTTTACCGAGCCAAGATATCTACCTAGTTCCGGTGGCAGCGCCCATGCCGCCGGAAGCCAAGCGTGTCGGGTCTGACAACCGTGAAATCTACGCTGACTTTGAGTTGGCTCGTTCACTCGGAACGCTGGATGCAATTGAGTCCTTTCTAAACCGTTATCAGGAACAGAATGATCACTTTGCGGTAACTCTCGCCCTTTCGCTTCGGGATGATCTGCGTGAGAAGGCAAGGCAACAAGCTGCTCCTGACGACAACCCCAGAACGAACGAGACGGAAGTCGCCGTTGCGGCTCCGCCGGACAATCCGACTGAGGAAGCACAGACACGCAGCCTAGTCCGTGACATTCAGAGCGAATTGAACCGCGTCGGATGCAGTGCGGGCGCGGCGGACGGCGTTGCAGGTCCTCGCACTAGAGCGGCATATACTAGATACCGGAACGCCCGAAAAAACCTGGGGCTTCCGGCGGAAGGTCTGAACCAACAACAGACCCTTATTGCGCTTAAGAAAGAACCGGGTCGCGTTTGCAAGGAAGTTGCGGTTGCTGTAGGTTTAGACGGTGATTACGTCATCTCCATTCGGCGTAGATGGGATGATGACTATTGGCAGACTGCAACGCGCGGCGACGAATCCTACTACCCCGGAAAAATCGAACCACTCGCGTCATTGCGGATCAATCGGAAAGGCAGCAAAGTGACTCTGGTGTCCGCCCAAGCGTTTACCGGAGGCGGTCCGTGGTTCAAGGATTTCCAGGGGTCATTGGATGACAACGGTCAACTGAAACTCCGTTTCACCCTAAGCTCACATTTTGGTCCACCGGTGACGCCCTACAAGGTTCGAATTGATGTAAAATTGCCTCAAGGACTGCAACCCAACCGACGCCTCGTGTATGAGCCACGACGTATCGACGGTCAGTTTTTCCTGAATTTCCTGGTTAGACGTGCGAACTAGCTTCCAACGGAAATCCCAAGATGACGAGGGTCGACAAGAGCGGCATGAATACCAAGCTGCGTGCCGTTTGCGCCAAAGTTGCAGAGACCGATTTCCTCTACTACGAAGTCGGCCATCGGCTTGAGAGCCGTTGAAAATAGAATTTCCACTAAATCAACTGAAGTAGCTGCATGTTGTTGTAGAACTCCGTACCCTGCCATGAGGTCGGTGATATCGGAAGGTGGTGGGCGGGATCCCAGCGATCGGCAGCTATGCGGGCTGCACCACCAGCATTCGGCTTCGACGCCAAAGGTCCGGTATGGGGCGCTCACAAACTTCTCGATTTAGATGTGGAATCTTGAGGTATTCCCTGCCAAATCGACCTGAAGACGTCGAGGTACACAATCAGCATGCCGCCTTACATAGCCTCCAACGTGTGGGCGAGGCCATTTCTGATGTGATCTTCCAACAGTTTCTTGGCTGTATCAGCGTCTTTGGCCAACGCGGCATCGAACATTCGTTTGTGTTCTTGGGCTGCAACCTCACCTCGGTAGGTCAGTACGAGCATCTGATAACGAAGGTACTTGTCATAAATGATTGAGTGAAGGGATAAGAGGTTCTTGGAATTACAGGCTGCAATCATCGCTTGATGAAACTCTGAATCGTACCTCTTCCAGGTTTCCTTTTCAGAGTCATCACCCTTGAGAAGCCGTTGCTCCATCAAATGCAGCTTATGATGCGCAGCGACCAGGTTGCCTTCCCAGTCCGTGTCGCCATTCGCAATGGACAACTCCAACGCGTGGCATTCCAGCAGAACGCGCAGTTCTGAAATCTCGGTCAGGTCTTCTCGTGAAACTGGCGTGACCAGGAAACCCCGTTGCTCAGGAGCTTCGACAAATCCGTCGCTGGCGAGCCTGTTCAGCGTTTCACGAAGTGTCGAAAGGCTTGCCGAATAGCGTTCCTTCAAGGCGTCCAGCTTCAGTTTGGAGCCGGGCTGCAGCTCCCCGAAGATGATGTCCCGCTTGATGCGCTGATAGGTGCTTGCACCTATCGTAGACGGCTGTTTCGCCATGCGTTTCACCCGATATTTTTAGTTTCCTCGTTCAATTAGCATTTTTTTGAGACATCAGCAATCCAAACTGATGTATGGTATAAATAATAATATCATACATTATTGCGGAATCGCGAAAACCCCAATACGGTCGTGGCCAAATTGGGCAAGGCAGCCTGATCGCAATCAACGGTTTCGGGATTTTCCGGACCCTCCGGAAGGAAGCAAAGTGTCTAAGAACTTTCGCATTGCCATTGTCGGCATTGGTCTTGTTGGACGCCGCCACGCAGACGCTATCCGAGCGTTGCGCCATGTTGATCTCGTTGCGGTAGTCGACCCCAGTGATGAAGGTCGTGCTTACGCCGTTGAGCACGGGGTCGCATGTTACGAGACCCTCGAGAAAATGTTTGCAAATCAGACGCCAGACGGAGCTGTTCTTGCGACCCCGACCACGCTTCATGTTGAACAAGGCCTCACGTGTGTTCGACACGGTTGTCCTGTTCTTGTCGAAAAACCGATCGCCGTAGAAGCCACCGCTGCACTTGAGCTTGTTCAAGCTGCGGAGAAGGCCAATGTGCCACTGATGGTCGGTCATCATCGCAGACACAATCCTCTGATCAGGTCGGCTAAGGAAGCAATTGTCGATGGAAAGATTGGAAATGTGCGCGCTGTGCATGCGAATTGCTGGTTCTATAAGCCAGACGAGTATTTTGATACTGCGCCCTGGAGAAAGAAACCCGGTGCAGGGCCCATCTCGGTCAATCTTGTCCACGATGTGGATCTGCTGAGGTACCTGGCCGGAGAAGTTGTGACCGTACAGGCTCAGTCGGCTGCATCGCAGCGGGGCTACGACAACGAAGATGTTGCTGGTGCGCTGTTGACATTTGAAAGCGGGGCGATAGGGACCATAAGTGTGTCCGACAGCATCGTTGCTCCATGGAGCTGGGAGATGACGTCTCAGGAATATCCAATCTATCCTTCGACCACAGAGAGTAGCTATATGATCGGTGGCTCTCATGGTTCGTTGTCCGTTCCCGATCTTCGCCTGTGGAGTTACCAGAGTGAGCAACGGGACTGGTGGACGCCTATCTCATCGACCGCGCTGAAGAAGGGTGCGTCTGACCCTTTGGTCAATCAGCTCAGGCACTTTATTGAAGTAGCCCGGCACGAAGCAGTGCCGATTGTGTCTGGATGGGAAGGTTTCAGAACGCTTCAAGTTATTGAAGCTATTCAGAATTCTTGCAGAACAGGTGAAACGGTCAGGATCAAAAACTTACAAAAAACACCAATGGTAGATATGACAGTAGTATAAAATATCAGATATTTTGCAAAAAATCTTGCAAAATTTCCAAAATAGGGCAAAACTCTGAATCGCAAAAAAGAAGCATCATGATGTCTCAGGGAGGAGCAAAGTGATTACCAAACTTACCCGCCGGGCTGCTGTATCAGCCCTTGTTGCAACCGGTGTTCTGTTTGGCGCGACAAGCGGTGCGCTGGCGGAAGACAAAGTGCAACTTCGCCTCGCAACATCAGGATCGGAGACCGACCAGCGCTCGGTCGCTATGGCCGAGGTTTTCGCGCCGATGGTCGCTGATTTTGCAAGCTACGAGCCCAGCTATAATGGAACCATCTTTGCCCAAGGCACCGAGTTGGATGCCATCAGCCGGGGTAACCTGGAAATGTCGATCACCTCGGCGCAGGAACTGGCACAGTTCTTCCCCGAGTTTTCGATCTTTACCGCAGGTTATGTCCACCAGGACGCCGCGCATCAGGTGGCTGTCTTCAACGATCCCTTGATGGATGCCTTTAAGCAGAAGGCCGAAGAAGAATTAGGCGTCAAACTGCTGTCGGTCATGTATCTGGGCCGTCGTCAGGTGAACCTGCGCCAGCCCAAGGATGAGCTGACAGTCACGACACCCGCAGACTTGGAAGGCGTGAATCTGCGGATGCCGGGCACCGACGCATGGCAGTTCCTTGGCAAGGCGCTGGGTGCCGCGCCGACACCGATGGCCTTCTCCGAAGTCTATACCGCGCTGTCGACCGGTGCCGTTGACGGGCAGGATAACCCGTTGCCGACCGTCGTCGACGCCAAGTTCTATGAAGTGACCAATCAGATCGTCCTGACATCGCATCTGGTCGACCTGAACTATATCGCCATCGGCAAAGAAGTTTGGGACGGGCTGACACCGGAACAGCAAGCCAAGGTTCAGGAAGCTGCGGACGCAGCAGCTGAATCAGGCCGCCAGAAGCAGCTTCAGAAAGAAGAGGATCTTGTCAGCTTCCTGAAAGAGCAGGGCATGGAGATTTACGAACCCGATCTCGCTGCGTTCCGCGATCAGGTACAGTCTATGTATCTGGACAGCGAATTCGCTGGCTCATGGCCCGAAGGCGTTCTGGATCAGATCAACGCTCTGGGCAACTGAACCCAGTAAGACAGGGGAGGGAGAACCATAATGAAGGCCTTTATGAAGGGGTTCTCCCGACTGACCGAAGCGATTGCCGGCGGGATGCTGGCGGCAATCTTCCTTATCTTCCTTCTCCAAATTCTACTACGGTACTTCTTCACCCCAGCAGGCTGGACGCTGGAACTGATCGGCATTCTTTGGGTCTGGGTGATTTTCTTCAGCTGCGCTTTCATCGTGCGCGAACGGGATCACGTGAAGTTCGACATCATCTATCTTTCGGTGCCGATGCGCGTGCGGCAGGTCTTTGCGATGCTGGCGGCCGCAGCGATCGTAGTCGGTATGCTCTACAGCTTCCTTCCGACGTGGGATTACATCGACTGGATGAAAATCCGCAAGACATCGACTGTCCGCAATCCGTTCTCCGGTGAGAAGATACCGCTGCGCACAGTATTCTCGATTTACGCGGTATTCATGCTGGTCGTCGCAGCGCGCTACGCGTGGCTATTCTTCGACGTCATGCGCAATGGCCCACCAAAGACAGAGTTGGAACTGGTCGTTGGGTACAACGTGGTTGACGATCATCCCCGTGTCGACGTCGAAAAGGATGAGGAAGTTAAAAAATGAGTTTTGAACTTCTTTCCTGCCTGCTCGCTCTCTTTCTTCTGGCAGGCATCGGGACACCTATCGGCTATTCCATCCTCCTGGCCTCATTAGTGTACCTGGGCACGGCCGGACTGGACGTCGCCCTCGCGGGCGAGAAGATCCTGCAAGGCTTTTACAAAAGCACGATCCTGCTTGCCGTGCCTTTGTTCATCGTCGCCGCGAATATCATGAACGCTGGATCGATCACGGACCGTCTTTTGAACTTCTGCGTCGCTGCTGTCGGTCGTTTCAAGGGCGGCCTCGGGCACGTAAACGTGGTAGCGTCACTGATCTTTTCGGGTATGTCCGGCTCGGCCGTCGCGGATGCTGCGGGGATCGGGAAGATCATCATTGAAATGATGACCAAGGATGGCCGCTACAGCCGAGGCTACGCAGCTGCAATCACGGCGGCGTCGGCAACGATCGGCCCTATTATTCCGCCCTCTATCCCGATGGTTTTGTACGCGCTCGTTTCCAAGGCCTCCATCGGGTCGCTGTTTCTCGCCGGTATTCTGCCGGGCCTGATCATGGGCGTCGTCCTCATGGCGATGAACTATTATCTGGCTGGAAAGCGGAACTTTGCATTGGAAGAACCTGTTCCACTGCGCGAGTTGCCGGCTAAAACCGCCAACGCATTTCCGGCACTGCTTATGCCCGCAATCCTGCTCTACGGCATATATGGGGGCGTCACCACTCCGACTGAAGCTGCCGCCGTAGCTGCATTCTACGCCCTGCTACTGGCAGCGTTGTTCTACCGAGCGCTGACCTTTCGCGGCCTTTATCAGGTGTTCGTCGACAGCGCGCGCTCTTCCGCAGCCGTCGGGGTTGTCATTGGTGGCGCGTTCATTCTGAACTTCATCGTCATCCAGGAACAAATACCGCAGTCTATCTCGGCGCTGCTGGAGGGTTCCGATGTTAGCCCGATTGTGTTCCTGATCCTCGTAAACCTGCTGATCCTCGCGCTGGGATGTGTGTTAGACGCAACAACGATCATCCTAGTGATTGTGCCCCTGTTCATTCCAACCTGCGAGGCGCTTGGGATTGATCTGGTGCATTTCGGGGTGCTTGTCGTCGTGAACTCGATGATCGGTCTGATCACGCCGCCCTATGGCATTCTGCTCTTTGTGATCAACGCCGTGACGGACATTCCGCTACGCGAAATCATCTCGGAAATCTGGGCCTTCCTCGCGGTTCTTATCTTCGCCCTGGTGATCATGATACTGATGCCTGATTTGGTCCTGTGGTTGCCGCGTATGTTTGGATATCAGGGATAATGTGCCTCTCGGTTTCGACAACGTCGATCCCCGGTGATCTGGCCGAAAAACTAAGCACTATCGCTGACGCGGGATTCGGGGGTGTCGAATTACACGAACCGGACTTGACCGCTTTTGACGGGCCGCCATCGCAAATTCGGAACATTGCATCAGATCTCGGCCTGAAGATTTGCCTGCTGCAACCTTTCCATAACCTTGAAGGTCAGTCTGGCGGCGGACGGGAACGCGCCTTTGATCGACTGAAGCGCAAACTCGACCTGATGAGCGAGTTGGGTACGGATCTGCTGCTAATTGGGTCCGCATTCGAGGTCGATGCCGCTGCGACCGAAGAACAGGTAATCGCAGATCTTGGCGAGGCGGCCGAAATAGCAAAGGCAATGGGGTTGCGTCTGGCTTATATGGGCTTGCCATGGTCGGATATTATTCACTCGGATGAACAGGCGTTAGGCGTCGTTGAAGCTATCGACAGCCCTTATTTGGGGTTGGCCTTGAATTCCTTCTTCTCGCTTGCCGACGGGTCCAAACCAGCCCGCCTTCGGGACATTCCCGGAGATCGGCTGTTCCATGTGCAGCTATCCGATGCACCCCGACTTGAGATGGATATTCGCAGGCTCAAACGGCACTTTGGGCTTCTGCCGGGGCTTGGGTCGCTGAACCTTGCGGGCTTTGTGCGGGTGTTGTCCCGCGCTGGGTACAAGGGGCCTTGGTCTATTGCGCGTGTCAATGAAGCAGCTCCTCAACCCGGTGGCCTGACACTGGCCCGAGACAGCTACAGGTCGCTGGTGAACCTGTTAGATGAGGTTTCCCGGACCGAACCGGGAACAGATTTCGGCATCCCGGACCTGCCGGAACGCGTCTATGCGTCAGGCTTCGAATTCGTCGAATTTACAGCCGACGAAACAAGCGGCGCGCAGCTGGCAGATATGCTGTCAACAATGTGTTTTCGAATGGAGCGAAAACACGTAACCAAGTCCGTCGAGCTGTGGCGGCAGGGCGCGATAAACATCGTTGTGAATACCGAAAAGGAAGGTTTCGCCCATTCGGCGTTCCTGGGTCACGGCCCCTCCGTGTGTGACATGGGGTTGCGTGTCAAAGATGCGGATCAGACGGTTCAGCGAGCGACCGCGTTGGGCGCGCCGAATTTCTCACAGCCGGTAGGGACTGGGGAACTGGACATCCCGGCCATCCGAGGTGTTGGTGGCAATGTTGTCCATTTCATAGATGAGAAATCCGATCTGCATCGGGTTTGGGACATCGAGTTCGAGCCAGTCGCCAAGACCAAAGCGATCCAGCCTGCCGGTCTGCGCCGCATCGACCATCTGGCGCAGACGATGCGTAACGATGAGATGCAAAGCTGGCTGCTCTATTACATTTCGACTTTTGAGATGGCAAAATCCCCGATCGTGAACGTTGCCGACCCTTCAGGTGTTGTGCAAAGCCAAGCCATCGAAAGCCCCGAGGGCGAAGTGCGTTTAAACCTGAATGGTGCAGTTGGGCGTCGAACACTGGCGGCTTCATTCCTTGAAGACGGTTTTGGCGCCGGTGTTCAGCACATAGCCTTCCAGTCGGACGACATATTTGAAACCTCAGCCCAATTGCGGAAGTCCGGCTTTCCCAACCTGTCCATCCCAGAAAACTACTACGCTGATCTGCAAGCGACATTCGGGTTAAGTGAAGACCTGATCGCCCAAATGCGTAGGGATAACATTCTCTACGATCGCGCAGCGGGTTCCGAGTATTTTCAGATCTACAGCCGACCTATCTTTAACGGCTTCTTCTTTGAAATTGTTGAGCGCCGATCTGGCTACTCCGGCTATGGCGCGCGCAATGCTGCGTTCCGATTGGCGGCCCAAGCGCGACACCACATGGCGGAAGGAACAACCTGAAATGAAGGCGGCACTAATCGGCCAAGGTATTGCTGGCTCCATGACGCCTGAGATGCACGAGGCAGAAGGTCGGGCGCAGGGTATCGATCTGAGCTACGGTAGGATCGACACTGCAAAAGAGCCATTTCGTGGAATGTCGGTCGCTGATTTACTGCATTATTCCGTTGAATTAGGCTGCGCGGCGGTCAACGTGACGCATCCCTACAAAGCATCAGTCATTGATCATCTTGATGAGCTTTCCAAGACTGCTGAGGAGCTTCAAGCTGTCAACGCGGTGGTTTTTTGTGACGACCGAATGGTTGGCCACAACACCGACTACATAGGTTTCCACAGTGCCTTCGGAGATTCTTTGGGATCATCGAAGACTGAAACGGTTCTCATGTTTGGTGCTGGTGGCGCGGGCAGTGCAGTCTCTTTGGCTTTGCTTGATTCAGGTGTTCGAGACCTGGAGATTATTGATCCTGACCTCCGCCGAGCGCAGGCGCTGGTCAGTCGACTAGAGGTCTTGCGCCCTTATGCAAAGATTCAGGGTTCCCCTTCGATTTCGTTGGATCGGATCGAACTTGTGGACGGAGTGGTCAACGCAACACCACTTGGAATGGACAAGTACCCCGGAACAGTCATTGAACCATCCCTGTTGCGGCCCGATGCATGGGTGGCAGACATCGTATATTTCCCGCTTGAGACACACCTACTGAGCAGGGCCCGCGCAACTGGGTTGAAAGTGATGAATGGTGCTGGAATGGCGGTTCATCAGGCTGCAGCGTCTTTTGAGATCTTCACCGGCTGCACCGCCTCAATCAGTCGCCTTCAAAACGTTTTCGATTCACTTCGTCAGCAGCGCATGCGCGAGTTTAGAGGTGCAACGGTATGACAAACGACGAGCACGCAATCCGCCAATGGTGGCGCACATCCATCATTGACATGAAACCCGGCAAGATCGCGTTTCGTGGCAACGCAATTGAGGATCTGATCGGGAACGTTTCTTTCCCGCAGATGATCTGGCTGATGGTGCGGGGCGATCTGCCCAGCGACGCACAAGCGCGTCTGTTCGAAGCCGCTTTGGTCGCAGGCGTGGATCACGGCCCACAGGCCCCCTCAATCGCGGCGGCGCGCATGGCTGCCACCTGCGGGGTAGGTCTCAATAATGCGATGGCGACTGCGGTGAACATGCTGGGCGATGTGCATGGCGGAGCAGGCGAACAATGCGCCGAGCTTTACTATGATATCTCGGAACGCATGGATGCTGGGGCATCGCTGAATAATGCTGTTCAGGACGGTCTGGACAGCTGGCGCGAGACGTACGGCAAGATCGTCTCGGGCTTTGGCCACCGTTTTCACAAGCCCGTCGACCCGCGCGCGCCCCGGCTGATGCAACTTGTTCGTGATGCGGCAGATGAAGGCACTGTTTCGGGTCGCTTTGCTGATATCGGAGAAGAGGTTCAGGCTGAACTCGGCCGTCAACGCGGCGGTCGGCCAATTGCCATGAATATTGATGGCGCGACAGCTGTGATCTTCTGCGAACTTGGCTTTCCCGCGCCCTTGTCGCGGGGGCTGTTCTGCCTGTCCCGCTCGGTCGGAATACTCGCCCACGCTTGGGAGCAGATGAACCAGGGTGGCCGCAACAAAGGGCCCATGCCCCCGAATTACTTACCTCTCTACGAAGACAGGAATGATGACACGTGAGACATCGAAATCCTTCCGGGTCGGCCTTATCGGTTGTGGTCGTATCAGCGATATCTATCTAAAAACGCTATCCAAATTCTCAAACGTCGAGGTCGTGGCTTGTGCAAGCCTTGATCCTTCGGAAAGCCGCGCCAAAGCGGATCAATACGGTGTCGCCCAGGCCTGCACACCAGATGAAGTGTTTGACGATCCGACGATTGACTGCGTTCTGAATCTGACAATTCCGGCGGCGCATGCGGAAATCAGTTTGCGCGCGTTGGAGGCCGGCAAGCACGTCTATTCCGAGAAGCCGCTGGTTATGAATCGAACGGACGGAAAGGCGATCCTGCACACTGCCACTGAAAAGGGGCTACTGGTCGGTTGCGCACCCGACACGTTTCTGGGCGGTCGTTGGCAGACCGTTCGGCGCTTGATCGATGAAGGCGCTATCGGGAAACCAACAGGGATTTTTGCCCATGTCGGGACCCACGGGACGGAGCGCCACCACCCCAACCCGGATTTCTACTATATGGCGGGTGGTGGGCCATTGCTGGACCTTGGGCCGTACTACCTGACCGCTATGATCTACTGCCTTGGTCCCGTTGACCGCGTTGCCGGAATGGCTCGGCGCACGTTTGACAAAAGGATGATCGAAAACGGCCCTCGCAACGGCGAATGGATGAATGTCGAGGTGGACACGCACTCCCTAAGCCTGCTGCAGTTCTCTTCCGGAGCAATAGGGTCGATGACCATGAGCTTCGACGTCTGGGACAGCGAAACTCCGCGGTTCGAGATCTATGGTGAAAACGGCACCATCAGTATCCCTGACCCTGACCCGGTTCATGGCGCCAACATGTTTCAGGGGGATGTCTGGCTGAAAACGCGGGAGACCTCACGCTGGTCTCATCAGCCCCGTCCAACCGGTCGTGAAGACTGGCAGGTTGTTGAAAACAGACATGGGTTTAACGAAGATAGCCGCGGGCTCGGTCTTTTGGACCTCGCCCTGGCGGCACAAGAAGGACGCCAACCCCGTGCAAGTGGAGCGCTTGCTTACCACGTTTTCGAGGTCATGGACGCAATTGAGCGGGCACCGAAATTCGGTGCCTATCAGACGATAGAAAGCCGGTGCGCGGCTCCGGAGCCTTTGCCGGTCGATTTTCTGAACGGTGAGAGGAAGGAGTCGGCCCATGCCGATTGAGACACTCGACTTTGCCCAGCCATTCTTTCGCGTCCAGCACATAACTGACGAGCGCAGAATTTCTATCGAGGGTCGCGCCATCGTCCTTAACCTTGGGGGGCGAAATCTCTCTGTCGAGGATCAGACCATTGCACCGCTTTCCTCTGTGATCGTGCAAGACAGCACGCTTAGCGGCGTGGAACGTGCAGTCATTGTCCACGGTTTCGACGCCCATTCCAATGACAACGAGTTGTTCGCATGGGTGAAAGATACATGGCCATCTGCTTTCGATGTTCGCCAAGAGGAGCGTCTGCGTGGCGTCAGCCACTACATGTCGCCGAAGGTCTTCGTGGGTAACGTTGGACTGACCATGTACCATTCCGGCTCGGTCCCTTTGAATGCCGGATTGCATAAGGATCATCCGTTCTGCCCGGTACCTGGGTTTCGCGAAGTGCATACGCAGATCGTTGGCTTCGGCAAAATGCAGCAATGTCGCGAACGGGATGTCGAGACCCTGTATCTCGAAGAATTCATGGCCCCGGGCGCGACCCACAAACCTATGTATGACGCCGAAGGCAATTATCCCTGGCATCAATACGAGACGATCACCCCCGGTATCTTCATGGCGGTGGAAATACTATCCGAGGGCGAACTGGTCCCGGAAATGGAGGTTGAGAATGGCTGAGAGACTTTTACCCGAAGACCTGAAGTTCGACGGCCCTTTCCCCCGCTTGTCTCGCCGTTTGCGGTTGGGCGTTGTTGGTGGAGGACGGATCTCTGTCACGCAAGCATCATCCGCGCGGATGACCGACCGGTGGGAGGTCGTCGCAGGAGCACTCAGTTCTGACACAGCGCGCAGTAAGGCGCGTGGGGCCGAGTGGTTCCTGCCGGCCGAACGGTGCTACGCGTCTTTCGAAGAGATGGCACAGGCCGAGGCGGCACGCACGGATGGCATAGATGCCGTCATGATCACGACCCCGAACCACGTTCATTTTGAAGCGGCCAAAGCGTTTCTGGAAGCGGGCATTGACGTGTTGTGCGACAAGCCCCTGACCAACGAAGTCGCCGAGGCCGAGGGGCTTGAGGAGATTACCGCGCGCACGGGACACATCTTTGCTGTCGGTTATGCGATGTCATGTTTTCCGGTGATACGGCAGGCCAAGCAGATCGTGGCCGACGGGGGCATCGGCAAAATCAACCAGATCCATGTCGAGTTCATGCAAGACTGGATGACGCCCGAAGATGTGGCCGATGCGCCTCATGTAAAGTGGCGGCTGGACCCCAATATTTCTGGTCCAACCAGCTGTGTCGGCGATATCGGCACCCATGCCGCGCATCTCGCCAGTTTTGTTTCCGGCCTGCCCTTGACCGACCTGCGGGCCGAGTTTCATGTCTGCGGCGCGCCAAAGCCTTTGGAAGACACGGTGTTCATGTTCACCCGTTACCAAAATGAAGTCCCCGGAACCTTGATGGCAACACGCCTTGCCCCCGGAAACCGGGGTGGGTTGCGCCTGCGCATATTCGGGAACGAAGGAGGCCTCGAGTGGGACCTAGAGAACTCGGAGCGGCTGAAATTCAATCGGTTTGGTGAACCGGATCATATCATCAGCCGAGGTCTCGGGCATGGTATCGGACCCGGCGCAGAACGTTTGATCCGTACCGCGCGCGGCTTCCCTGAAGGGATTATCGAAGCTTGGGCCAACCTCTATACGGAACTTGCGATGGCCGTAGCCGCGCGTCGGGATGGCGTAACCGTTCCGGCCGATTGGCTTGCTTATCCCAGTGTCGAACAAGGCGCAGACGGTGTTCGATTCATTGACGCCTCTGTGCGCTCTCACCAGTCCGGAGGGGACTGGGTCACTCTCTAAGGGTCTGCCTACACGAATGTAATACACGCCCGGGGCGTTGCCCGGGCGTTTTCATTTCTGTTAAGTATTGAAGTTGATATTTTAAAAAATATCAGATATTTTTGACTACGTGTGATGAATTTTAGATTCGCAGACACGTGGAGCTGTCGTTCATGGTGAAACCCGAAGAGGCTGGCGCAAGCCCCTCTCTCTATTCCTTGGCGCATCTGACGCTGATTGGCTGTACGCCGCCCGAGTTGGTCTATATCGCCGCACGGGCCGGTTACGATGCCGTCAGCCCCCGATTCATTCCGATGCATGTGCCCGGCGAATTCACTCAATCCCCAATCGACAAGGCACAGGTGCAGGCCACCAAAACGGCTCTCTCTACCACCGGATTGAAGGTCCTTGATGTCGAGCTTGCACGCATCACCGAAGATGTCGATCCACGCAGTTTTGAGCCTTCTCTTGAGATTGGCGGGGAGTTGGGCGCCAAACGCATGATTATGAGCGCGTGGACAAACACCCGCGATGATCGTGATTTTCTGATCGACGTCTATTCCGAAACCTGCGAACTGGCAGCGCCCTACGGATTAACGGTGGACTTGGAGTTCCCGAGCTTCTCCCGCTTGCGCACGCTGGATGAAGCACTGGACATTGTCCGCGCCTCTGATCAGCCCAACGGCGGTATTCTGGTCGATACGCTCTACCTGCACCTCAGCCGCGTAGATCTTGGTGAGCTGTTGCACGTTCCCTCGGACCTGTTTCACTTCCTGCATATCTCTGATTGCCTGCCCGGCATCGCCGATACGCGTGAGGGCATGATCCAACTGGCCCGCGATGCGCGGCTATATCCCGGTGAGGGATGGATCGATTTCACAGGCATCATCGAACGGATGCCACCCGTCGACTATTCCATCGAACTGCCCAACCAAAGCCGCGTGGCCGAGTTGGGATATGAAGAACACGCGCGTCGCTGTCTCAGCCACGCCAAGCGAACATTCGGCGAGGCGCGGTCACAGCGTCGTATGCCCGATGCTGCAATTCCAAAACACCAAGAGGATCATCATGGGCAAAGAGCTCACTGAAAACGACCGCAACATGGCGGCCGATATGCTGGCACGCGCCCGCGCTGCCATGGCCGAGATCGAGGATTGGGATCAGGGCAGGTTGGACCGCCTGTCTCAGGCCATTGCATGGTATGCGGGGAACGAGAAAACCTTCACGCGTCTGGCCCAGCAAGGCGTGGACGAAAGCGGTATCGGAGATCGCGAAGGGCGTCCTGCCAAGCGATTTAAGATTCACATGGTGTTGCGTGACGTCTTGCGGACACCATCGACCGGGATCGTCGAAGTAGACGAAGAAAAGGGTCTGGTAAAATATGCCAAGCCTGCCGGTGTGATCGCATCTCTGATTCCGATGACCAATCCAGCGATGACACCACCGGTGACCGGTGTTTCCGCCGCCAACGCCCGGAATGCTGTTATCTTCAGTCCGCATCCGCGAACCGCTCATACCACCTTCGAGATGGTCGAGGTCATGCGAGCGGCCTGCCGTGCCGCTGATGCCCCCGAGGATCTGTTTCAATCCATTCGCAAACCGTCGATCCCATTGACGCAACATTTGATGGAGATCTGTGATCTGACGCTGGCAACGGGCGGCAAGCCCATGGTCAAAGCGGCGTACAGTTCAGGGCGCCCGGCCTTTGGCGTCGGCGCGGGCAATTCATCCATCGTCATCGATGAGACTGCCGACCTGGACATCGCCGCTCAGAGCACACGAATTTCCAAGACGTCTGACTTTGGTTCGGGTTGTTCGGCCGACGGTAACATCATCATCCAGCGCTCGGTTTACGACGATATGGTAAAGGCGCTTGAGGCCGAAGGTGGATACCTGTGTTCAACCAAAGAGAAGGCCATGCTCGAAGCTGCCATGTGGGATGAGAAAGGAAACCGTACCTTCCCGACTATCGCCTGTCCGCCTCAGCAAACGGCCAAGGTCGCCGGTTTCTCGATCCCCGAAGATCGCAAGTTCCTGATGGTTGAAAATCAGGGGCAAATCGGGCCGCAGCACAAGTTCTCGAAGGAAAAACTGACCACGCTGATGGCGCTATATCACTTTGACACTTTCGATGACGCGCTGGAAACGGTCAGCCAGATTTACAACACCGGAGGCAAGGGCCATTCCTGCGGCATCTACAGCCACAATGACGATCACATCGACCGGTTGGCGCGCCTGGCTCCGGTCAGCCGCATGATGGTGCGACAGCCTCAGTCCAAGGCCAATGCGGGTGCCTGGACCAATGGCATGCCTATGACCAGCAGCCTAGGTTGCGGCATCTGGGGCGGCAACATTACCAATGAAAATGTCACCATGAAACACATGATGAACTACACCTGGGTCAGCCGTCCCATCCCCGAGGATCGCCCCTCGGAGCCGGACCTGTTCGGTGAGTTCTACGGACAGGAGGTCGCGTGATGGACGGAGCGAAACTGGAAGGCAAAACCGTTGCCGAACACATCGTCGACTTTCTCGAACGTCGCGAGGTCAAGCATGTATTTGGCCTGTGCGGGCACACGAACATTGCGGTTCTGGCCGCGTTGGCGGAAAGCCCCATCGATTTCGTCACCGTACGGCACGAACAAATCGCCAGCCACGCAGCGGACGCATATGCCCGTGTGACGGGCAAGGCCTCGGTGGTGCTGTCCCATCTCTCCCCGGGGCTGACCAATTGTGCAACCGGGGTCGCCAACGCCGCACTGGACTGTATCCCGATGGTCGTGATCGCGGGCGACATTCCAACGCACTACTACGGTAAACATCCACATCAGGAAGTGAACCTCCATGCAGACGCCGCCCAGTGGGAGATCTATCGTCCCTTTGTCAAACGCGCCTGGCGGGTCGATCGGGCAGACCTGATGGCCGAAATTCTGGAAAAGGCGTTTCATCTGGCCGAAAGCGGCCAGCCCGGGCCAGTGCTGGTCAACGTGCCGATGGACATCTTCTCCGAGGTGATCCCCTCGGACAGTTTCGACCGTATCCGCGACAACACGCGCGCGCTCAAAAAACCGTCGATTGACGATGAAACAGCGCGAGAGATTGTCGAAGCGTTGGCGCAGGCTCAAAGTCCGGTCGCTTATGTCGGTGGTGGTATTCTACTGGCACAGGCCAGCGAGGAATTACGCGCCTTTGTGGAGCACATGGGCCTACCAGTCGCGCATTCTTTGATGGGTAAAGGCGCACTGCGCGACGACCATCCGCTTGTGCTGGGAATGACCGGGTTTTGGGGCACCGAGCTGGTCAACCAGTCTTGCCTGAATGCGGATTACATCTTTGCTGTCGGAACCCGGTTCAAAGAGGCCGATTGCTCCAGCTGGTATCCTGGTTACACGTTCAACATTCCTGGCTCAAAGGTCATCCATATCGACATTGAACCGCAAGAGATTGGACGGAACTATCCCACCGAGATCGGAGTCGTTGCTGACGCCAAGGCCGCTTTGCGCGTCGTCAACCGAGTTGCCCGCGAGATGTATCCTGAGGGCTTCAAACGCCCCGCGCTGGAACAGAAGATCACCGACTTCCGAACGAACTTCAAAGCGCGCAACGTGGACATGGCGACCTCGTCGTCCTTTCCGATGATGCCCGAACGTATTTTGGCAGATACCCGCAAGGCACTGCCCGAGGATGCCATTATCACTACGGACGTGGGATGGAACAAGAACGGCGTCGGACAACAATTTGATATCCTGGCACCCGGTTCAATCCTGACCCCGGGTGGATTCGCGACGATGGGCTTTGGCCCTCCGGGAGCGATCGGCGCAAAACTGGCAGCCCCTGACCGTGTGGTGATAAGTCTTGTTGGCGATGGGGGGTTCGGTCAGAACCCGTCGATGCTGGCAACCGCGGTCGAGCATGATCTGGGCATCATCTGGCTGGTTATGAACAACAACGCCTTCGGCACTATCGCGGGCCTTCAAAAGGCGCATTACGGTCTGACATACGGGACCACGTTCCCTGGATCAGCCGCAGCTCCTGCAAACGGACCGGGTTATGCGGATATTGCAAGAGCTTATGGTGCAGAAGGGCACAGGCTCTGTGCTGCTGATGAATTGTTGCCCGCATTGGAAGCGGCAATCGCCAGCGGCAAACCAACCGTTCTTGATGTCCCAATGATCAACAACCCAACACCAACGACGGGACATTGGAACATCTTAGACATATACTCACCGGACAAAGAGGTATCTCACGTCGCGACTTGACGAAACTGGGCGCGTTCAGACGCGCCCAGTTTCTTGTTTCAATGCTCATCCGTGTTCGAGCAGATATCAACAGCTCCGTCGCGGCGCAGTCTTCGTTGTTATGTGTCTGAACTTTTTTGTTGGTTAGTTATTCTCAACGAAGCACGTGAGATAATGTCAAATTGCAATAACGCTGAAGTATGTGCGTTCTTAGCGTCCAAGTTTTCTCTCTCGCAGCGAATGGCAGATACGACGGGATGCGTCGCAGCATCACCAACAGGCAGCCAACGGCAGCCTAGGGCCGGGCGCGTCGTTTAGGCCAAGGCGCTTATTAGCTACCCGGTACGTGACTGTTTTTTGATGGCGGCGAGCAGTAAATGCCTAAGAAAGAAGGCCCGCAATGACGCGAGCCTTCTTTTGGCGGATGGGTCATCGACTATGCGTCGAGAAACCTTTTCGCGCTCGGCAGGTGGTGCATCAGCACGTAGTAGGTCAGACCCGCCGGGATCAGACTTGCGTACCAGGAGATCCCCGAAAAGATCAGGGCCGCGACAACTCCGACACCCATGGCGATCACGGCAGCCCAGTTCACGCCGTTATAGGGGCCTTCCGGATCATAGAGCTTGTCAAGATCAAGCGTCTGTTTGCGCAGCACGAAGTAATCGACGACAAGGATCGCGAAGATGGGACCTAGGAAAGCCGAGTAGGTCTGAATGAAAATGCTCAGGCCTGCCGCGGACTCATCTTTTACAAGTTCCCACGGGAAAGTGCAGAAGGCGAGCAAGCCGACGATCACTGCAGAGGTTTTGAATTTGATCTTGAAGACATCCATCAGCGCATAGGCGGGAGGGACGACGTTGTTCAGGATGTTCGTTGTGACCTGAGCAAAAGCAATGAACAGGAGCGTTACGACCAGCAGCAGCTTGTTGTCGACAGCGCTCGAAAACACCTTGATTGGATCAACTTCACCGGTAGCACCGGACACCATCAGCCCAATGAGGCCCATAAAAAGTGTCGCCGGCAGGATCGAATTGGCATAGATCGCGACCTGCCTTAGCGGCCCAACGCTCCGACGCAATTCGCGCGAATAGTCCGATACGTTCAGCATCATCGTACTGTAGATCCCAAGGAAGAGCATGGTTGCCCCCCAGAACGGTGCACCCCAGGTGCCCTCGACATTTACCAGATTGGTCGAGATTTCTTCGCCGTATTTGTTGATGACGCTAAAGAACATGTAGATCAGCGACGCGATGATGAAGATCGATCCGATATTCTCGAGCCACTTGATCCCGTGAAACCCAAGCACCGAAAGACCGATCTGAAGGAACTGGAAGCCGATAAAGAACGCCCACATGTTCGAATAACCGAGGAGCGTTTCCGACACGAGGTTGAGTGCGCCCGCGCCGATCCAACTCTGGAACCCGAACCAGACGATAGCGGGAACCGAACGCACCAGCGCCGGAATCCGAGTGCCCGCAAAGCCAAAGGCGGACCGGGCCTGTACCATGAACGGAATGCCATATTTGTGACCGGCCTGACCGTTGATCATTAGCGCGAGCCCGATCACCGTGCAGCCGATGGCGATAGCGACAAAGGTCTGCAGGAGGTTCAGCGTACCGACCAAGCCCGACCCGATAGTAAATGTTCCGATGGAAACACATCCGCCAAGCCACGCGAAAAGATAGGACCACGGGTCCATGATCCGCGTCTCTTGCGGTGCCAGGCTCTCTTCCCCGATCGCCTTGTGTTCGATATGGGTTACGTGATCGTCGTGCGACATAGCGACCGTGTCGGCCGTGTCTGATTTGATTGTCATTTTCTCCTCCGATGACAGGTTATTTTAGTTTTGGCCGGGCGTAGGCATTGATTTTGCTGGTCTTTAGGCCGCAACCGACCAGCGCTTCGATCATGCGGGTTGCCACGCTCACGCCATCGATCACAGGAATGCCGGTCTCTTCGCTGAGCCACGCGGTCAAATCGGCCATCCCCGCACATCCCAGAACAATTGCTTCGCAACGATCTTCCTCAATCGCGCGCAGGATTTCCTCGCGGATCTTTTCGCGCGCGTTCGAGCCGGGCTCTTCCAAGGCCAAAACAGGGATCTCTGCTGACCGAACCCGCCGGCATTGATGCGACAGGCCATAGCCATGGATCATGTGTTCGATGATGGGCACTGACCGCGGCAAAGTGGTGACGACCGAGAACGAGGTGGCAAGCATGCTCGCCGCCTTCACCGCAGCTTCGCAGATTCCGATGACAGGGCCCGTCGCGATCTCGCGGCAAGCGCCGATACCGGGATCATCTAAACAAGCAACGACAATGCCATCGACCTGCTGGTCTTCTGCGGCTTGCACGCAGGACAGAAGGCCGGGAACTGACATCGCTTCGTCGAAATGCCCTTCGATACTCGCCGGTGCGCCTTGCGCGGTAGCGCCTCTGATCACGACACCGGCACTCGCGGCCGCCTGGGCGGACGTGATGATCTTGCGTGTCATCGATTCAGTAGAGTTGGGGTTTACAACTAGAATTTCCATGTGATCTCCCTTGACGATATAAATTGTTAACAAACAGTGGTAACGATTCCAAAAAAAATGTTAACTTAAATTGTCAAGGCGTTACCGATGCCTAGATGGCGTCTGTTCCGACTGGGGGCAGAATGACAGGGGTGTTGTCAGGTTAACCCTAGATCGGTTGCTCGTGTCTGGATTTGGACATAGATCGCATTGGTGAATCCATCGTCCAACAGCTACAAGCGTCACCGATTTCCGCCTCAGATCATTGCCCACTCTGTGTGGCTGTATTTCCGCTTCAATTTGAGCCTTCGCGAAGTTGAAGAGATGCTGCTTGCGCGCGGGATCGGCGTTTCTTACGAGACTGTCCGGCGTTGCGTGATCAAGTTCGGACGGATGATGGCTCGAAACTTGCGACTAAGTCAGGACCGTCCTGGTGATGTCTGGCATCTCGATGAAGTTGTCGTGAAAATCGCTGGTCGCAGGTATTGGCTTTGGCGCGCGGTCGATCAGCATGGCATCGTGCTGGACGAAATACTCCAACCGAAGCGGGACAAACGGGCCGCAAAACGGTTGTTGCGCCGCCTGATAAAGCGTCTTGGCTTCCTCCATTGGTCAGCAAAGAAGTGAAATTTCTTTCAGACAGTTACACATATCCGCAATGCATCGAGAATTGCGGCGTGTATATTTCGGCTTGTAACTGCGTCGCCAATTCGGGCCAAATGGAAACGGCCGCTTAGATTGGTGTCAACGAATGGAAATGTCCCACCAATAAGCGCCTTGTGTTCAACCTGCCCGTGGTTCCGCGAGCTTGGTTTGAGATCGTGAAAAAGTCCGTCCATTGGGGACAGGCCATGTTCTACGACTACGTGATCAACAAGACGTTCAGTGACATCCCCCGTCAACACATGACGCAGGCTGGCGCGAACTCCATCATCTTCGCGCACCAGGGAGGTAAGCTCTTGCAGGCAGGTGAAGGTAACTCCATTGGCGGCCAGATCGCGTAAGGCGACGGCAGAGGTCGTTGGGCCAAGGTCATGCAGAAGTGCCCGGTCCGGGGTTACAAGATTTACACTGCAACCATTGCCCGCCAGCGCGTCGGCAGTTACAGCCGCAGGGTGGTCGCCGACTTCATCGAACAACAGCACCTCGCCCGAGACACGTGCCTCGCCCAACAACACGTCCCAACTGGAAATTGCCAGGTCGCCGCCGGGGATAACTGTGGTTTCGGGCCAGCCGCCTGTTGCAACGATCACCAAATCGGGGGCTTCGGATATCACGTCATCAGCTTCGGCATAGGTGTTCAAGCGGATATCGATCCCAAGCAAAGTCACTTCGGAAATCAACCAGTCAGCTACGCCCCAGACCTGTCTGCGCGTTTTCCCTTTAGAGGCCAGAACCAACTGCCCGCCCAGCCGATCCGATGCCTCGAACAGCACGACTTCGTGACCGCGCAGGGCGCAGACCCGTGCGGCCTCCAGTCCGCCGGGCCCGCCGCCGACGACAACAACTTTCTTTCGGGTGTCGCTGTAGGCGATGATATGAGGCAAGGTCTGCTCACGCCCCGTGGCGGCATTGTGTCCGCAAACGGCAGGTTTGCCCTGATTGACCCGGTCCACGCAGTAGCCCAAGCCGACACAGGGGCGGATGCGTTCTTCTTCCCCCCGCGCGAGTTTTTCTACCAGATAGGGATCTGCCATCTGTGCGCGGGTCATGCCCACCAGATCGACATGGCCGCCGGAGACCGCGTGGCGGGCCGTGGCAATATCCGCAATCCCTCCTGCGTGCAGGATAGGCAAATCGACGGCATCACGGATGCGCCCGGCCACGGTGATATGCGGTGCCGCCGGCAGGCCCATGGGGCGCACCCATTCAGCCAAACCCAGATCATCATAGGGCGCGCCGGCGAGGATGTTGAGCAGGTCGACATCGCTGGATTTTTCCAGCATCCTGGCTGCGGCAATGCATTCTTCAGCGCTCAGCCCACCTTCTTTCAGTTCATCGCCGGTGATGCGCATCGACAGGATGAAATCAGCGCCGACTTCGGCGCGCACGGCGTCGAGCACCTGCAAGGTCAGGCGCATGCGGTTCTCCAGCGTTCCACCATAGTCATCGTCGCGCTTGTTTGTCAGCGGGGACAGGAATTGCCCCAGAAGGTGTGAGTGGGACAGGAGCTCGATCCCGTCGAATCCTCCTTGCTGACAGCGACGCGCAGCGGCTGCGAAATCGTCAATCACGCGGTTGATGTCTTCTTGTTCCATGGCCTTGGGAAAGGCACGATGTGCACGTTCGCGGATACTGGACGGAGCTATGACAGGCAGCCAATGGCCATCATCCCATGCAGTGCGGCGCCCCATATGAGTGATCTGACACATGATCGCGGCACCATGTTCGTGAACGCCATCCGTTAGTTTCCGAAACCATGGAATGACGCTGTCATCACCGGCATAAAGCTGGCCGAACACCGATGGGCTATCAGGGGCGATATTGGTCGACCCACCGACCATGGTCAGGGCAACCCCGCCCTTTGCCTTTTCCTCGTGATACAACCTGTAGCGGTCCCGGGGATGGCCATCTTCAACAAAATTCGGCGCATGGGACGTGCTGACGATGCGGTTGCGCAAAGTCAGGTGTTTCAATTGAAACGAATCGAGTAGGTGCGCCACTTTCGTGCCCCTTCGGCCAAATCTGCTGTTTGAAAACTGTCCAGGGTCGGCTCCGCTGGTCAGTTTCAACACCTGATGAGTTTGGTTGTCGAAAGCACTTTACTTGGGAAGCTATGCGTAAGAATTCACTGCTTCCGACATTGCTGTATGAAAAGGCGACCCGACCAGGAAATCCAATGGTGGAACACCCTTTGAGCACAGAAGGGAACCTGGCAGGGGCCGCTCGATCCATCAAGGTCTGCACAAGGTTGCAATCACGTGCAATCTTAGATTGGAGGTGCTGCGCGCGCTGTGATCAACTGTCTGGCAGTAACTCTTTCGCGATGTATCATGTACAGACCTGCACCGATGATGATGGCAATGCCAAGCAGGCTAAGCCTGTTCGGAAAGTCATTGAAGACAAGGTAGCCAAACAAGGTTGCTACCGGCAGCTCAAAATACTGCAAAGGAGCCAATGTGGCAGACGGGGCAAATGACAGCGCATAAGTCATCATCATGTGGCTTACCGTCGCAAAAAAACCGGTCCCAAGAAGCCACAACAGTGCAATGTCTTTCGGCCAAACGGGATCGAAAAGTTCGGAACCAGAACCTTGCGCAACCAATAAGATTGGAATGCAAAACAGACTGGCAACCAGGCCAGTGTGAAATTGCAGAGCCACCGGGTGCATCCGTCGCGACAAGCCCCGCGTCACAAGAATGTAGAAAGCGAAAGCAACAGCCGTACCGAGAGGAATAATTGCCACTGCGCCGAAAGCCGCGAAGCTGGGTTGGATGACGAACAATACGCCGACAAACCCTACAAGAGCTGCCCCGACGCGACGAGGACCGACATCTTCACCAAGGTAAAACTTGCCGACCAGCAAGACAATGAACGGTGCCACAAACACGATGGCAAGGGCATCAGCAAGCGGCATCACTCGGATAGCCGTAATGAAACAAAAAGTCGCGAACAGCAAAAGTATTGAGCGGAATACAAGTACCATCAATTCACCGCTCGCGACACGCAATGACAGTCCCATTTTCCAGACAAACGGTCCCATCAACGCACATTGCAATACAAAGCGAGCGGCCGTTATCTGCCCAACCGGCACACTGGCCGATGCGAGCTTGGCAGCTACATCGAGCAAGGGAGCAGTCAGGCAAAATCCAAGCATCAGTGCAACGCCCGCAAGGGTGCGATCCGTGGATTGAGGTGTGGAATCAGCTGAGGTCATCTCATCATGAAGAACTGTCGCCAAATGCGTGTCTGTTCTCAATGCGACGCCAGGCAAAAGTCCCGATATTCCCGAGCTCGGGCAGAGTAGGAGTTTGCTCATGCAGCGAACCGCAGGTTCCATGACCCGCACGGCAGCATCAACTGCCTTGTTTCAGGTTTCGCTAACGAGATGTACTGGCTTTTTCATTCAACGGTTTACCTGCAAGGCTAGGCACAGAGATCGGCGACCTGCAAATCTCTAGAAACCGGTCAATCAACGCTGTCTGCACTGTTTGGCGAGAGCGGGCAATCACCACCCTGTAGTGTCCGATGCTTTCCTCGAGCGGTCGCGCAACGATGGGGTCGCCTTCAATCGTGCGATCCTGCTTGGGCGGGAAGCCTGCCAGGGTGAAGCCGAACCCCTTGCCGACGTAGGCCTGAACAAGCTCGCGTGATTGGGATTGGAATGGCACTTCGGGGTGAACGCCTGCGGCCTGCAGCAGTTGAAGATAGCTAGGGCCGGGCCCGGCTGGTGATACAGCGATATAGGGCAGTCCGATCAGGTCGGACAGGCTGATCCGGGCTTTTGCTGCCAAAGGGTGTTCGCCTGACAGCAGAACCAGGGGCGGCAGCTCCAGCAGCACTTCTGCCTCATGCCGCTTGAGATCGAACCCCTGGTCAAAAACCACCAGCGCATCCACTTCGCCACCATCCAGTGCGTCCACCAAGGTCGGATAATCCGCTTCCTTCACCTCGACACGAACGTCTGGGTAGCTTTCGCGGAAGGCAAGCACCGCAGGCAGGACGATGCGCTGTGCCAGTGCGTGATGAGTGCCGATGTGGATCCTGCCAGTGCGTCCTGACGCCAGGTTCTCGGCCTGCCTGTCCAGCGCCGCGGCCTGCGCCAGCAGCGCCTCAGCCTGGGCGAAAAACTCCTTTCCCGCAGGCGTCAGCCGCATACCTTGCGCCGGAAAGCGGTCGAACAGGGTCAGGCCGGTGGTCGCCTCCAGTTTGTCCACCGCTGAGGCAATCGCGGCGGGAGAAACATTCAATTGCCGAGCAGCCTGGGCAATACCGCCCCGCCGGGCGGTTTCTGACAGGTAGGCGAGTTGGCGAAGGGTGAAATTAATCATCTAAAAAACTGACTTTTGAGGTGTATTAAATCAGTTTTACCGACCTTTTGACAAGCCCTATGCTGCTTTTGGGACAAACAGGAGACTCACATGGAGATTCTTCCTCTGACGGGGGGGCTGGGTGCCGAAATTCTGGGTGCGGATGTCCGCAGCGATGCAGATTTTGACGCCATTCAGCGCGCATTTGCCAAATACTCGGTGATTGTGCTGAGGGGGCAGGATGTGGGCCCGGAAGATCACCTCGCCTTTGCCCGCCGTTTCGGGCCGGTCAACGTGAACCGGTTCTTCAAGCCGGTCAAAGGGCACCCCGAGATCGCCATGGTGCTGAAAGAGAAGAACCAGAAAGAAGCCGTTGGAGAAGGTTGGCATACCGATCATTCCTACGATCAGGAACCGGCGATGGGCTCGATTTTGCATGCGATCGAAATGCCGCCTTACGGCGGCGATACGCTGTTTGTCTCAATGGGGGCCGCCTACGAGGCGCTTTCGGCCCCGATGCGCCGGTTTCTCGGCGAGCTGACGGCCGTGCATTCCTCGCGGCATGTGTTCGGCGCTGCCGTAATGGATAGCGAGGCAGTAAAGTCAGGACGTCTGGGCAATGCAGAGGCCGCAATCCAGGACGCCCGGCATCCGGTCGTTATCACGCATCCCCTGAGCCGACGGCGTGGCCTTTTTGTGAACCCGGTCTTCACAACCCGTATCGAGGGTTTGGCCCCGGCTGAGTCTGAGGCGCTTCTGGCCATGCTCTATGCCCATTGCCAGCAACCCGAGTTCCAATGCCGTGTGCGCTGGCAGGCCGGTGACATTACCATGTGGGACAACCGCGCCACCTGGCATAAGGCGATCAATGATTATCACGGCTTCCGCCGCCTGATGCATCGTGTCACTGTTGAGGGCGTTCCCCTCGCGCCCGCTGCTGCGGCCTGACCTTAGCGAAAGTATCGCAATGACCCACTTCAACTCACAGGCAGCAACCAGCCGGCCCAATGTCATCCTGATCCTTGCGGACGACATGGGATTTGCCGATCTTGGCTGCACCGGTTCTGAAATCCAGACCCCCAACATCGACGCCCTTGCGCGGGGCGGCGTTATGCTGTCGGCGATGTACAACTGCGCCCGCTGCTGCCCCACCCGTGCTTCGCTTCTGACCGGGCTGTATCCGCATAATGCAGGCGTTGGCCACATGGGCGCCAATCTGGGCACCCCTGCCTATCAGGGCTTCCTGCGCAATGACAGTGCCACGATTGCCGAGCATCTGCGCGCCAGCGGTTATGCCACGCTGATGTCGGGGAAATGGCATGTGGCGGGTGATTTTGAAGCCCGCAAGGTGGACAGTTGGCGGGTTGGCGACGTCGAACACCCAACCCCGCGCCAACGCGGCTTTGACCGGTTTTACGGGATCATGGATGGGGCCACACATTTCTTTTCGCCGCATTACATGCTGGAGGATGACAGTCGGGTCGAAACCTTCCCCGATGACTTCTACTTCACCGACGCCATCACCCAAAAGGCTATTGGTATGATCGAAAGCGCTGTGGCGGAAGAAAAACCCTTCTTCCTTTACCTAGCCCACACAGCGCCGCACTGGCCGTTGCACGCCCACCCTGAGGACATCGCAAAATACGATGGGGTCTATTCAAAAGGCTGGGACCATATTCGCACCGCGCGCCATGAAACCATGAACAGTCAGGGAGTGTTCCAGCGCGGCTGGGACATCTCGCCCCGCGACAGCACTGTACATGGTTGGGAGCAGGAACAGAACCGGGACTGGGAGGCCAGCAAGATGGCCACCTACGCGGCGATGGTTGACCGAATGGATCAGTCGATCGGCACGCTGGTTGCGGCCCTGAAACGGCTCGGTCAGTTCGACAACACGCTGATCCTGTTCCTGTCAGACAACGGCGGCTGCGCCGAATTCATGGCCGAGGACGGCTGGGCTAAGTTCTATCCCGACCGCACCCATGACGGCAAGCAGATCACCATGGGCAATGTGACCGGTCTGCGCCCCGGCGATGCCCAAACCTTCCAGAGCTATGACAAACCGTGGGCCAATGTCTCCAATGCGCCGTTCCGGCTCTACAAGCATTATGTCCACGAGGGCGGTATCTCCACCCCACTGGTGGCCCATTGGCCAAATGGGTTCGAACCGCGCGGCACGGCTCATGCAGCTTGCCATGTGGTCGATATTCTGCCGACCATCCTGGAAGCCACCGGAGGCGCCTATCAGACAGAGGTGGGCGGTCATGATATCCAACCGTTGCAAGGGGAATCTCTGCTAGGTCTTATGAAGGGCAAGGACTGGCAGCGCGAGCAGCCGATCTTCTGGGAGCACGAGGGCAATGCCGCCATCCGGTTGGGCCAGTTCAAGCTGGTTCGACTGCATGACCGCCCCTGGGAGCTTTACGACATCGAGGCCGACCGTACCGAGCTGACCGACCTAGCGGGCCGCAACGCCGCCCTTGAGAAAGACATGATCCACCAATACCTGGCTTGGGCGGAAACCGTCGGCGTGATGGACTGGAACGAAGCGTTGCCGAAACTGCTGGCGGCGTGGGGGATGGAGAACGCGGATGGCTGAAGCTGATCGCTAGGTGGCTGCTGAGGTCCCTTGGTAAAGGACGGGTTTGCTCGCATCCTGCCAGTTCAGGCGAAGTGTAACGAATGGAACCGAAGCCAGCATCAGATCATCCATTTCGATCTTACCTGTGACTTTGGCGGTATCTTGCTCTGGGTAGATTGCTCGCCTCATCTTTTTTCTTGAGACGAATGTTTAATTATAGGAATGTATTTGAAAAAATCGAAAGTAGAACAGAGGAGTAGGCGTCAAATGGCCGGGAAGTTCGAGATATATAAAGACAAGGCTGGTGAATTTCGGTTTCGTCTGAAAGCAGGGAATGGTGAAATCATTCTGGCCAGTGAAGGATATGTTCAAAAGGCGAGTGCCACGAACGGGATCGAGTCAGTCAAGAAGAACGCGCCGGATGACAGCCGGTACGAGCGCAAGGAAACCAAATCCGGCGGTCATATGTTCAACTTGAAGGCCAGCAACGGTCAGGTGATCGGCACCAGCGAGAGCTATACCAGCACTTCAGGGCGGGATAACGGGATCGATTCCGTCAAACGGAACGCACCTGACGCACGTGTCGACGATCTGACGTGACCTGACACGGTAACTTTTTACCACTTCCATTTGTGTAAACTGCGAAGGCGAGATGCATCGACGCATCTCGCACAAAGGCTTGAACAACCAAGCCGAAAGCACACATCAATCAACCCGTAGGCGCGAACGCATCGTGAAGCGTTTCGTTTCGATTCTGTTTCAAATCCGTGCCTACCGAATAAAACGGCGTTTTAGCGACAGAGGATCCAGACCCATGCTGGCAATCAAATCCTTTGCTTCAACCGCATTTGCCCTGACGACCATTAAGCTGAAAAACATGATCCGCTAAAGGCAGATCTCCCCTGGACTCCGTCCATTTCAGCATTTCGCCCAACTGGCAGGCCAATCGAGTCGCCATCTCCACTGATGCTGCCGCTATTAAGACCGTAGTAGAATTGTCAACTTTGGTTCCGCGCGGGTGGGTTTGTCACAGGCAATTGGGTTTGCTCGCGAGGTCCCCAAGGCTAAAAATCCGGGAGTGAGTGTGAGACGGAGGTAGAGCAGTGACCCAACAGAACTGGAGCCAGGCCATTCTCGACCGGCTCAAGTCCGCAGGAAGTAATCTGACTATACCAGACGGATCCCAACTGTTTGCTCCGGGCGCTTACGGTGAGATGTTTTTGATCGTCCGTTCGGGCATCGTCCGGGTGGAACAAACCAGTCCGTCGGGACGCACCGTTGTTCTTTATCGGGTTGGCCCGTACGACAGTTGCGTTATGACGACCTCGTGCATGTTGTCGGACATCCCCTATTCAGGGTTCGGTTATGCCGAGGGGCCGGTGACGGCGCTGGCCATCGGGCGGGACAAGTTCAACACGTTGCTGGCTACAGATGCCGAGTTTCGGGGCGCGGTCTTCATGGCGTTTTCACAACGCATTGTTGAGCTGTCCGAGGTTATCGATGATCTTCTACTTAACCGGATGGACCTGAAACTGGCGCAGTGGCTTTTGGATCAGGGCGCAACTTCGGGCGATATTCGCACCACGCACCAGCGCATTGCAGCCGAACTGGGCAGCGCGCGCGAAGTCATGTCCCGTATCCTCAAGGATTTTGAACATCGCGGGTGGGTCAGGCTTGAGCGAGGTGTGATTTATCTGCAGGACCGCCCAGCTCTGCACCACCATGCCAGAACGGGGGTTGTGTGACCTCGTCACATAATATGGCTTGGAAAACAGTGAATCTTGGGCCAGACAATCAAGGAGATTCGACCATGCAATTCACGTCTAATGTTGGTTCTGTCGACCGGATTCTGCGCCTGATCCTCGGTGGTGTGCTGATCCTTCTGGCACTGACCGGTACTATCGGCCCCTGGGGTTGGCTTGGGGCTGTGTTTGTGGTGACGGCATTCATGAAATTCTGTCCGATCTATGCGCTTCTGGGTCTGTGCACCAACAAGCAAGCCAAGCCGTAACACGACCAACCCTTGCCTCGTGCAACACCGGGATTTTCTGGATCCCGGCGTTGCGCAGCGGGCGCGGGTCAGGCGCGGCGTTTCTCAGAGCTGACGCTGTTTGAGGCGGCCCGAGCGCCCGTGATCCTGGCAAGGGCGGGGGCCAGCTCGGGGCTATTGAAACGGAACCCGCTGCGTAGCAGTTTTGCCGGAATGACACGCTGGCCACCCAGTATCGTTTCACGTCCCATATCCCCTGCGACGTTTGTGATCAGCCAAGCAGGCAGACGTATCAAGGCAGGTCGGTTCAATGCGCTTGCCAAAGCCTGTGTGAACTCTGCGTTGCGCACCGGGTTTGGAGCAGTGGCGTTGAGCGGGCCGTTGATATCCGGATGCGACATGACGAATGCGATGACGCGGATCAGATCATCCCGTTCGATCCAGGGCATCCACTGTTGTCCATTCCCCAGCTGACAACCGGCACCAAACTCGAAAGGTGTCAGCATTCGGGCCAGCATGCCGCCTTCAACCCCCAGCACCAGACCGATACGCAGTTGCACAACCCGGACGCCCATATCCACGACTGGCGCAGCGGCGCGCTCCCATGTGTCGCACACCTCATGGATGAAGGCGGGGCAGTGCGTGTCGTCTTCGGTGAGGGTCTCGTCTTGCCGCAGCCCATACCAGCCCACGGCGGAGCCGGTGATCAGACAAGATGGTTTTTGATCCAGCCTGCGGATCAGTGCGACCAAATCTTTCGTCATCTTGACCCGAGACTGCAGGATGCGCGCGCGTTTCCGAGGCGTCCAATGCGCGTTTGCTACCGGCTCACCCGCCAGATTGACGATGGCGTCAAAACGCTCTGTGTTGTCAATTTGCTCGAGTGAGGTGATCAGGCGTACCGGATGGGTCAAAGCGTCGACCTTTTGCAGATTGCGGGTCAGGACGGTGACGTGGTGGCCGCCAGCAACCAGGGCTTCGACCAGGCGTTGTCCGATGAAACCGGTGCCACCCGTGATCAGCAGATGTTGTCGGGGCGCGAGTTGCGCGACCAGAGAGGTCGCGTTGACAGCATTCAACCGCGTGCTGCGTGCGGCCGCCACCAAATCGCGCGCGCTGAACAGCGCCACACCAATCGCGGCAAGGGTCGCCATGATGCTCCAACCGCCGTGATGGACGGGTACCATCTCTGACGGCAGGGCAGACCAGGTCCAAAGGTATGGGGCAGCCAGCGCGAGGATCGCACCATAATTCAGCGCCAGCAAAGTGTGATTGACCCGTTCTGTGGCGGGGAGACGGCGGGTCAGGTCCTCTTCAACGAAATCCCAAAGGGTAATCAGGACCTCAAGGCCCAGGATTATGGTCAGAGCAATGGTAAACGTGCCGTGGGGTTCGAACCATCCAAGGCACAGGAAGATGACGGCGTAGAAAGCGTTCCTGACCCCATGCAGGCGCAGTTCGGTCTGTTGCGAAGGGCGCCAGGCCAGCCGCTCGGTGCCTTCATGGTGCACCAGCGTGTCGAATGCACCCATCGAGATCTGAAGGGCAATCAATGTCCAAAGCAGCGGGTCAGTCATGTCGGATCCTTTCTGTCGTAAAAAATGGCGTCCTGGTGGATCAACTCTCCGAACAGGCGGCTATGAAGGCTTAGGGAAAACAGAAACCGCGCGTCGCCAAGATCGGTGTGAGTGATGGTCAGAACGCCAGGGCGAATCCAGCGCGGGAGGCGCAGTTTCCTATCACCCAATTGAACGAAGTAATGATCGCTGAGAAAGCGGAGACCGGTGCGGTCTGCTTGAACGCGCAATGCGATACCGATACCGGCGCCGATGTATTCTTCGATCCCGGTCGGTCCAGAGAACCGTTTTGCGCTGTGGATAACTTGAGGAAACCCTCCGGCGCGCCCATACTGGCGGATCCAGAACTGTCCGTTAACGGAACTATCCTCGGTCACGGTGACAATCGCGGGCTGATCCACGCTGGATGTATCAAAGGGTAGGGGGCCGCCGATCAGACGGGCCAGATGCGCCAGCAGTTGCCCGGCCAGCGTCAGACGCATTGCTACAACTTTGCCCTGATAGACCACGCTGGCGCCGTTCGCTAGGCAATGACCAAACCGCGCCCGGACCTGATGGGGCAGGGCGGCCCAAGCTGCGGGGCCAACCAAGTCGCGAAACCTTTGATCGGACATGTCCATAACATGCGGAGAGAAATTGCTCAGTTTCATATCACACCATATGCTGTAGTTGCTGTTATTTCTGTAGGAAGAGAAATATATTCTCAAAATTTTTTACGACTTGCCTTTCTTGCTCCCGATCTTGAGGAGCATGATGATCTTGTCGCCCATCTTCATAAGAGCCGAAAGCTTGGACTTAGGGACCGACAGCATTTGCTCGGACCATTGGTCGGCCGTAGTCAGGAACTGTTGCATATTTTGCATTCTCTCCAATACGACAGGGGACAGATCAGCCTCGTCCGAGGCTTGTTGCACGCAGATGTCCAACGCCCGCATCGCGGGGTCGATCTCGCGCTCTTTGCGGCCTTTTGCAATCAGAAGGGCCATGTTCCAGACATCAGTTTCGGCTGCGAAGTGCTCGCGACGATCACCGGGGACGGGCACGCGGTGGATCAAACGCCATCCGGCCAGCTCTTTCAGCGAGTTTGAAACATTTGACCGGGCGATGCCAAGTTCGTTTGCGATTTCTTCGGCATTCATGGGCGAAGTGCTGAGGTACAAAAGCGCATGTATCTGCGCTACGGATCGGTTCACACCCCACTGGCTGCCCATATCACCCCAATAGAGGATGAATTGTGAACGGGCCGAGGATTCGGATAAATCAGTTGTTTCTGTCATGACAGAAATATGAGATACCGGTAGTCTGATGTCAAACAAATTTACCATGACGTCAGGGTGATCCGCCCGAAACCTGTACCGAGGTCTTGTCGCAACCGGATCGCAATTGATGACCGTGGAATCCTGAGTGACTAACCAATTCCAAAGTCAAATTTAGGGAATTAACCAGCCGCAATACCTGCCGTGCATTTGTAGCTAACAAACTATGCTAAAACCCGCGGTACGTTGGAACTGGTCACCTGACCGTGGCAATCTGGACATTTCCTACACGGAACCGACCATCCGCGGCCAACGGTACCCATTTTTCAGGACCGACACGCCGTCCACCTGTCCAGGTTCCGTTCGTTGAGCCCATATCACGAATAAAAAGATCGCCCGTTTTTTCTACGCGTAAAACACAATGCTGACCCGAAGTTCTTTCGCTGCGAGAAAGCGCAAGATCAGCCCAGTTCTTGTCACGTCCGATTTTGATCTGATGTGTGTTAGACAAGCCTTTAACATTCCGAAATTCGACAAACTTGCCGCGATCCGGGCCGTTCAGAACAACCAGTTGCCAAAAGGCCAAGGCGCGGGGAGCCATCGGGCTGTACCATGTCACATCGGCGGCCCTGTCATACCGGGATGCGACGTTCGGATTTGCTCCGGTTAAGCCAAACGACATGATCTTCTTCAACGCGCGGGTAGAACGCCGCATATGAGATACCGGATTGCCGCGTTTGTCGCGCATATTCAGACGTAAGGCATATCGTCCCAGGCTGTGCCCACCAAGAAAACCTTCGCAGATCAACCAGTAGCTAAGAACCAGGATCAGATAAAGCCCTACCGGTAAGGCCAGACCGGTATTTCCCAACCGTAGTTCCTGACGCAACACAGGTTCCAAAGTGACCAATACAAAACCCAGAAACATAAAATCTAGGACAGCGGCGGCGCTCAGCAGGCGCGCGGCGTTTTTTGAATCCAGAGGTCCACTGAGCTTCATGTCCGCGCCCCCAACAAAGTAAGCACCATAAAAAGGGCCGCGCCGATCGAGAATAGGAACAGCGCGTCGCACCTGATCCGCAGTGCTCGTCTACCACCTGCACCGGCGCTTTGAAAATGGAATCCAGCGACCCACACGGCAAGACCCGTTCCTGTGACAGTGAATAACAGGACTTCCGGCAAGACCTGTTGGTGGGGCGCAATAGAAAGCCAGTCAGCGGCCCCCACCATAAGGCCGCCCCACAAAAGCGCGACGACATAAGCTGCAAAGCCAAGAGACTCATTTCTTTGCTGACTTAGCTTTCCGACAAGTGCACCCAATCCCCATCCCAATGCCGCAGCGACTAAAACTAATAATGTCAGGCGGACAGGTAAAGACAGTGAAGAAACCTGAACATTGAACACAATACTGGACGTATTGTTCGTCAAATTGGAAGTAATACCGAGAAACGCAAGAAATGCGCCAACTCCGGCACCGAGGTGCCCAAGGAAGGTAAAAATATCATTTGCGAGTGAGAGTTTATCTCTGATATCAAAGGGTAATTTCATTGAAAATCTCGAGTTTGATAAATAAGGAATTCACGTGTTCGGCGACGTGAGACGATATTACCATTCTTCACTTGCACACATGCGAATCGTTGATTGAAAATAAAAAGTATGTGACTTCATAATCAACTACGAAGAAAATTATGAGTACGGAGTTTGTTGATGCGTTCAGTAGCAATTTCTATTTTTGCGGTTTTTTCTCTTCTACTTTCAGCCTGTACAGAAGAAACAATTCAATCTGCGTCATCATCGGCAGTCGCTGGCAAGACGCAGCAGGAAAAGCAACTTGAAAAGCAGGTTCGAAGCCTGGATCAGGTTTCAAAAGATATCATCGTCAACAATACCATTCAGGGTGCCCTGGCTGGTGCAGTCGTTGGTTGTGGGATCGGATTGTTGCTGGGTGGCAGTGGCAGCGATTGTGCCGCTGGTGCAGCAGCAGGTGGCCTGATCGGCGGCGTAGGCGGCAATCAGGTCGGCAAGAAAGCGGCAGCCAAAAATGTTGAAATCGTCAACAGCAAGGCTGTTCTGGCCAATCTGTCCAACGTCAGTAAGCAACTGAATTCGGTCGAAGCAAACCTGCGGTCAGTTCTGGCATCGCAAAACGCCGAACTGAAGTCGCTGCGTCGTCAACTGGATGGCGGCCAGGTTTCTCAATCGGCGTACAACGCACGCGTCAAGGCTATCAAGTCAAACCGCCAGGTTGTTTCGAATGAGCTAAAGCGCAGCGAAAAGAACATGGATGGAACGATTTCCGAGTTGCGTGCTGCCTCAAGCAAAGGCCAGCCTGGTCTGGGTGGAGCCACGAATGCAGCCGTCAGCAACAAAAATCGTCTGGCGCGGACGCGGGCATCCATCAATCTTCTTTAAGTTTCTTTGACCCGCGTTCGTTACCGGACGCGGGTTTTCCAATAGTAAGTGTGTACCATGACCTCTGATCTTTTTCGTTTCTCAAAACCGGTAATGCTGGTCTCATTGATCGCCCTTGCGGGATGTACAGGATCTACGGACCCAACCACCGCGACTCTCTTCGACAATATTGCTAACCTGAATTCCGGGGAATACGATCGCCAGATTGCGCAGAACAAGGCGCAAGCGGATGCCATTCTTGCTCAGAACAAGGCGGCTGAGCAGCGAAACGCTCAGCTAGCGGCGCAGCGCAATGCCAATCAAAGCGAGATAAACGCGTTGCGTCAGCAGATTGCGGAAGTCAAAGCCCAAGGGGCCAAAGCCCGCGCAGCGTCAGCTTCGGACCCGGTGAAACTGCAGCAAGTTCAGGCTTTGGACAATCAACTGGGGGCCGTCGAACGGGACGTATCAAGCGGCGCTGATCCGTCTGTTGTACGGAACGAACTAAACCGGATTAAGTCGGCCTATCGCGCGCTGTCGATCTGATAAGAAACACGCCAGGTCGGCGCTTGTCGACGCATGCGACGACCGGGACAACTTGCCTGAGGGGGGTCTTGGGATCGTGACCTACGGAATATCACGCAAATTTATTGCGGTTGCGGCTGCATTGGTTTTTGCAAGCTCAGCCCAAGCGCAGGACGGTAAGACGCGTGCGCCTGCGACCGGGCTTGCAATTCTGGATTGCGCTCCGGCAAAACCTGCACCGGAAGACAGTTGTCTGGTGCGGGTACCGTCAGGCAACGAACGCGGCGGTATGAGCTTTCGATCCCTTGGTGATACGCAAGCTGATTTCGAGTTCGTCAAAGATGTCGACGAATTGCCCGGTAACCTGACCCTCTCTGCTACAATGGTTCTGATTGACCTTTCTGTCGGGGATCGCAGTGGCAGGGTGCGCAGCTGGAGCCGCGAGAGGGACCTTATATCGCGCGTGGTGACGAACCTGCCGCCAGATGAGAAAGTTGCAATCTACGGTTTCGGTAACGATATTGTCGAACTCTCACCATTCTCCACCAGCCGCTCGCGCGCGGAAGACGTGGTCAAATCTCTAGAAATCAAAGAACAGAACACGCGCCTTGTTGCAAACTCGACCCGGGCAATCGAATTGCTCAGCGAGCAGGACGATGTGCTGTTGAAAAACCTGATTCTGATCACCGACGGCGACGAGGAAGGGTTGGCCACCGTTGAAGAGATTTCAGCGGCTGCGGAAAAGGCAGGGGTGTCTGTCTCAGCTCTTGGGATGTTCTGGCGGGCACAGGGGAATGCCCGTACCACGCGCGGCATCGATGTTTTGAAACGCCTGACCGATCCTCAACAAGGTCTAATGGAAGAAGTGTTTCTTCAGAACCAACAAACAGCAAACACGGTAGTTTCAAGCTTCATTCGAACTTATGGAAATTCGGTCAAGGGCTCAGGCCTGATCGTCCCCGTAGGCGATGCGGCGCCAGCGCGTATCACGATTGACATGATCGAACCTGTTGTTGGTCAACCTGGTCAGACACAGACCAAGAGCTACTCGGCAGAGTTTCAGCCTGTCAATGTAGCGGCGGCGCAAACGGAAGAACCGGCTGAACCGGAAGTGGATGAAACTCTGATTTTCGGCTTGCCGGCTTTGTATGTCTATGTCGGTGCCGGTGTTCTGGCATTGCTGGTACTTTTGCTGGCGTTCTTGCTGATGCGTCGCGGGGGCTCTGGTTTTGATGATGATCTGGAAGAGATCGAACTGGGGGATATCCCAAATGCTGAGGAAGTGCCGAACCGCGACGCAGCACCGACGGCTGCGCATGTACCACCTCCGGTTGCCTTTCTTGTGCGTGTTGACAATGGACATCGGTTTCCGGTGCCCGCAGGGCGTTCGACCTTGGGCCGCAGCAGCACTAACGCCGTGGTCGTTCCCGATAGCGGCGTATCCCGTGTTCATGCCGAACTGAGCGGATCGCTGGATGGCAAGTTCACACTCAGTGATCTGGATAGTCTGAACGGGACGCTGGTCAATGATCGCAAGATCAAAGGCACGCAAAGAATAAATGTGGGTGACACTGTGGGCCTTGGGCCCGTGCGCCTGAAACTGGTCCGCGGTTAATCCGCCAGATCATCTGAACAGGAAAGGTGATGAAAATGGGTAACGATAACAAGACTAGCTGGTTGTTCGATAAGGATGACGAAGAGTTGAACGATCTGGACATAGAAGGAGATGACGGTTTTACCGAAAGCCTTGCCCCTTCGAACAATGAACCGACACATGCAATCGGCGGATCATCCTACAGCGAAGCCCCGACCGAATATGTAGAATCTGACAAGACGCAGATCTACCACGGAGGTATGTCCAAGAGCTTTTCCGGAAAAGCCGAATTTGATCCAATGATTGATCCCATTACAGGGTGGTTGGTCGTGGTGAAGGGCCCCGGACTGGGACAGTCTGTAAACCTGGGTTCAGGTATGAACACGCTGGGACGCGAGGGGGGAGAGCGTGTGTCACTGGATTTTGGTGACAAGTTGATTTCTGGTAAGGATCATCTGCGTATCATTTTTGACGACGCCAATCGGGTATTCTTTGCAGCCCCCGGAACAGGCCGCAATATCAGTCGGATCAACGGGCAGATCGTCGCCACGACAATGCCGCTTGAGAACTATGCTTTGATTGAATTGTCCAAGCAGACTCATGTGCGTTTTGTTGCTTTCTGTAACGAGGATTTTGACTGGTCGGAACTGGCCCAATCCTCTGAAGACTAATTCAGATGACAATTATCAGCGGCAAGCAAAGCCTGGGCCAGCGCGAGAACCAGGAAGATGCGTTTGACATCGTATTCCAGAATGAACGTGACCCCAAATCAGATATCCTCATGCTGGTCGCCGACGGGATGGGGGGGCACGCTGGTGGTGAAGTGGCCGCGAACATGGCGTTGTCAACCTTCAAATCCCATTTCATCGAAGGCTCGAACGCCCCTCGTCCTCGAGACCGGTTGCAGGAGTCATTGATCGCGGCCAATGAAGCTCTGCGTCACAAGATTGGCAGCCAACCGGATCTAAAGGGCATGGGGTGTACACTTGTTGCCGCCCTGAAACTGGGTGACCGTTTGGTCTGGTTGTCCGTCGGAGACAGCAGCTTGTTTCTACTACGCGACGGACGGCTGAAAAAGCTAAACGCTGATCACTCGCTTTACGGCGAGCTTTTGCAGATGGTTGCGTCTGGTCAAATCACTCAGGACGAGGCTGACAACCATCCGCGTCGCAACGCACTGCGCTCTGCCTTGATGGGAGATCGGATTTCACTGACGGATATCAACGCGATCAACCTGAAACCCGGTGATGTCGTACTGGTATGTTCTGACGGGCTTGATACGTTGTCGCAAGCCGAGATCACCGGTGTGTTGCAAAGCGGTAAAAGTCGCGACATGCGTGGTGTGGCCTCGGATCTGCTGAATGCCGTCGAGGCGAAAGGCAAACCGAAACAGGATAATACGACTGTTGTGGTTTATGCACATGTTCAGGAAGGCATGAGCAGCATGTTGCGGGGCAGCCAGTGGGCGTTCACACCCGCTGACAATCGAAAGAAAACACTGAAATACATTGCGATCGGACTTGGGGCTTTAGCCGTTGGGGCCACTATTGGTGCGCTGAGTTTCGGTGACAAGAAGTCAGCGGAAACTGATCTGGTAACAAAGCCCGAGCCCGCTCCAGTAGAGCAGGAAGAACGCAGTATCGGAGACAGCTCGGTCGCCGAGCCGGTTTCGCCGGAAACGCCTGTTGAAGGTGTTGAGAGCCCCGCATCCGAAGAATCGGATGCTCAGGAACCGGTGGCTGATCCGGAAGCGCCTGGTGAAGAAGCCCCTCCGTCAGATGCGCCTGAAGCGTCGGGTGATCAGCCTGGTGAAGATGTGACCAATCAGGATGAGCAACCGTCCACTGATTCAGTAGTTCAGGAGTAGCGCCGCCCGTGTCCGCTCATTTGCCAAGGGGAGAAACCTTTGCCGGCTATGTCCTAGGGGACGTGCTTGGGCAAGGGGGCTTTGGCATCACCTATCAATCGCGCAACCGGGAATCAGGTGAACGATTTGCAATCAAGGAGTACTTCCCGGCGGATTACGCCAGTCGCGGACCGAAGAACGCAGTCGTTCCCACAAACGAAGGGCGCCAGCTTTTTCACATGGGGCTCGAAGCGTTTTTGCAGGAAGCTAACATGTTGCGCGACCTGCCGCAGCAGCAGGGCTTGATGCGTGTTCGGGCGGCTTTTCGCAAGCATGGTACAGCCTATTGCGTGATGGAATACATCCACGGCGATCCGTTGGACCGGATGCTGACTCGTATGATCGAGGCACGTGGCTCCGTACCTCAGGACCTCGTAAAAAAGTTTCTCCAATCAATGCTTGGTGCATTGGATGCGGTTCACAAAGTTGGCATTGTGCATCGCGACATGAAGCCTGCGAATGTCATGATCCGAAAAGATGGGCAGCCGATCCTGATTGACTTCGGAGCAGCGCGACTGATGGGCAAGTCCAGCGGGTTGGCTTCTATGTTCACACGGAAATACGCCGCGATCGAGCAGTTTCCGCCCGAAAAAACCGGGTTGGCGGGCGGAGTTCACGAAGGACCGTGGAGCGATCTGTTCGCATTGTCCGTTATTCTTTACGAAATGGTGTCGCAAAGCCTGCCGCCAAATGCGGAAGAACGTTGGAAAGACAAGCGGGCCACTGGTCGTGATCCTTATGTGCCCGTGCGTCAGAATCTGATCCGCAACCGTGTGCAGGCCCAATATGATGACGTTCTGCTCAATGCGATCGACATGGGGTGTCAGCTGTTGCCCCGAGACCGAATTCAGACTGCGCGAGACTATGCCCGGATTTCAGGTATCGATTTGCGTCACCCTGTCGAGAAACATGAACCACCTGACCCGAAACCAAAGCGACCGCAGGACGGTCGCACGCCTCGACATAAGCGCGGTGGTCGTGCTGGGCATAAGGCATCGCTAGTGGTGTTGTTGTTTATTCTGGTCGTTGCTGTGGCCGTAATTGCGTATGGAACTTTGATGTGAATGTTGTGATCGCCCTTCGTGCAATGTTTTTCTCAGTTGTTTGGTCAGCTGCTTTCGGAGTGTCAGCTGCATGCGCGCAGATCCAATCCGAAGTCGTTAAGGTGGCTGATGGTGCGGTTGGGCGTGTGGTTGTCCAATACGATGGTGGATGGGGAACCGGGTCTGGCTTTGTGCTTGCGCCTTTGCCGGGTGGAGGCGGGTATTATTTCCTGACCAATCACCACGTGATCGAAGGTGGTGTCAGCGCATTTGTTGGCTTCAAGAAAGGCGACCGAATCTACAAGTACGGCGTTCAGGTTGCATACGATTCCTTTGAAAAGGACATGGCTATCCTGAAGATCACACCGCAGGAATCCTTTGATCACAAACCCAACGTTCTGGCGGTGCGTGTTGGGACAATCAACAAAGGCGAGCAGGTTGCCGCAGTCGGTTTTCCTGGCACTTCAGACGTATCCAATGACAGCGGAAACGAGCTGGCCTTTTTTGAGACCACATTGACACAAGGGGCCGTCAGCAAAGTTTCACCCGGAAAAACGCAGCGGAATCGTGGTACGCAAGAAATTGTTCAGCACACTGCAGCAATCAACCCCGGAAACTCCGGCGGGCCGATGATCGATTTCTGCGGTTCGGTTTTGGGGATCAACACCGCCGGTGTCATGTTGAATTCGGATGGTGAAACTCCTGCTAACGGCACGTTCTTTGCACCATCCGCCAATTCCATCGCCGGTTTCCTGCAAGACAGCAATGTCCCGTTCACGCGTCACAAGGCAGGTTGTGATCCTGACAATCCAACTGTCGTTTCCGGTGGTACGTCAGACAGCAACCTTCTGATCATCCTTGCTGTATTGTGCGGTGGAGGCGCTGTGGTGATCGGTGGGATGTACTATGTCGTCTCGCGCAGTCGCGGTAAGGCTGATTTCAAACCCGAGCGGTCGGCTGCGTCTTCCAAATCCTCTGGGCGGTCTATTCTTGCCGTGGGCATGGCGGGTCATTCTGCGCAGTTCAGTGCTCGGCAGCTGCAATCCGGTGTCACCATCGGGCGTGCCAGCGAGAACACACTGACAGTCACTGATCGCAATTTGAGCCGCCGTCATGCAAGCCTCTCTCTGCAGGGGCGTAAAATGATGCTGACAGATCTTGGGTCTTCGAATGGGACCAAGGTTGACGGGCGGCGCCTCAAGCCAAACGAGCCGGTGCAGATCAACACCACGTCGAGGGTTGAACTGGGAGGGATAGCGCTTGTCCTCAAACGACCCTGATACCGTCCTGTCAATCCGGAACCTTGGTATAGAACGAGCGCCGGGTTTCTTTGTTGTGATCGAAGAACTGGACCTGAGGGCAGGTGAGACCATTGTTCTGGATGCTGTCAGTGGGGCGGGTAAAAGTACTGCTCTGGGGTTGATCGCGGGGGCGCTTCCGTTGACTGCATTGCCGGATACGCACCACGAGATAGCTGGCGTTACGGTGACGCCGGATACGCCTCGTGCGGATTTTGCGGGGCCGGACAAGCTGGGATTTGTACTTCAAACAAACACACTGGTTCCATATCTGACATTGCTCGAAAACATCGAACTGCCCGTGCGCGTTGCGGGTCAGGAACCCGATGCAGAATGGCAGGACCATCTGATCCGGTCGATGGGCCTGGGTGACTATGGGGCGCGAAAGCCGGGTCAGTTATCTGTTGGCCAACGACAGCGAGTATCCGTTGCGCGGGCTTTGTTGGGTCGACCGGCCCTGTTGCTGCTGGATGAGCCGGTGTCGGCACTGGATCCCGCGAATGTCGCCGAGGTCGAGGGCTTGATCGTGCATCTTGCGGCAGAGGCCGGGTCCGCTGTCGTGTTGGCCAGCCATCAGGCGCAGATCGGTGAGTTTGCGCAAACGCCTCGGGCTGATCATCGGCTTCTGGATCATCAGGGGCAGTCCTATTCCATCTTTTCCACAGCGGGTCGTGTAGCGGCCAAGGTGGCATGATGTTGAAAATACCAACCAAACTGGCCCTCAGGGAGTTAAAGCACGACTGGCAATCGGCTTTATGTTTTGTCGCTGCCTTGGCTGGTGTTCTTGGACCTCTGCTGATCATACTTGCGCTCAAGAATGGGGTCATCGGCACAATGGTCGGGCGTCTGATCGAAGATCCGTCGAACCGTGAAATCCTGGCCATCGGTGCGGGGCAGCATGATGCTGCCTTCTTTGCAGGTTTGAATGCGCGGCAAGATGTAGGTTTTGTTGTTCCTGCAACACGCTCAATCAACACATCCGCAAACGCTGTTCGGAATGAGGCGCAGCGGAAACTGGAGCGGGCGGTGCCATTGATCCCGTCATCTGCGGGTGACCCCTTGGTCAAGGGCGAGGCCGTCGGTCCCGGCCGGATCTGGATATCAGACACGCTGGCAAGTGATCTTTCGGTTTCCGCAGGTGATACACTGGACATGATTATCGGGCGCGAGGTCGACGGGCAGCGCGAGAACGCGCGGCGCGACCTGACGGTTATCGGTGTGCTTTCGCCTGAGATCTGGCCGCGGCCCGCAATCTTCCTGTCGGTTCCCGACTTGCTGGCAGTTGAGCGGTTCCGGGATGACCTGTCCGCGACACCTGGTAACTGGACGGACCCGGTTCCGGAACCTGACAGCTTTGCCAGCTATCGCCTGTATGCCAGGTCTCTCGAAGATATCGCAACCCTTTCCGCTTATTTGGCGGATATCGGTTTGCAATCTCGTCCAAGGGCTGAAAACGCAGCGCTGTTGCTGTCGTTTCGCCGGAATTTAAACATCCTTTTCACGGCCGTAGCGGCATTGGCGATGTTCGGGTTTTGGGCTGCAATGTCAGCCAACCTTCGTGGTATGGTCGAGCGTCAACGCGTCATCTTCAGTTTGTTTTCCATGTTGACGATGCCCGATCGTCAGCGGTGCGTCATTCCCGTTGTGCAAAGCCTGACGCTTGTACTGGGTGGTGTGATTGCGACCTTGGTTATCATCCTGCCTTTTCTGCTTGCCATCAATGCCAGCTTCGAAACGGCGCCCGGAGAGGCCATTGCGCGCCTTTACCCCGGTGACATTCTGGCCACTCTGGGTCTGGGCGCTGTGACAGCTGTCACGGCAGCGGCCTGGGCGGTATTTGCCGTTCGCAATGTTGAACCACAGGAGGTTTTGACCCATGCCTAGACTTCCTCTGAGTATGATTGCCACTCTGATCGGCCTTTTCAGCTTGACTTCAACCGCACAGGCGCAGGACATCACTTGGCGCGAGAAATATTTTAATCCGCAACCCGCCGAGGGAGATTTGACCCTGCCAATGCCGTGCGGCGGAGCGATGACGTTTCGAAAGATCGCAACTCCTAATACTGACGGCGTGATTGGCGATGTTTCGGTTGTACTTGGTCAGGAAGGAAGCGAGCAGCCCTATCTGAACGGTCTTCGGCGGGCGTTTGTATCTGGTGCGTTCGCGGATGAAGATGGTGCGGCCAAGGGCTACTTCTACATGGCCAAATACGAGTTGGCACAGGCACAATGGGATGTGGTCATGGCTGGTCAATGTTCCGAAAAGGAACCCCGCCGACGCGAGTTTGTTCCTGCCGTCGCACAATCAAAGCTCGACTATCAGCGCTTTGCTGAGGCCTATACGCTATGGTTGATGCAGAACGCCCCGGATACGTTACCGCGTGTCGGTGAAACACGTGGGTATCTGCGATTGCCGACTGAAGAAGAGTGGGAATACTCTGCCCGCGGTGGGTTGGCCGTTGATCAAGCTCTGTTCCGGGCGCCCTTGCCCCCGATTCCGGAAGGGACGCCGCAGGACGAATTCATAGCACATGGTGGAACAGCGTCGGCGGGCGGTAAATTACAGGTTATAGGTTCGTTGCGCCCCAACCCTTTGGGTCTGCATGACATGCTGGGCAATGCGGCCGAAATCGTTGGCGATCCATTTGCTTTGGTCCGTCACGGCCGATTGCACGGACAGGCCGGAGGATTTGTGAAACGGGGGGGTGATGCACGCACACCCTTGGCGGACATCACTTCTTCGACCCGGTTCGAAGTGCCGCCGTTTGACATTTTGTCCAATACCTCTTCAGCGGACCGGTTTACCGGCACACGTCTTGTGTTGCAGGGCTTGGCCATTACTTCGGCTGATCAGGACCAGGCTCTGAAAGATGGACTGGACCAATTGGCACGCCCGGACGAAGGTCTTGCTGTAGCGGCCAGCGAACAAGAGGCGATGGACCTTCTGGATGAGATATCGGCCGAGACGTTGTCGGATCGGACCAAAACTCAATTGGCGGTGATCAAGGATACCTTGAACAGGGGGCGTGTGGAACGTAACGCGCAACGCGACCAGTCGATCCGCCTTATCCTGACCTCGGGTGTACTTGTCTGCGGGCAGGGCATTCGACGTTATCTAAATGCGCTGATTTCATCACTGACAATTGCACCTGAGCTGGATGCGCTGGAGGCGGAAGCGCGGGCAAGCGGGGACCAGTCTTTCCTTGACGAAGTGCTTGCTGCCAAAGAGGACGCTGCGGCCAAGCTGGCCGAACTTGAGGCCAAGGCCAAGGCTGATATTGTCGAATATGCCAACCTGATCGAAGGGTTGGTCGATCAGTATTCACCTGTTTTGCTGCGCAAGCAGATCGATTTCATCTATCCGACAGAAGCAGAGCGGGGTCGCGAGCGCGCGACTTGCCTTGCTATGGTTCAGGATCATATCGGTGCGCGAAGCGTAGCTGGCTATTCGGATTTGGATCAGATTGCGAACGACTTTCAGGCAGTTGCTTTGTCGTTTGTCGAAGAATGAATTGGAAAGGTTGAACTATGCGGGATGTATTGAACAAATCGCTTGAAGTACTGGTCTGGATAACGACTTGTCTATCCATTGTCTTTTTCTGTTTCACAGCAATTACGATGTTGCGGCTATCTCCGCTGGGGCCGGATACAACGACCATCATTGCAGCCTTTCTGACTGTGGTGTTCGGGATTACCGCTTCGCTTGTTTTTGCTGGCATCTGTTTTCAAATCATGGATATCCGCACCTTTTCCAAACACAGCGCGATCAGTTTGAAGAGCCGGAGGTAACATAAGCTATGGAACATTCTGTACTTGGGCTTCGACCCGGCAGCGTCCTTCAGGATACCTACGAGATCAAGTCTCTGTTGGGTGAAGGTGGTATGGGTGCCACATTCCGGGGTTTGAACCGGGCCAGCGGTCACGAAGTGGCAATCAAAGTAATGACACCTAGCTTTGCCAAGAACCAAAAAGCGGTTGACCTGTTCCGGCGCGAAGCGAATTTGCTGCGAACTGTCCGTAGCGAGGCGGTGGTCCGGTTCGAAACCTCCATGCTGGATAAGGACGGGCGCTTGTTTCTGGTCATGGAATTTGTACCGGGTCATCCTCTGTCGCATTATCTGAAAAAGGGCGCGCGACTTTCGTCCGATGACGTTCTAAAATTGGGGTTGCGACTGGCGCAGGGGCTGGAGGCAATCCATAAACTGGGCATCGTTCATCGAGATGTTGCACCCGACAATGTGATGATCTCGCATGAAGACATTAATCAAGCGAAGTTCATAGATTTCGGTTTGGCATCTGACAGCATCGGAACCGACAAATCGATAATCGGCGACAGTTTTGCAGGCAAGCTGCGCTATTGTGCTCCAGAACAGTTGGGTTTGTTTGGCAATAGTGTTTCAGCCGCGACCGATGCCTATGCATTGGGTCTTGTGTTGATGCGTACGACCGGGCTCGAGTTGCCAGGTGAAGGTAAAGGTTTTGCCGCGGTTGAAGACCGAAAGGTGGACATCAAGATAACCGATCCAAAGGTTGCGCCCGGTCTGAAATCTGTTTTGGAACACCTGCTGAAAGCCAACCCCAAAGACCGTCCCAGTGACCTGCCTGGCTTGTTTCGCACAGCAATGAGCGGTGCCAAGGCAGCACCGACTTCGGCGGCTGTACCCCGTCAGCCGACTGCCGCGCCCGACCAGGGTGGGGGCAGCAAACTACCTTTGATTGCGGCGGGTATCGTCGCTCTGATCGCAATTGCTGGAGGTGCATGGTATTTTCTGTCAGGAGCTGGTGGTTCGTCAGCCAAGGTCAATGAGTCTGTCGGGATTGCGCAGGAGGCCGTTGCTGCCGATAACCCACTGACAGCCGCACGAGACCTCTTGGCTGTGGGCGGGGCACAGAATCTGGATGCCGCTTTGGGCGCGCTGATTGCGATCAGCAACGATCAGGAGTTGTCCCAACAGGATCGGGCATCAGCCAATATCCTGATTGCTGAGATGTATGATCCTAAAACGCACAGCACCGTTACATCGCCTTTCCCGCGCCCTGACCCGTCGGCAGCACGGCGTTATTATCAGCGCGCAGCTGATCTTGGGTCGGACCCGGCGCGTCAGGCTTTGGATCGATTGGCTGAGTGAGGAGGTGAAGAAGATGTTGATACGAGTTATTTCCCTAGTTGCCTTGTTGGCCTCTATGGTCGGTCCGGCTACGGCGCAATCAAGATCTCCGCTTCCAATCGAAGGCAAAGAAAGCCTGTATCAAAGGGTTCTGATCCGTGAGCGGATCGACGCGAGGCCCGAGCCAGACAGCGAAAGTTCCGCGGCGTCTCTTTCTCCATTACAGGTGTTTTTTGTCTATGCTCGTGACGGCGACTGGATGCAAATCGGAGCGAGCGATCAAGGCGACGATCTTATGTGGATTCCGGAAGGGGCGGCTATTCCCTGGAATCAGAACATTGTTGCAACGTTGGAAGGCAGTGACAATGTCGGACGCGTTTTGTTTTTTAATGATATCGACCCGATCTATGACATCATCGAAAGCGAAAACCCCGCCGGTCTTGCAAAAAACGCCAGAGATGAAGCGCTGGCAGCTGAGCAGGGCGGCGAACCGTCAGAAAGCGTGATCGCCTTAGGCCCGCGCGAAACGATTGATCAGCGTCAAAACCTTTATGTAATGCCAATCCTGGCAACGGAAGAGGCTGTGTTCGACATCGGACCGTTCGTAAATCTGCTGCAAGTGGCCGTTGCCAGTGCCAACGCCCCGAACCGCCCGGCGCCATCGGGTAGTCAGAATTCGGGCGACTTAAAAACAGCAGTGGTCTTTGTCGTGGACACTACGATATCGATGGAGCCGTATATCCGCGCTACCCGTGCAGCACTGCAAGAGGTTTATCGAGAGGCCGCAGGATCAGCGGCAGCAGACGCGATCAGTTTCGGGCTTGTTGGCTATCGCGACAGCCTCGAGGCAGCTCCGGGCCTTGGGTATGACGTTCGGACATTCGTGGATCTTCAGCAGGGCCTTAACGTTGACAACTTCCTGAGTGGCATCGATCAGATGCAAGAAGCGGAATCCAGCAGTAAGAATTTTCGCGAAGACAGCTATCGCGGTATTGAATACGCATTGGAAGGCATGGACTGGAGCGACTTTGGGGGACGGTTTATCGTACTGGTTACAGATGCAGGTCCACGCGAATTCGATGATCAGTATTCTGCCACAGGGTTGAGCGCCGAAAGTCTGAACAGGATTGTCCGTGAGCGCATAGGTGGTGCGATGGCCGTCATGCATCTGCGTACCGCGCGAGGTGCCAAAGACCACCCTTCGGCTGAAGCGGCTTATAAGCAACTGACCGCCTTTCCGAATTCTGCTCCCTTGTATTTCCCGATCGAGAACGGTGACCCAGACGTCTACAAGGAAACCGCACGCACGTTGGGTGGGATTGTGGCAAAGCATACGTCTTCTTATCGTCGCAGCGGCGGCGACGAGATTTTGGACGAAGACGCCATTGCTGACAAAGGTGACAACAGGTTTTCCGGCCTGAGTACAGCAAGCCGGACTATGCAACTGGCCTACCTTGGAAAAACAGAAGGCGCGCGAGCGCCCGACTTGTTTGAAGCTTATGTGGCGGATCGGGATTTTGATCGACCAGGATTGAAACCTTTGTCTATCAGATTGCTCATCTCGAAGGCGGATCTGAGTAACCTGGAAGAAGCGTTGCGGATCATTGTCGACCAGGCCGAGCGGAACGTCGTGAACCCTGATCAGTTCTTTGCACAGGTTCTTGGAGTTGCCGCAGACATGAGCCGCAGACCTGATCAGGTATCACGCCAATCAGACCCCAGCCTTGCCGAAGCTGTGGCGTTGGACGAATACCTGTCTGACCTGCCCTATAAGTCTCAGATCATGACTATTACTGAAGATGATTGGGTGCGCCTTCCGATTTCAGAGCAGCAAACCATCGTCAACGGGCTATATGACAAGATCGAACGGTACCGGCGGTACAACGAGTCGACCGATCAATGGGTTGATTACCTTGGGGCCGGGCCGCAGGCAGGAAACTTGCTGTACCCGATGTTGCTGGATGATCTGCCATAACCCCAAAGGTGTTGTCGCAAATCTTCTGCGCGAGCCAAGCCGTCGAAAGCGGTTTCTAGATCATTTGACCATGCGCCAAGCGGGCGATGTGTTCCATCGGGTCACGTTTCTGGTCCCCGACCAACGTATACTGCCAGGGTCCGTCCTGCCAGAAGACGACAAGATACCCGTCCTCTTGTCGAAACCGAAATGATTGAGTTTGAGTTGTGTCGCCATGCGTGGCCATCAAACTTAACCGATCACCCTCTGCATTCTCGTACATAAATAAAGCTGAGGCTTGGTCTCCTGCGGGCAAAAGGCGTCCTCCAATCAGGGAAAACCCGGTTTCCCCAAGTTGCGGCGCGATAATGGCAGAGCCCAGACGATTGGAGAGCCAGGTTTGCAAGTGGTCTTTTTCCGCAGCGGCGACTTCTACAGGGTGAAGAACCTCAACGGCGAATAAAGAATGCGCCGCCTTTGCGTGTTGCGAAAACAATGCCAGATCGTCGGTTGTTCCACTGTTCCAAGGTTGCAAATAAGATCCCAAGCCGAATCCGACTGTAAAAACCGCGACCGAAGCAACCAGCCTCAAAGAGACTGGCGAGGGTGGCGTGGCCTGTTTCTGCAGACTTCGAAGATGTGCCGCAGAAGGTACAGGGACCGCCTTGTTTATCAGATCAGATTGACGCTGCATTGCACGAACGCGCGCTGCATCGTCCGGGTGACGGGCAAGGTGACGGTCAAGGCGTTCGCTCTCTTCCGGTGACAACTCACCGTCTATGCTACGCTGAACCAGGTCTTCGATGGATGGGGTGTGCGTCATTTCACGCTCCTGATCTTCACGGCGGTCGAAGCGTCCATTTCAGATTTGATTTTAGTACGCGCGCGCGAGATCCGCGACATCAGCGTACCCTTTGGAATGGACAAAGTTGTGGCCGCTTCGTCATAGCTTAACCCACCAATCACAACAGAAAGAAGGGCTTCTCGCTGATCTTGGGGAACAGAATCCAGCGCCTTCCAGACAGCCTTGAGTTCCAACCGTTCTTCGGCCGTGCTTGTCGTAGCTGCCAGCGTCGAAATGTTGTCGAGATCGACAGTGTTGAATTTGGTCTCTCGACGCCACCTGTCCCGGTAGAGGTTCAACAATATTTTAGTGAGCCATGGTTTCAACGGCCGTCCCGGAAGCCATAGCAATCGTTTGCGAAGGGCGCGTTCAACACAATCCTGCACCAGATCATCCGCCGCATCCGGATCACGGGTCAGCGACCAGGCATAACGCCAAAGATCGGGGAGGCAGTTTTCAAGCTGGTTTTCAAATGACTGAAGCATGTACGTAAGCCGGGAGAGGAAACCTTCCCCCGGCACCAAGGTTCAGGGGCGTGCGATATGCCAAACACCTTTTACACCGTCCCCTGTCATGTCCCCAGGGTTTTCGTCTTTGAACCATAGATAAAGCGGCTTTCCTTTGTAGGCGATCTGAACGCTGCCATCCATGCGTTCGATCAGGCTGTAGCCTTTTTTCAGTTCCATGTTGGCATCACCCATCAGCGGCGGCCATTTGGTGGCACAGTCATCATAGCAATTCGAAACGCCTGTTTCGTCCTTGTCAAAGGTATAGAGAGTCATCTTGTGCGCATCCATAAGGAAGGTTTCTCCGTTGAGCTTGCCAGTTACGGCTGGCGCACCGGTGTGACCATCCGCAAATGAACCGGTTGCAGTCGCAACCAGCGCGACACCAGAAAAAGTAAGGGACTTTAGGGACATTGTATTCTCCGACTGTTTCAGGTCTGCCGAATGGCAGACAATACAACTACGAAGGCACCTGGAAAAAATTCCCCAAAGTGAAACATTTTTTCGGCGGCGTGTGGGCATTGTTTTGATGGTAAAGCCAGAGTCCACGCCTATGGGAAAGGTCACGCATATCCAGTTTGGGTACGAAAAACCTGTATCTGTTCGACAAGTGGGACAAGCGCGTTAGGGCCCGAGGGGCAGGGTGCTTCGTCACCTGTCAGTATCTGAAGTAAGGACAATTAAGTGTTGGCACGGCTATCGCAAATCTTGCAAAACGAAAGCACAGGCGAGCTGATTGCATGCGCCCGGAACAATTATCTCTCAGAAACTTCTGTCTCCGAGCTATCCAATTTGAATTGGGACGCCGCCTAGGCTTAGACCTAGAATTTTCCGGGGAAAAGTCCGCATAAAAACCTTCGAACAAGGTTGACAGAGCGGCGGCGTGAAAATCCCTGCATATCGGTTAGGTAGTTCACCCACATCCCCTCCAGCAAGGCCAGCGTTCCGCTGGTTGCGTCATCTACCAGGTTCGGGTCGCCCCTGTTTTCCGAGGCTATCTCTGTGAACGCGGACCGCAAGGTTTCGACAAGTTTGTCATCCTGAGTGCTGCTGTAACGGGCGATACCTGGATGAGAGCTTGCGATACCCCGAAACGCATGCCAGATTTTAGTACTGCGGGGATTGAGCAGTGCTTCTGACAGGTCGGCCTCAATCACTGCCATAACACGGTCTTCGGGTCTTGCGCTCGGGCCCAGATCTGTCCTTCTGTCCATCTCGGCATAATACTCGGTGCTGAAATGCTGGGCGGCTGCGGTCAGTAAATTGTCCTTACCCCCGAAATGCAAATGGATCATTCCGCGTGACAGACCGGAGCGCTCGCAGATTCGGCTGACCGAGGTATCGGTCACCCCAATATCGGCAATCGTGTCCAGAGTCGCTTCGATCAGTAGCTGTTTATTGGCTTCCGGATCCCGCTTTGAACCGCGTTTTTGTTCCTTGACGCTTTGCGCTTTATTCAATGGTACCAACCGTTTGTGAATGTCTCATAGAGGTAGCTCACAGGAATATTGACACGAAAGGCCATTCTGGCGCAACATTTAATGGACGATCGTCCATTAGTGACTCGTGAATTGCGGGAAGGGAGGTTGGGTGATCTTTCGCAGCGAAGCGTCCCGGGGATATACCCTTAGCGCGCCAGCCACGGCTTACGTGGGCTTTCTGGTCGCGGCGCCATTGGTGATCCTGATTGCCTATTCATTCTGGACCCAAACCTATGTGACGCTCGACAAGACACCGACGCTGAAGAATTACAGCGATGCGTTTGCGGATCCGCTGGTCCGACACCTGATGCTTCGGTCGATCTGGATTGCCGGAGCGGTGACCATAGTCACCGTCGCGCTGGCCTATCCCATCGCGTATTTTATCGCGATGAAGGCCCAGAAAAAGACCATCTGGTTATTACTGATCACCATACCGTTTTGGTCCAGCTATTTGCTGCGCGTATTTGCCTGGAAGCTCATTCTGGGGTTCAATGGAGTGATGAACTCTGCGCTTCTTGCGCTGGGTTTGATCAGCGAACCTCTCGACTTCCTGCTCTACAACGAATTCGCAGTCGTGCTGACGCTCGCTCATGCCTGGGCACCATTTGCGATCCTGCCGATCTATGTCTCACTGCAAAAGATCGATCCGAGCCTTCTTGAGGCTGCAACAGATCTTGGGAACAGCCCCTTTCAACGTTTTATGCGGGTGACGCTGCCGCTGACGATCCCAGGTATCATTGCTGCTTGCCTGATCATCTTCATCCCTACAGTCGGTGATTATGTGACCCCGGCTCTGGTTGGTGGTTCAGATGGGAAGATGATCGCCAATCTTATTCAGGTGCAGTTCGGGGCCGCCAACAACTGGCCACTTGGGGCTACGCTATCGTTAATCGCAATGCTGTCGGTGGGCTTTGCGGCCATCGTGTTTGTCATGTCCGCCACACGGCTGGGGAGGCGGATCAGATGAGACGTCCTACGACCCTGACAGCCTATGCGTTCGTGTATCTGCTGTTTCTGTACCTGCCGGTTTTGTTCCTGCCTTTGTTCTCTTTCAACAGCGGCACAATCGTTGCGTTCCCGATTAAGGGCTGGACACTGGACTGGTATCGGAAGCTGGGCGAGCAGGACACGTTGATCCAGGCGCTTTGGAATTCGCTTGCTGTCGGCACTGTTGTTGCCCTTCTGTCGACCGCCATGGGATTGTTCGCCGCCCGTGCCTTCGTTCGGTACCGTTTTCGGGGTCAACGCGCGGCAGAAGGTCTGGTGATGCTGCCTTTGGTGATCCCAGGTATTATCGTCGCCTCTTCAATGCTGGTCCTGTTTCTGTTTCTTGGTCTCAAGCCGTCATTGCTGACCGTCATTCTGGGCCACACGTTTCTCGCGCTGCCGTTCTCTGTCTCGATCTTGAAATCAGCCTTTGATGACTTCGACGCATCACTGGAGGAAGCATCTTACGATCTGGGCGTCGGTGTGTTCGAAACCTTCCGCCGCGTGACGCTGCCGGTCGTCGCCCCCGGTATCGTAGCCAGTGTTTTGGTCACATTCACCGTCAGTTTCGATGAGTTCGTCCTTGCCTTTTTCCTGTCCGGCAACCAGCCAACCCTGCCGGTTTACATCTGGAGCCAGATCCGTTTCCCCGCCAAGCTTCCAAATGTGTTGGCGCTGGGGTCGATCCTGCTGCTGACTTCGGTTCTGCTTCTGGTTCTGGCCGAATACTTCCGCCGCCGTTCATCCGCATCAGAGGTCCGATGACACACAGAAACATCATAGAGCTCAGGGACGTCGAAAAGCGCTACGGAACATTTGTGGCCGCGAGCGGAATAAACCTTGACCTCAGAGAGGGTGAGTTCTTTTCGCTCCTCGGTCCTTCAGGGTGTGGCAAGACCACGGTTTTACGCATGATCGCGGGCTTTCAGGAACCCACCAGGGGGAAGGTGCTGATTGACGGTCAGGATATGGAAGGAGTGCCGGCCAACAACCGACCGACGAACATGGTCTTCCAAAGCTACGCAATCTTCCCACACCTCAATGTCGGGAACAACGTAGCCTACGGGTTGCGGGGCAAAGCGCCCAAGGCCGAGATCGACCAGCGCGTCGCCGAAGCTTTGGAAATGGTCGAACTGGGTGGTCTTCAGGATCGCGGCGCAAGCGAGTTGTCGGGCGGGCAGCGTCAAAGGGTGGCGCTTGCCCGCGCGCTGATCATGCGGCCAAAGGTGTTGCTTTTGGATGAACCCTTGTCAGCGCTTGACAAGAAGCTGCGTGAACAGATGCAGTTTGAAATGCGCAATCTGCAACAGTCGCTTGGCATTACCTTTGTGATGGTCACGCATGACCAGTACGAGGCTATGACCATGTCCGACCGTATCGGCGTGATGTTCAACGGACAACTCAAACAAGTTGACACGCCAACGACGCTTTATGCCCGTCCCTGTGATCAACAAGTGGCCAGCTTCATCGGTGAGATGAACATATTGCCGGCCCGGTTACTGAGCGAAAGGGGTGACATGTTGTCAATCGATGCGGCTGCCTTCGGGCGGATGGAAATCGAGAGAAACCCCAATGTGGCGACCAGCGCCAGAAACATGAATATCGGTATTCGGCCGGAACAGCTGGAGATTGCTGTAGACCGGCCTGAAGACTACCCATCAACGGTTCAGGGTACTGTCAGCAACGTCGCCTTCTACGGTGAGAATATTCACTACCACATTCAGGTGGCTGGGGCCGAGAAACCAATCTCGGTTTCGGTTCCAAACTATTTTCATACGGTCGATTTCAAACGCGGCGACGCCGTTTGGCTGGGGCTTCAGGCGGCCAGTGTGATCGATCTTGGTACGAACTCGGAATAAAACAGAGGGAGGATAGAATGAAACTTCAGGGAATTGCGGCCTTCGCATGTGCGACGGCGTTAACGACAGGCAGTGCCAGTGCAGGTGGCGCCGATCTGACGGTTTTTGACTGGTCGGGATATGAAGATCCCGGATTCTTTGCCGGCTACATGGAAAAATACGGGGATGAAGCGCCAAGCTACTCCTATTTTGGAAGCCAGGAAGAAGCCTTTACCAAGCTGAGTTCCGGTTTTACCGCTGATCTGGCACATCCCTGTTCTGACGCGGTCAGAAAATGGGTCGCAGCCGATCTGATTCAGCCTTTGGATGAAAGCAAGCTGACCAATTGGGCGGATGTGCTGCCCGAGATCAAAGAGGTCGACGCCATCGTTCTGGACGGCCAGCTTTATATGCTGCCGTTCGAATGGGGGAACACAGGCCTTATCTATCGCACCGACAAGATCTCGGGGGATGACATCTCGCTACAATTGATGGCGGATCCGGCCTATGCAGGCAAAATCGCCATCCCGGATGCCGCATCGTCTGCTTATGCCCTGGCTGCGCTGGCCACCGGAAACGCGGATGACTACACCGACCTGAGTGATGAGCAATTCAAGGAAGCATCGGATTTCCTGCGCTCAATCCATCCGAACATGCGCTTTTACTGGTCCGACGCGGGTCAGTTTGACCAGGCCATGACCAGTGGCGAGATCGAAATGGGATGGGCCTGGAACCAGTCCGAACTGAACCTGATCTGGAACGAAGTGCCCGCCGCCATGATGCGTGATGTGGACAAAGGCATTGCGACCTGGGCGTGTGGCTATGTGCATCTGAAATCGTCCACGACACCGGTCGATCAGGTCTATGACCTTTTGAACGCGCTTACGGACCCTGCCAGTGGTCAGTACATCATCGACAACTGGGGCTATCCGCATTCCAACGCAAAAGCGTTCGAAATCGCCGATCAGGCCAATATCGATGCTTATGGTTTCTCCGATCCCAAAAGCTTTTTCGAAGGCAGCTTGTTCTTTGACGCTGTGAACCCCGAGCTTGAGGCGAAGATGCTGGCCGAATTCGAGCGGATCAAAGCCGGCTTCTAACATAACCCACTATCCGGAGCCTTAAGGCTCCGGAACTCAAATACAGGAAAACGCGTGATTATGTCGAACGCGAACCCATATGCTCTGCTTTTCGAACCGGTCCAGATCGGGCCCGTCACAGCCAGAAACCGCTTTTATCAGGTGCCGCATTGCACCGGGATGGGGCATCTCAGGCCGCGGGCGGACGCTGCCGTGCGGGGAATGAAAGCAGAAGGTGGCTGGGCCGTGGTGTCCAATCAGGAGACCGAGATTCATCCGACCTCGGACTTGTCCCCGTTCCCCGAAGGGCGATTGTGGGACGCACGCGATGTGCCTGCGCTGCGGCTGATGACAGATGCAGTGCATGCACATGGCGCGTTGGCGGCCATACAGCTGGTTCATAACGGCAACCACGCGCAAAACCTGCTGACCCGCGCTCCGGTTCTTGCACCGTCCGAGATGTCTGTGGATACGACGCAACCAAAGCACGCGCAGGCCATGGACAAGGCCGATATCCGGGAACTCCGCCGCTGGCACCGCGACGCGGCCCTGCGCGCGAAAGAGGCCGGCTTTGACATCGTTTATGTCTATGCCGGGCACAACATGACATTGGCGCAACATTTCATGCTGGCCCATATGAACCAGCGCAGCGATGAATATGGGGGGTCGCTTGAAAACCGTGTGCGGCTGACCCGTGAGTTGCTGGAAGACACCCACGATGCCATAGGCGACAGCTGTGCCGTTGCGTTCCGCTTTGCCATTGACGAGATGATGGGCGCCGACGGTATGCAGGCAGCAGAAGAAGGCCGCGCGGTTGTTGAGCTATTGGCCGATCTTCCCGACCTGTGGGACGTGAATGTCGCGGACTGGTCCAATGACAGCGCAACGACCCGTTTCCAGCCCGAAGATGGCTTTCAGAATGCGTTTCTGTCCCACGTCAAACAGATCACCCGAAAACCTGTTGTTGGCGTTGGCCGACTGACGTCCCCGGACATGATGCTGTCGATGGTCAAAAAGGGAATTGTCGACCTCATCGGTGCCGCGCGGCCATCCATTGCGGACCCTTTCATACCAAAAAAGATCGAGGAAGGCAGGATCGACGAAATCCGCGAATGCATCGGCTGCAATATCTGCGTGTCGTCGGACAATCTGGGTATTCCGATCCGCTGCACGCAAAACCCAACGATGGGCGAGGAATGGCGCCGTGGCTGGCACCCCGAGATCATCGCGCCAAAAAAAAGCGACGCAGAAGTGCTGGTCATCGGCGGCGGACCTGCGGGGTTGGAATGCACGATGCAATTGGCACGGCGCGGGTATAATGTGACACTGGCCGAGGCCTCGGCCGAACTTGGTGGACGGGTTGGCAGGGAAAGCAGACTTCCAGGCCTCGCCGCCTGGTCGCGGGTGGTTGACTATCGCCTGAACGATCTGAAACAGCGGGCCAATGTTCAGTTGTTCACGGACAGCAAGCTCGAAGCCGGACAAGTCGCCGAGCTTGGCATCGAGCATGTCTTTGTTGCAACAGGCAGCCATTGGCGCGCCGATGGAGTGGGTCGCAATACGCAACGCTGCCTGCCTAGGTTCACGCCGGATGCCAAGGTGTTGACGCCTGATGACATCATGAATGGCGTACTGCCCCCGGACGGCCCGGTGATGATCTATGATGATGATCACATCTATCTGGCGGGGGTGATTGCCGAGAAATTGGCGACTGCCGGATATCAGGTCATTTTTGCCACGCCTGAGAGTTTGGTTTCAGCCTACGCCGTTCACACATTGGAACAGTCCCGCATTCAGGCCCGCATGATCGAACTGGGGGTGGATATCCTCTGCAATCAGGTGCTTGCGGCGGTTCAGGGCGGCGCGGTGCGGATAGGCTGTGCCTTTACCGACCGCGAAACTGAAATCCCGTGCGCCTCAACGGTTCTGGTGACCGAGCGCCAGCGTGAAACCGCCCTTTTCGACAGCCTGAAGGGAGCCGGTTTGAAAACCCTTGACCTCATTGGTGATGCCGCGTCGCCGGGGCTGATCGCAGACGCAGTTTTTGCAGGTCATCGCGCCGCCCGCGATTTCGAACGCCCAAAGGCCGATGCAGACAAAGACTGGTTTCGCCGTGAGATTATTGATTTGGCAGAGGATGCAACATGAACAGCACCAATGAAGCACCCCGTTCACGTCGTCGCGGGGGCGGGGGGCGCGCAGCGCGTCTGAAGGTACAACAGACGACCACGGGTAACGAAGCCGTACGCGGGGGTCTGAGCGGCGGACGCTATAGACCGCTGACTCAGACCGATATGGAGAACATCCATCATGCAGCCTTGACCGTCCTGGAACAAACCGGAATTACCGACCATTTCCCGGAGTTGCTTGAGCTGGTGCTTCCCAAAGGTGCAGTGCTGAGTGACCTCAACCGGCTGTGCTTCCCACGCTCCCTGATGGAGGACATTCTGGCAGGTGCCGCCAAGGAGTTTTACGTCTATGCCCGAGGGGAGCGCGAAGGTAAGGACGACATGCATTGCACGGCAGAAAGCGTCTATTTTGCCAATTCCGGCACCGCCGTGACAACATTCGATTCCAAATCCAAAACCTATCGTCCGTCGGTTCTGCGTGATGTTTATGATTTCACCCGCCTGGTCGACCGTTTGGAAAACATCCACATGCTGGGCGACACGGTTCTGGCGACGGATGTGACCGATGACTTCACCCATGACATGAACACCATTTATGCCATGCTTGCGGGCAGCCAAAAACCCGCCTGCCTGACGTTCCGCGACCGCAGCCACATTCCACATGCCATTCGCATGTTTGATCTGGCTCAAGGGGGCGAGGGGGCTTTCCTGAAAAAGCCAAGCGTCATATTCGGCGGCTGCCCCATTGTTTCCCCCTTACGGATCGGCAAGGAAAATATGGAGATCCTGATTGATACCGCCAAACTTGGCCTGACTGTCGATCTGGCCGTGCCACCTCAAGCCGGGGCCACGGCACCTGCGACGCTTGCGGGAACGCTGGTTCAGACCGTGGCCGAAACACTTGCCTGCGTTGCCATCGTCAACCTGATCACGCCGGGTTGCCCCATCTGCTTTGCGGCCTGGCCCTTCATTACGGACTTGCGCAGCGGGTCTTTTACTGGCGGCAGCGGCGAACAGGCGCTGATCGGTGCCGCAGCAATTCAGATGGGCAACTTTTACGGCCTTCCTACCTCGGTGGGTGCAGGTATGACCGATGCAAAAATACCTGATGCGCAATACGGGTTGGAAAAGGCGCTGACCTTTACCCTTGCGGCGCATGCTGGTGCAAATCGCCTGTGCGAGTTTGGTGGCATGATCGGTAGCCTGATGGGATGCAGCTTTGAAAGCATGGTCATCGATGACGAAGCGGGCGGCATGATCCTGCGATCGTTGCGTGGGATAGAGGTTACTGATGAAACCATGGCGGTGGATGTGATTCACCAATGCGCCATAGATCCGGGTCATTTCCTCGGCAATCCGCACACGCTGAGCTATATGAACAGCGAATTTGTCTACCCACAGCTGATGGACCGCGAGCGTACGGACACTTGGGAGAATGAGGGGAAAACGGATCTGTTGGACCGCGCCCGCAACAAGGCGAATTCCATCCTCGACAGCCATTTTCCTAATTATTTTGGTGCTTTGGACGCTCGGGTGCGCGAAGAATTCCCTATTGTACTAAGCGCGGAAAGCATGGCCCGCCATGGATAACTCCAACGCCAAGCAATGGGACAACGACCACTTCCTGCACCCGTGGGAAGGGATGGAGGCTTTGGGTGAAAACGACCGCACCTTTATCGAAGGCGCCAGCGGCATCCATCTGATAAACGAAAAGGGTGCTCGCCTGATCGACGGTCCGGGGGGAATGTGGTGCACCCAGATTGGGTATGGGCGCACGGAAATGGCCGAAGCAATGGCCGAGCAAGCCCGGAACCTTGCCTATTTCTCACCCTTCAACAACACCAACTCGACTGCGGCACAGTTCGCCCGCGAAATCGCCAAACGTGCGCCCGGCGATCTGAATAATGTCTTCTTTACAACCGGCGGTTCCACTGCGGTTGATACAGCCATCCGGTTTGTCCATTTCCGCAACAACCTTATGGGTCGGCCAGAGAAAAAGAAAATCATTTCAAGGCAAAAAGCCTATCACGGAAGCACTTATCTGGCAGCCAGCGTCAGTGGAAAAGAACGTGACAGGCTTTGGCTCGACAAGGCCGACGACCTGGCGCATTTCCTGCCGGACGTGAACCCGCTTTACCGCGCGCCCGGTCAAAGCGATGAAAGTTTTCTGAACGAAAAAGTTGCTGATCTCGAAAACGCCATTGTGGCACTTGGCCCGGAAAACGTTGCCGCTTTTATCGCTGAACCGGTTTTGGCCTCGGGCGGTGTCATCGTGCCACCAATCGGATATCACGCACGCTGCCTGAACATCTGCAGGAAGTATGATGTCCTGTATATATCAGACGAGGTTGTCACGGCTTTCGGCCGATTGGGTCATTGGTTCGCTTCCGAGGCTGTCTTTGGCATTCAGCCCGACATAATCACCTGCGCCAAGGGGATGACATCCGGGTATGCGCCGATGGGGGCCGCGATTATCTCAGATCGGCTGATAGCGGATGTTGCGGGAAAAGATGCCACCTTTTCGAATGGCTACACCTATTCGGGCCATCCGGTCAGCGCGGCTGCCGGGTTGAAAAACATCGAGATTTTCGAGCGGGAAAAGATACTCGAACACGTTCGAAAAGTCGGCCCGGTTTTTCAGGATCAATTACAGCAGTTGCGCCAGATTGACATTGTGGCCGATGCGCGTGGGATGGGATTGATGGGGTGTGTTCAGTGCTCAGTCGATGGCGATCCCCAGAGCGAGCTTGGGCGCGACTATGAGATTGGCGGTCGTATCGATATGGAATGCCAGAAACGCGGTCTGCTTGTACGACCCGTGATCAACATGTGTGTTCTTTCACCGCCCCTCATCATTACAAAAAGCGAAATCGAGCATATGTTTGCTATTCTGCGACAAGGGTTAGAAGCGACATCCGAGTGGCTCGGCAGGATCAGTGGCCGGTGACTGTTGCAGGCTGTCGCTGCGAAAATCTGGAGATCGGATACCGTAGCGGCATTTCGAACTTAGGCTTTGCCAAATTCGTTTCCGTCAAGGAGTTGGCGTATTTGCACTGCCCGAGCGACTATGGCATCCACACGTCGGCTCCAGTGATGGAGTGTTTCGGATCATCAGTGTAGTCGTTTGCTTCTGTCGTGCTCGGCCATTACAGGACCGGCTATTTACGTCCAGAGAGATCCCAAACAAGGCCAGTAAACGAAGGACGAGTTCGTAGCGCGTCAAGACAGTGACTACCGTTTCAACTTCGGGACAGCGTAATCAAAAGGATTCCCAATGCGATCAGGCTTGCCCAGCCGATACGGTGCAGAAAACGGGATTCCTTCAAGATGATCGCCGCGAGGGTCACTGAAACCGGGATCGATGCTTGCCGTACCGCGCTGACTGTGGCGGCTTCGGCCCCAAGCTGGAATGCGGTCAGGATGAACAGGTAAGACAGATAGGACGCAATCCCGGCAAAAGCGATCCGCACCGGTGCCTGCGCCCAGCCACGCACGACCCCCAGAAACGGGGCTGACAAGTGGCGATCTTCCCAGGCTCTGATGCCAGCAAGCAGGGGTGTCACCAGAAAATAGGTGAAAAACAGGAAAGGTGCCGGATTGGTCAGCTTCATCGCTTGGGCATCGCTTAGCGAATAAGCGGCCGATCCCAGCATCGCCATACTTGCCAGCGCGAATGCTTTGTGATCATGCAGCAGCCCGCCAGGCGACTTCTGAATCATCAGGCTGCCCACCAAGACCAATGCGATCCCCAGCAGGGTGAACCACGAGTAATGCTGATCAAGGGCCAGCCAGCTGAAGGCGACAATGGCAATCGGCGACGAACGGATAATCGGATAATAAACCGACAGGTTCCCACGTCTCAGGGCCGACAATGTGCCGTAGTAGTAGAAGGTCAACCCAAGGGCTGAGATTGCGACAAAGGGCCAGGTCTCAAGTGGCAGGCTCAATTCCTGACCCATGACCAGCGTATGAACCGCCGCCAGGATCACCCAGGTCAGAGACACTCCAACATAGCACGACACCGGATGCGCAACCCCTTTCAGCGTAAGGTCGCGCAATGGGTGGGTTGCCGCCGAAACCAGAACCAATGCGATCCAATAGGCTTCCATACCTCAGGTCTGATGCAATGGGTTACGTTGCAGGAAAGTGTTGAAATGCACCGTCAGCTGATCCTCGGCGATCTGTACGACACCGTAAGCCGGAGGTTCGTCGCAGAACTCGCCATCGACACTGGCCGCATTCAACGGAATCTGATGGTTGAGACTGGGCAGGCTGGTAAATGGAATGCCACGCCAGTTCACATAGGTCATGCGGTGCACATGGCCGTAAAACACATGCCGAATGTTGCGCCCGTGTTTGAGGGCGTCAGCAAAGGCGTCCGCCTCGACCAGCCTGATCTCGTCCACAAGGGGAATGCCAAGGTCAAAGGGCGGGTGGTGCAGGAACACATAGGTTGGCTTGTCCTCGGCTTGGGTCAGTTGCTGCCTGAGCCAGTCCAGCCGGGCAGGGCAAAGCTGCCCTTCATGCACATCGCGCCCGTCTTTGGTTGAATCGAGAAACAAGAAAACACCCTCATCCGTTTCGAACCGATGCTGGACAAACCCGTTGGCATCCTTTGGATGATCGGGGAAGACCGATTGGAAAACAGTTCGGTCGTCGTGATTTCCAATCAGCAGAAAAGAGCGGAGCGGAAATGCGGCCAGTTTCGCCTTGAGCGCCCGATAGGCCTCATCCTCAGCAAATTCAGCCAAATCGCCAGAGATGACACAGAACGCCGCATCGGAATGCCACCGAAGGATATCGTCCAAACAGGCGTCCAGCCGCTGGGATGGAAAGCCGCCGTTTAGCGGGCCGGAGTCGCGGACGAGGTGTATGTCAGTGATTTGAATGAATTTCATCAGCCATTTTCCCCGAGTATTGCAAGAAACAAGGTATCGACGAAGTTTGCCGATCACACGGATTTAGTAAGAAATTCACTGGGTTCACTCGCTCATACGCGACAAGGTTTGCAGTCGAACACGACAGAGTTCGCGAATCTTCCCCCAAATGATGTGAAGCCGTAGTCCAGATAATCCGGCCGTATTGCTGTCGCGGGTACGCAAGTCTGAAACGGGCGCGGTACCGTGCCTAAACGAACATGTGGAACCTGGGCAGTCTTGCTTAGCTGAGAAAATTGAGAACCAATGTCGCGCACGCCGAGGAGGTAGATACGCTTAGGTTTGCCCTCTGTATGCCGCCGTTTCACACAGCGCAGCCAGTGTCATCACAACGCCTGGCCTGGCTGGGTTGCCGACTTGCGTCCACAGCGGCAGCCTCGCTGGCAAGTAGGCTTCCAATCTCCGCACCCAGCTGCAGCTTAGAGACCTGGCCAAAGTGATGTGCCGCAATCCTGCCTGACTGATCCAATAGAACAAGGCTGGGCGTGCCGCGCATTCCGTATGCCGCCATAGTTTCCGGCAAAGGCCCGGTGCCCTGTTTGTCGACCGCCACAGGAAACCTGATGCGGTATTCGTGAAGAAAGGCTTTCAGTGATACCGGCGTCATTGCGTCGTGATGTTCGAAAACGGTGTGCAACCCGATTACGGCGACGTGTTCGTTGGAAAAATGCTCCCGCACAGCTTGTGCCAGAGGGATGCCATGGATGACGCAGCCTGGGCATAGCATCTGGAAAGCCTCAATGACGACAACCTTACCCTGGAAATCCGAAAGCTTTAAGTTCTTGTCAGTGTTGAACCATTCACTGACCTGCAGTTCAGGTGCTTGCATATTGATCTCTCCTGTTCAGAGGTCGGCCGCCTGCCTGAGACGACCGGCTGACATCGTTACTGAAGCTTGCCCGGTAGGCTCAGGTCGCCCGAGGCAATGTCGAAAACATCCGTGACGCACAATAGCGGAGCGTGAATGTTGGCGTTTACCCGCAGAGCAGAGGTTACGCCATCATAAGCGATGCCTTCCAACTGAACGTCGTTGGAAAATCCGGCTTTGACTTGAATTTCCGGACCATCGAACAGCGGTGTGAACCCTGGGCTGTCCAGGAAGATTGGGAATCCAGGCCAGGTTGCAGGAAGCTTAGGCGTCGTCCCTTCAGGGATATCGCGCACTGCAAGGGCGCCCGGGCCGCAAGTTTCGGTCGGGGCGAGAACAACCCAGTGGCTGTGCCATTCGATACCGTCGTTGGCTGGGTCGCCATCGCCGTTTTCATCAAACAGCGGGGTGTCGTCAAAATCCGGGTGGCTGGTTGCAGCCATTGCCAAGATGCCGGCGCCGCCTTCGAAACCTACTGCAGACGTATCCAGGGATGTAGGCCACACATAGGACCAGACGTCTGACCCTCCTACTGCCCCGGTTCCTGCCGGCACCGATGCCCCGGCAGTACCATTGGTGGTCATGTGGAACGTAATGGTATTGCCGTTGCGATGCGCATGCGCTGCAAGGATGTCAAAGTCGGCCACCTTGGCTACATCAGCGGGAGAGACAACAGCCCCCTCCTGATGTACCGCGTGATCGCCTTCTGCGACGGCGGACGAAGCTCCGATCACAACTGCAGCAAGTGATTTCCAGGTGAGTGTCATTTCTTATCTCCGGTAAAGTGATATCGACTCGCTACCAAACGGAGAAACATATTGCAACTTTAATTTCGACTCGCTACTTGTTGGGCATGAGAACCGCCCACAGTATTCGTATCCTTATCAACCGTCTTGCCCGGATAGATTCCGCTGCGGGCTGGACGGGCGACCTGAACCCGACACAAAGGGCGGCGCTGGAGTACCTTTCCGAGGCAAATCAGTTTTCCCGTTCACCGTCACATGTCGCTGAGTACCTTGGGACAACCCGCGGAACGATGTCCCAGACACTGAAAGCGCTTGTGCGCAAGGGATACGCTGCCGAGCACCGGCAAAAATCTGACCAGCGGTCGATCTCGTACGAGCTGTCCAAGGCAGGCGCCTCTGTTTTGACAGAGGCCAATCCGATTGCTGACGCCATCGGCAATCTGCCCTCCAGCGTTCAGGTGTCTCTCAAGGATGGTCTGCTTCAGAGCTTGATGTTGGCATTGGCCGCGAACGGTGGTCACTCGTTCGGGAAATGCATGACCTGCGCCTATCATAAGAAAGGTCAGAAAAATGGCTTCTGCAGCTTGCTGGAAGTGAGCCTCGAGCGTGGCGAAGAAGAAAAGATATGTATTGAACACAAAGAGGCCTGAATGACCCTTCCTGAACTATCGACAGTAATAGGTGGCATTTTCCTGGGTTGTGTCACGAACCGCTGGGAGGCAAAGCCGCCCTCTGCCATTCAGAAGGATCGGGTGTCTGGCCGTCAGGTCATTTCGCTTACTGGATTTTCAGATGATGCACAGGCGGACCTGACCGTGCATGGCGGTGCAGAAAAAGCCATTCACCATTATGCGCAGGATCACTATGCGGATTGGCAGAGAGAAGGGCAGCTGCCCCCCGGCGCAGAGCCCGCAGCATTTGGTGAAAACATCTCAACAACCGGTTTGACCGAGGAAAATCTGTGCATTGGCGACATCCTGAGGCTGGGCACGGCAATCGTTCAAATCAGCCAGGGCCGTCAGCCCTGCTGGAAACTGGGACTGCACACCGGAAATGAAAGGATGCCCTACCTGTTTCAGAAAACGGGTCGCACTGGGTGGTACTACCGTGTTCTGGAAACCGGCGAGGTCGAAGCAGGAGATCGAATAACGTTGATTGAAAGGCGCAATCCGGACTGGAGCGTGCAGCACGTGACCCGCGCCCGACTGACACGACGAGTTTCCCGCAAGGATGCCGAAGCCCTCGCAAATCTGACGGACCTCGCCCCTGGCTGGCGGCAAGCCTTTGCGCGCATGGCGATGGGCGACGTAAAAGAAGATACGCGCGCGAGATTGGGGAGCATGTCGAACACATCGCCTTAAGGCCCCACTGCGAGACTTCAGCATGTTTGTTGGAAGACATGGGCAGGTCGCCAGCGCGGTGCACATCGGCACGTCAAGGGGCTATATGAATTTCTGGCGGTTGATCAGCCAGGAAGTTTCCAGTGAACGTTCCGCTTTCGCAGTTAGGATATCGGTTCCGGTTGTCGGAAGGAGGGTCCGCATGCGGCGGACCACGTCTTTTGCGCGCCATCTCAGAGATGGCAATCAAAGTTCCTTTGCCCTTCATCGGGCGGTCGCTATCTCCGAGATGAGCGCGCGGAGCCATTGGTGGCGAGGTGACGCTGCCTGGCGCATGTGCCAGATCTGCGCAATTCTATCGGGTGGCAGGTCGACGGGTGGGCTGCAATGAGCAAAGCCGGCAAAGATATTGTCCTTTAACCGCGCAGGCATAGTCGCAATAGTATTGGTCCCGCGAATAAGAGAGGCGATTGCCGAGAAACCGGGCAGCGTCACTGAGATGCGGCGATGCCTTTCCAGGTGGCTGAGCGCCAAATCGATAGCGGTAAGTTCGTGTTGCCCGGGCATCATGACCGCGTGGGGCAACGCGCAATAAGCCGCGATTGTATCAGGAGCAGTCACGTGGTCAGGGTCGAAATAGCAAAGATCATTGTCGGTCAGGATCAGTTTCTGCATCAAGTCGGCTTCGGTTCCGGTAAGCTCGGGCGCCAGCACCAGATCGACCTGCCCGTTGCGTAGTAGTTCGGCCCAGTCTTGTTGCGACTGCGCGCGCCAAATGCGCAGTTGTACCTTCGGTGCGCGGTGTCGCAACGCGTGAAATAAGGGTTTCAGCACGATTTCGGTCTCATAATCATTGGCGGCGATCACAAACTGGCCGCTGTCATCACGAGGCTCGTATTGCGCGGGTTCTGTAAATGCGTCCACTGCCTCCAGAATATGTTGCGCTTGTGCAAACAACTGGGCTGCGCGCGGCGTAGGAGAGATACCGCGCCCCATAGGGACAAACAGCTCATCTTTCACAATTCCGCGTAGCCGGTTCAATCCATGGCTGACAGTGGATTGTGTGACCTCCAGACGTCTGGCCGCCGCCGTGATCGAACCTGTGTCATAGACCGCGGCAAACATGCGTATCAAACGGACGCCGAGTTCCTTGTTATCGTTTTTCTTCATGAGTTGTATGGTTATTCTTTCTGTTATTTTCATCAATGAAAATCTCTATCTGGTCGCCACATGCAACCGAAAAGGTAAACCCATGCCGTTTAGAAGATCCGTCCTCTTTGCTGCAACCGCTGTGGTTATGGCGCTTTCCACTCCGCTCCATGCTGATAAGCTAAGCATTGACGCACAAACCCAGGCCTCGATCAAACTGGCCGAAGGGTTCTATCAGGATGTTTTGGTTTACCGGAACCTCAACAATTTCGGGAAGTACATCGGCGATACCTATGTTCAGCATGCCACCGCATATGGCGACGGGCCGGTTGAGTTGATCAAGGCCGTTGCCAGTGAACTGACTGCCGATCCTGATGTGCAGGTGGATCTCTACCGTGTGCTTGCCGAGGGTTCCTATGTTGCAATCCATTCTGTCTGGACCGGCAGTAACGGGGACCAGTACGTCTATGTTGATGTCTGGCGCGCCGAGGACGGAAAACTGGTCGAACACTGGGACCACTACCAGCAGGTCCCCGAAAGCGCGGCGAATGAAAACACCATGTTTCAGGGACCAAACGCAGATGTTTATTCCGATCAGAATATCGAGCAGAACCGTGAACGTGCTATCGCCGTTCTGAAAAGCTTTGAAAACCCAAGTGATCTATCAGCGGTCGAAGCGTATATCTCCTCCGAGAACTATATACAGCACAACCCGAGCGTGCCGGATGGGCGCGATGCTCTGGCAGAATACTTGACCGGACTAGCTGCTGATAACGTGCGCCTAAAAACAGAAATTGCCAAGACTATTGCGATGGGCGACATGGTGCTGGTTCATTCGAAGCAGACCAACCTCGACATTGAGGGCGATCTGGGCATCGGATTTTTCGATATCTTCCGCTTTGATGACAATGGTTTCATCGTAGAGCATTGGGACATCGAAGAAGCGCAGACCGGAGAATCTGCAAACACCAACGGCGTGTTCGAGTATTGAGGATCAGGAGAAACCCCATGACCATCAAACCCGGCAATGTGCACAGGCGAGGATTTCTAAACAGGATGGCCGGAGGTTTGACTGCCGCCGCCGGTACAGCGATGATCGCTGATATGCTGGCAACGCGGGCCTACGCCAGCGCGGTTGATGGGAAGGGGGTTTCGAAACTCAGAAAAGGAGCCTATGGCATGAGAAGCAGCGAAGCCCCCGTGTCAATCGGCCGTGTGGCACTGATTGTGAACAATCTGGACACTGTTGGGACCTTTTACCAACAAGTGCTTGGCCTTGAGGAATTGGCGCGGGATGGCGAAACCCTGAAACTGGGCGCAGGAAACAACGTTCTGCTCGAGTTGCGCCAAGACCGTGCTGCGCGGCGCTATCCGCATGCGGCGGGTCTTTTCCATACAGCTTTTCTGATGCCGGACCACGATTACCTGGGACGCTGGCTGATCTATGCTGCACAAAACCGCATCTCTTTGACCGGGGCGGCGGATCACGACGTCAGCGAGGCGCTGTATCTAAACGATCCAGAAGGCAATGGGATCGAAATCTACGCCGACCGGCCTGTTGAAACATGGCAGATGGATGGAGAGTATATCCGCATGGGCTCGCATCATCTGGACCTGGAGGCCATTGCAGGTGCGGCCCGTCAAGACTGGTCCGGGGCTCCGGAAAATATGGTGGTCGGACATGTCCACCTACAGGTCGGGGATATCAATGCGGTCGACGAATTCATGACACGACATCTAGCGCAGGATCGCATGCTGCACGAAGGTTCAGCAGGGTTCTACAGTTCGGGTGGGTACCACCATCACTTTGCAGGCAACGTCTGGAACAGCAATGGTGCAAAAGCTCGTCCAACTGACAGCAGCGGCTTGGATGAGATCGTGCTGTTGACGGATGGGACTGTATTGCAACCGCAAGAGCTGACAGACCCTTGGGGAACGCGGTTCACTGTCGAAAGGAAGTGAACCTGCATGATTGGCCAAGAACAAAGGCGTATCTTGCAGGCCGGACAGCGGTAAACTCCTGCGGCGTGGCCGGAAGGTGGAAGCCGGGCGCGGCTTCCACCAAGGGGGAATACCACGCCGGGTCATTTCCGCAAGTCAGTTGCTATCATTCATGATCCGGTCGAAAACATGCGGATCTGTGACGCCCTCTGACCCGATCAACATCACTCGGGATCGCGGCGTAATTTGAAATTGTTTTCGCAAGTCGGTGCGCATCGACGCGCAGATCAAGCCAATCAGACCGGCCACGGCGCTTTCTCCGGCTTCGATTGGCTCATCTCCGAAAGCGCCGTTTGCCAATAGGCGGACGGCCGGTGCCACAAGCTGGTCAGGGATTTTCATGAAACCGCTGGCGGCCTCTTCCAAAACGTTCCATGCCAATTCGGACGGCGCGCCGCAGGATAGCCCAGCCATTATGGTTTCTTCGCCTACTTCGACGGCTGTAGGCCGATTTGCCTGGGCGCTTGCAAAAAGGCAGGGGGCCAATTCAGGTTCGACCACGATGACGCGCGGCGCATTCTGCTCCCATTCGTGGAGGAATACCGCGGTGACGGCAGCCGCTAAGCCTCCAACGCCGCCTTGAAGGAAGACATGAGTGGGTGGCAAAGCCAAATCCTGCACGATCTCGCGCGCCATGACCCCGTAACCAGCCATGACATCAAGAGGTGCCTGAGTGTAACCGGGCCAGGAAGTATCTGAAACAATCAACCAACCGTGTGCCGCTGCATCGGTCCGGGTCTGTGCCACGGAAGCGTCGTAATCTCCATCAACCCTGATCACTTCGGCCCCCAGCTGGCGCATTGCGTCGGCGCGGAATGCGCTTACTTCTTTGTGAATGTAAATTCGGCATGGCGCGCCGAAGCGCTGGGCACCCCAAGCCACTGAACGACCGTGATTGCCATCTGTCGCCGAAATGACGGTTATGTCTGCAATTCCGGCAGTATGGGTGCCGTTTCGGATCTCATCGGCAGTGACTTCACGGCCTGTCTTTTTGGTTAATTCGCGCTGTAATACTCGCAGAACCGCATAAGCGCCGCCAAGTGCTTTGAAACTGCCCAAGCCAAATCTTAACCCTTCATGCTTGTAATAGACTGCGCCCAGATCCAGTGCTTCGGCTAGACCTTGAAGAGACGGCATTGGCGCTCTTTCGTACCCACTCCAGCTTTGAATTTCCCTCTGTGCGAGGTCAAATCCCTCGCGGGGTAAGGTGGCTGTGGCGGCATGGCCAAAGCCTGGCTTGGCTGTATGGCTTTCAATTCCGACTGTCTCAAAGTTTGCGAGCATTTGTGGTCCTTCCATTGTTGGTGCAAATATAATTCAATGTCAGTGATGTTTTCGCTCTGAATTGCTGGTAATTTTGAAGCAAACTTGCATGAGGTCGCCGTGAAACAAAAATATTTATCAGGAAGTCTGGATAGCTTCGATCTCGCGATTCTTAGGGTGTTGCAGCAGGACAATACGGTGCCGCACCGTCAAATCGGTGAAAGCGTGAATCTGTCTGCGCCCAGCGTGCAGCGGAGGATCAAACGCATGGAGGCGGAGGGCGTCATTGCCGCGCAGTCAGCGCATATTGATCCGGCAGCCGTGGGATTGCCGCTGACCATTTTCGTCGAAGTCGAACTAAAAACCGAGACTGGCGGAAAAATCGATGAAATCAAGAAAAGCTTCTATGCTGCCCCTGAGGTTCAGCAATGCTACTATGTTACTGGTGAAGTGGATTTTGTTCTGATCGTTATCGTTCGAGATATGTCCGAATATGAAAAGCTTACCCAACGGTTGTTCTTTTCGAACAAGAACATCCGAAAGTTCAGAACATTCGTTGCAATGGACCGAACAAAGTCATCCATGCAGTTGAACATCTGACTTGTGCCTCTCCAGAGCATGTAGTCTGGCGGGGTATTTGACTTTTGCGCGGCGCGAACTGGAAACAAAGTGCTTGTGCACTCCAAATCTGCCAGAAACCTGGTGATCTGGGCGGTAAATCCTGCCGAGACACCTCTCGGTTTACCTGGAAAATAACCACGTTTCCCGAGGTATTGAGGTTGGGACACATTTGCCCCAACCTCATCAAGGTAACAGGAGTTTATCTTACGATTTGATACGGTCCATTTTGGGATCGTAAAGCGGTTGAAGTGTCACGTCGCAGGAGACACGTTGGGTCGCAACCTCCAACTCATACGTGCCGGACGTAACAAAATCTGCATCGACGCCGCCCTGATTTCGGACATAGCCGTAACCGATGGATTTGCCGGTTGTATAGCCATAGCCTCCCGACGTTAGCCAACCCACCCGTTCTCCATCCCGGTATATTGTTTCGCGGCCCAACAGCACCACATCGGGGTCGACGGTGAAGCAGGCCAGCATCTTTTTGACGCCCTCGGCCTTTTGCTTCTCGCTTGCCGCGCGACCCTTGAAGTTTATGTTTTTGCGCAGTTTCACAGCCCATCCCAGACCGCTTTCAAACGGCGTGTGATCAGGCCCGATATCAGACCCCCAGGCGCGGTAACCCTTTTCTAACCGAAGAGATTCAATTGCGCGGTAGCCCGCATTAACCAGCCCTTGCGGTTGCCCTGCTTCAATCAGCGCAGAATAGACTGTTTGCGCGTATTCGACAGGCAAGTGCAGTTCCCAGCCAAGCTCGCCCACATATGTCACCCGCAGCGCCTTGACCGGGCAACCCGCGATGCCGATTGTCCGGATTGTGCCAAACCTGAACCCGTCATTCGAGACATCATCACGGGTAACTGCCGCCAGAATATCTCGTGCTTTTGGCCCCATCAGCGACAACACTGCGTTCGAGGAGGTGATATCGAACAGCTGGCAGTTCAGCCCGTCCGGAATATTTCGGCTGATCCAGTCAAAATCGTGGGTGGCATAGCCCGTACCAGTGACAATGTAGAATTCATCATGCGCTACACGGCCCACGGTCAGGTCGCATTCAATTCCGCCCTTGTCATTGAGCATCTGGGTATAGACCAGCGCTCCCACCGGTTTGTCCACATCATTGGCACAAATCCAGTTCATCGCCGCCAAGGCGTCCGGGCCTTTCAGCGCGAATTTGGCAAATGATGTTTGATCGAACAGCACTGCCGCTTCTCGGGCCGCTTTGTGTTCACGACCAACGGCAGCGAACCAGTTCTGGCGACCAAAGCTGTATTCGTCCTTGGGCGTTTCACCCAGCGATGCGTCGGCAAACCAGTTTGGACGCTCCCAACCCAGTTTTTCTCCAAAGCAAGCGCCCTGATCCATAAGCGTATCGTACAGCGGTGACTTGCGGCAGGGGCGGCCGGACTCGTGTTCTTCATGAGGCCAAGCCATAGTGTAGTGTTTGCCATATGCTTCGACTGTTCGGGTGCGAACCCAATCGGTGTCGAAATGCGGGCGGCCAAAACGGCGAATGTCGGCGGACCACAGGTCAAAGGGCGGCTCGCCCTTGGCGGCCCATTCTGCCAGCACCATTCCGGCGCCACCGCCAGAAGCAATGCCAAAGGCGTTGAAACCAGCACCAACAAAGAAATTCTTCAGCTCTGGTGCTTCACCTACAATGAAGTTGCCATCCGGAGTGAAGCTTTCGGGACCATTGGTCAGGGTCTTGATCCCCGCGGTCTCCAACGCTGGCACCCGGCCCAGCGACAGCTCCATGATCTGTTCGAAATGGTCGAAGTTACTGTCGAGCAAGGTGTAGTGGAAATCTTTAGGTATGCCATTCACCGCCCACGGGATCGGGTTCGGCTCATAACCGCCCATGACGAGCCCACCAACTTCTTCCTTGTAATAGGTCAGCCGATCGGGATCCCGCAGGGTAGGCAGATCACCGGGTACACCAAATGGTTCTGTGACCATGTACTGATGTTCCATTGGCACCAGCGGCACATTCACACCGAACTTGGCGGCAAAATCGCGCGTCCACTGACCGGCACACACGATCACCTTTTCACATTCGATACGGCCATGTTCAGTGATTACGGCGCGGATCTTGCCGTTCTCGATTTCAAGATCGGTGGCCTTGGTATCCTCGAATATCTTCGCGCCTGCCATGCGCGCTCCCTTGGCCAGCGCCTGGGTAATGTCCGAGGGGTTTGCTTGCCCATCGGTGGGCAGGAACGCCGCGCCGATGACGTCACCGATATCCATCAGCGGCCAAAGATCCTGCGCTTCCTTCGGGGTTAGCAGCTGCATGTCCAGACCAAAGGAATGGGCTGTGGTGGCCTGCCGTTTGACCTCGGTCCAGCGTTCCTCGTTGCAGGCAAGGCGCAAACCACCATTCATTTTCCAACCCGTTCCCAGACCGGTTTCTTCTTCAATCTTGTTGTACAGATCGACTGAATATCCCAGCAGCTGAGTGATATTGGCGTTCGAACGCAGCTGCCCCACCAGACCCGCAGCATGGAATGTGGTGCCCGAAGTCAGCTTTTTGCGCTCCAGCAGCACCGTGTCGGTCCAACCGAGCTTGGCAAGGTGATAGGCGGTCGAGCAGCCGATGATGCCGCCGCCGATGATGACGGCTTTGGCTGTATTTGGAAGGTCGGTCATATCTGTCCTCAGGTGTTTTTGTAATCGGTCAGGGCCGTGCGAAACCGTGCGAGATTTTCGCTTGTGTAGGCTGCGTAGTCGAAGTCGATATCCGAGGTGATCTCGGACACCATGCTCCACATGGTTTCACGAAGCAGCGAGGCGCATTTCATCGCCGTATAGCGATGACGCAATTGGTTGGTGACGGGTGCCTGAAAGTAGGTTTCCAGAACCCAGTCCTCTTGTTCATTGGAAAGAGAGTTGTTCGAGGCCAGCCCACCCAAATCAAACAATGGCGAGTTGAAGCCCGCGTAGTCGAAATCGATCAGCCACAGGCGGGTGCCATCGTCCAGAAAGTTGCCGCAAAGCAGGTCGTTATGGCCAAACACGATGTCGTACGGCCCGGCCTCGGCTTCCAGATCATTTCCAATTTGCACAAGTTCAGGGATCAGGCCTTTATGCGAACTTCCACGATCGGTGAGGGTGGCGGCATAGTCGCGGATGACATGAAAGACCCAGAACACCAGTGAGGGGCCGCGCAGGTGCTTGGGCACCTCAAGGTGGCAAGCTTTCACGAGCTCCAGCACTCGAGGCAGCATACTGGGGTCGCGTACGTGTTCTTCGGTCAGAGTGCGGCTTTCGACGAATTCCAGGACTGTTAATTCGTTGGACGAAAACACTACAGCGGGTGACAGACCTGCAGCATGGGCGGCCTTACTGGCAGCCAGTTCGTTGAAGCGCATCACCTGGTGCAAAGGGATGTCGTCACCGACACGCACCACATAGGATCCACTGCTGTCAGTGACCTTGTAGTTCACATTTGTAATCCCACCCGTCAACGGGGTGGCTTTGATTTCGCCCTGCCAGATCGGTAGCTTGCGAATGCGGGTCATCAGGTCGGATTGGGTCATATCAACTCTCCATTCCAAAGCGGATGCGTGCCTGACGAGCGCTTGCGTTGATCAGCCTATCAGCGATGATGGCAATGAATGCGATGGACAGCCCTGCCACCAGACCTCGACCAGTGTCAGCCTTTGTTAGGGCAATGTAGACTTCCTGCCCCAGATCGCGGGTGCCAACGAGGGCGGTGATAACCAGCATGGACAGCGCCAGCATGATGGTCTGGTTAATACCCAAAAGGATTTCGGGCAGGGCCATGGGCAAGCGAATATGGCGCAGAAGTTGCGTGCGTGTGCACCCAGAGACCAATCCGGCCTCGATCAATTCCTCACTGACCGAGCGCACGCCATGGGCCGCATAACGTACGGCCGGGGCCAGTGCGTAAAGGACTATGGCAATCAGCGCAGTGAAATCGCCGACGCGAAACAGCATCACAACCGGGATCAGATAGACAAAGCTGGGCAATGTCTGCAGTGTATCAATCAACAGGTTGATCACCGTCCCGGCGCGTTTGTTCAGTGCAGCCACAACACCCAGTGGAACACCGATCAGGGTAGCAAGAAACACAGAGGCTCCGCAGAGATAAACTGTCACCATTGCCTTGGCCCACAGTCCTGACACGAGGATCAGCGACGCCAGTCCTCCGCACAGCAGCGCCAGCCGCCAGCCCCCTGCGTGCCAACCCAGCAAGGTCAGCATGGCAATGGCCCAAGGCCATGGGATTCCCAGCAAAACCGTTTTGATCGGGATCATGAACCACGTCAGGAAGAAGATCTTGATCGCCTCGAACGTGTCAAAATAATTGATGTTCAGGTATTTGACCGTGTCATCCCAGAACCCGCCAGTGGTGATCGTCTGGCTTTCAGGATATTCCAGCAACAGGGGTGAAAACTGTCCCAGAACCCAGGTCAAAATCAGCAGGATCATTACCAGAACTGTCCGACGATGGCGGGTGATCCACGAGCCGGGGAGCTCGTGATGTACCTGCCCCATACGCTCGGCGAAGGCCTGACTTAGGCGATCGACCGCAATGGCCAGTACCACAATGGCAATACCGGCCTCGAACCCAGCGCCGATATCGAGGCGGCGCAGCGCGGCAAGGACGTCAAACCCCAATCCTCCGGCCCCGATCATCGAGGCAATGATGACCATGTTCAGCGTCAGCATGATCACCTGATTGACACCCACCATCAGACTGTGGCTGGCGGAAGGAACCAAAACGCGCCACATCAACTGCTTTTGCGTCGTGCCTGCCATGCGCCCGAAGTCCAAAATCTCGGGGTCGACGGCTCTCAAGGCAAGCGTGGTGATTCGCACCATAGGCGGTGTCGCATAGATGATCGTGGCGACCAGCGCCGAAATCGGTCCAAAGCCGAACATGAACAGAATTGGTACCAGATAGGCGAAGATCGGGATTGTCTGCATCAAGTCCAGAATGGGCGAGATGATGCGGTCGAAAGTCAGGTGGCGATAGGCCAATATCCCCAACAACAGCCCACCGCCCGCGCCAATGGGCACCGCAATCAGGACCGAGGCAAGCGTAACCATCGCGCTGTCCCACTGGCCAAAGACGGCCAGATAGGTAAAGCAGCCGCCGACCAATGCCGCGAGCCCCCAGTCCCGGCAATACTGTCCCAAAGCTACTACGGCGGTGATCACTACAATCCAGCTGATCGCAGGTAGAATGACTTGCGCATCATTGCCTTGCCCGGTGACAAAACCTTCGGCCAGCAGGGACAAGACAAGGTCATAGGGCTGTTCGATCAACCAAGCGGCAGCGCGGGTAACGTCGGTGAACGAAACTGGGCCGATTGCTGCATCCTCGATCAACCAGGACATCGCAGATGAAATATAAGTTTTGAACGGGACGACCCAAGCCGACGGGAATTTGGTGATCCAGCGCGCATCCAGCGCTTTTCCCAGGTTACTGCCGAAATACCCCAGCAGGATTGTCAGTCCGACAAGCAGCAGAATGACAAGCTGGCTGCGGGACAGGCGGCTCATACCGCGTCCCCTTCACCGAATAGCACATGGGCCACAGCCTTGCGATCAATGGCGCCAATAACCAGACCATTGCTGTCTGTCACGGGAATTGGTGCATCTGCGGTGATGATCCGTTCCGCCACGGCCGAGACGCGGGTTGATTGCACAATGGGCTCACCCTTACCCGCAGCGCCGACGGTCATTACACCACCAACCGTCAAAACCTTGGAGCGCGGAATATGCCGCGTGAATTCAGCCACATAATCTGTCGCTGGATTCATCACCAGTTCCTCTGGGGTGGCAATCTGGATGACTTCACCGTCCTTCATAATGGCGATGCGGTCTGCCAAGCGAACGGCTTCTTCAAAGTCGTGCGTGATAAAGACAATAGTCTTAAGCAACCGTTCCTGTAGTCGCAGAAATTCGTCCTGCATTTCGCGACGGATCAGCGGATCGAGGGCCGAAAAAGGTTCGTCCAGAAACCACAGATCGGGCTCTGTCACCAATGATCGGGCAATGCCCACACGCTGTTGCTGACCACCCGAGAGCTCTCGTGGATAGTAGTCTTCACGCCCCTTCAGTCCGACCAGTTCCACCACGTCTCTCGCCTTTGCTTCGGCCTCGTGTTTGGGCGTAGCCTGAATGGTCAGGGGGAACATCACATTCTGCAACACGGTCAGGTGCGGCAGCAGGGCAAAATGCTGAAACACCATGCCCATCTTGTGCCGGCGAATTTCAATCATTTCTTTTTCGCTGGCGCGCAGCAGGTCGGCGTCGTCGAACAGAACCTCTCCGCTCGTGGGTTCGATCAACCTGGACAGACAACGAACCAGGGTTGATTTGCCTGAACCGGACAGGCCCATGATGATGAAAATTTCACCTTCAACGATTTCAATATTGGCATTGCGTACCGCTCCGATAACACCCGCATTTCGAATTTCATCTGCCGATGGGTTCGGATTTTGCGCCAGAAGGGTCTCGGCGTTTGAACCGTAAAGCTTCCAAACGTTTCGGCAGGACAGTTTTGTTGTGGGGGTCATCTGTGATGTCCGGTACTAAAACAGAAGAAGACCGAAGCGGTAGAGGAGAGCGGGGTAACCGCTTCGGCCAAGCAGATTATTTAGAGATCCAGCCAGACCAACGGTCTTTGTTCGTCTCCATCCAATCCGCGACAACTGCATCAATATCCACACCGTCCAGATCGGCTTTGCCGACCATAGCGCTCATCTCGTCGTTATTGATGTTATAGGCTTCGATGATGTCATACGCGCCCGGCCACTTCTCTTGCAGGCCAGCCCAAGCAGCCTTCCAGATCGGACCACGCGGTTTTCCGCAGTCATAGGCCAAATCCGGGTTCACACCAACTGACGGGTCGCTGTAGCACTCGGGCGAATATGGCGGAAACTCCACGAATTCGCCGTCATATTTGGCCGGGGCCCAGTGTGGAACATAGACCCAAAGCATGATCGGATCTTCACGCTGATATGCAGATTCCAGTTCTGCAAAAAGCGCTGCATCCGTGCCTGCGTGGACAACTTCAAACTCTAGCTCTAATGCTTCGACGCGCTCGTCGTCGAAACCGCCCCAGGTCACAGGTCCACCGACATAGCGCCCATTTGGCGAGGTTTCAGCGGTGGCAAATTCCCCTGCGCAGTCTTTCAGAGCTTCCCAGTTTGGCAGGCCTGGGCAGCGGTCTTTCATGTAAGCTGGGTACCACCATTCTTCGATCGCCATCAGACCGGTTTCACCAACGTTCACCACGTTGCCAGAGGCGGTGGCTTCGTCCAGCGCTTCACGCCCGGTGGTTTCCCAGATTTCCATTGCCAGATGTAGATCACCTGTCTTCAGGCCCGCAAACTGAGCGATATAGTCCGCCTGAACATATTCAACGTTGTACCCTGCCTCTTGAAGGATTGCTCCCATTATCTTGGTGTTGATCAGCTGTCCTGACCAATCATGCAGCGTCAGTTTGATAGGGTCCGTCGATTCGGCGGCCCAAGAAGCCGAAGCAGTTACGCCAGCGACTAATGCTATTGCGTGTAGTGTATTGAATTTCCTGATCATGTTGTGCTCCCTGAATGTGGCTTTTTGAGTGTTTTTCGTTTATTACACTTCCATGCTGCGCCAATCTGTCAACTACGTCAATAAAAACCACACTTCTCCACGATAATTCGTTATAATTCACACAAAAAGCCCCGAATGGCACCGTATTGGGCGCAATATTGTTTTATTGGGATGACTGCCGTATCCCCCTTTCAGGAGGTCGCATGTTAAAGCCACGAAAAACCACAAATCAGCGCGAAGAAGAAATCCTTCGAGAGCTTCAACATGCGGGCGGGTCGTGCAGGGTCAGCCTCTTGGCTCAAAAACTGAATGTTTCTAATGAAACGATCCGGCGTAACGTCAAGGCACTGGAAGAGCGCAAGATCGTGCGGAAGGTTCATGGCGGCGTACATCTTAGCGAAGACGCAATAGAACCACCTTTTGAAAACCGCTTGGGAACGCAAGCGCATGCGAAAGAAGCAATAGCCCGGGCAGTCGCAAATACAATTAGCGACGGGGATTCCCTATTTCTGGATATCGGTTCGACGACCGCCTACGTCGCGCTCGCGCTACGGAAACACAAAGACCTGTTTGTAGTTACAAATTCGGTTTTCGTCGCTTACACGTTGTCAAAGCACAACAACAACCGGGTGTTTCTGGCGGGCGGAGAACTGCGCGCCCATGATGGGGGCGCTTTCGGTGCAGAGGCATTAGATCTTGTGAAGCGTTTCAACGTACAGCTGGCAGTGTTCTCGGTTGGAGCCGTGAATGGCGATTTGGGCTTCATGCTTCATGATCTTGAAGAGGCCAATATCGCGCGTGCTGCGGCTGAAAATGCGCAGGTGCGCATCGTCGTAGCCGACAGCGGAAAATTCAACAAGCGGGCCCCGATATCTCTCCATAACATGGCCGGAATTGATGTTTTGTATACGGACCGCGTTCCTCCTGCCAACATCCTGGCCATGCTCGACAAAAATGAAATCGAAGTTGTTATCGCAGGGTCGGACTAGTGTCAGAACTGATAGATGTACCCAGCGTACAAAACTGCATCTTTGAGGAGATGGCAGCCTTTTAATGAGATCATGTTGAAATCTGTTAACGAACTATTCGACAGGAAAAACGTCAAATCGCGCATGTTCGTCAACCGGGCCTCATAGTTTGCGACACCCCCGTTCAGAATGTGCAAACAAGTTGGCAATGCCGACTATTATACTGACACTGGACCTGTTGTTCCTCTAACAACACACTCCAGCTCGCAGCAAATTTTAAAATGTTCCGACTCATCTGACGTAATGTAATCGGTGAACTTGTCACCTGCGAGTTTACCGATGGCTTCGGCGGGGATTCGAATGGTGGTGAGCCCCGGCTCAACATCAGCTGATCCCTTGAAATCTCCGATGCCCATTATTGAAAGATCGCCGGGAACGTTCAACCCCAGTTTCTGGGCCGCAAACAAAGCGCCCTGCGCTATGACGTCATTTCCACATAACAAAGCCGTAAGTCGAGATGTTTCCGCCAAAAGGTTCAGCGCAGCCTGCTTGGCCTGCGAAACGCTGTAAGGAGCTTCAGATTCGTGCTCGCCCGGAACGGAGACACCCATATTTTGTAGCGCTTCGTGCACAGCGGAAAGTCGATGTTGCGCGCGGTCATTACCATTGGTCTTTGGAAAGATCAGCCCAATGTCACGATGCCCTAGGGCCAGCAGATGCTCTGTTGCGAGACGGCCGGCCAACTGGTTGTCGGCCCCGACACAAGGAAGATCCGAATCCTTTGAGTAGTTCCAAATCGCAAGTGCAGGTATTTTCTGCTGCGTGATCAAGCGATTGGTGGCATCGGAATGCTCCAAGCCAACCAATGCCACGCCGTCCACGCGATGTTCAAGAAACTTGCGCACCATCGCGTATTCCCGATCTAGATCATACCCGTGCGACGCCAGTAGAAGGCTGAATCCTGCCTTGTCGATAGAGTCGGAAAAAGCCTGAATGACCTCAGCGAAGATGGCATGGTTGATAGTTGGTACGACCAGGCCAATCGTTCCTGACCGTTTGCCATGCATTGTTTGAGCGGCACGATTGCGGATATACCCGAGCCGCTGCACTGCCCTGTTGATCTTTTTGCGAGTCGCAGGGCTGACCAGATCAGGGTGATTGAAGGTACGAGAAACCGTAGACGGTGAAACCTTCGCGGCCTTTGCGACTGCCACGATATCGACTTTACCATGCTGAAAATTAGACATAATTTCGTCCTGTCCGGTCGATTTTGTGAAAACATTTGCAATACTATTTTCATCCCCTAACCTGATTTGTCAACAAACCAAAAGTGCAGACAAACGGGTTGGGAGGCACTGGATGGAATTCATTTACTACTTCGGGGATGTGTTCACACCGATGTCGTTCTTGCTGCTTTTGGGCGGCACGATCGGAGGGCTGATCCTGGGCGCGACACCAGGCTTGTCACCAACGATGGCGGTTGCCCTTTTGATTCCGTTCACCTTCCAGCTTGAGGCCGCACAGGGGCTGATCTTGCTGGGAGCCGCCTATACCTCGACCGTTGCTGGTGGCGCGGTGAGTGCAATTTTACTGAAAATCCCAGGCGCTCCAGCCAATATTGCCACCACTCTGGACGGCCACACCATGGCCAAGCAGGGACAAGGGGCGCGGGCGCTGCAACTGTCGTTTCTGGCCTCGGCGGTTGGCGGCATCTTCGGTGTGCTCCTATTGATCTTTCTGACACCGGTTTTGGCCAAATGGGCGCTGGCGTTTGGCCCCTCACACCTGTTCTGGCTGGCCATTTTAGGGGTGACTGTGATCGGCACGCTAGATTCTGCATCCGTGGTCAAAGGTTTGCTATCGGGTTGTATCGGATTGTGGCTGGCGACAGTCGGTTTCGACGACATTATGGGCGCGCAACGCTTTATCTTTCACCCTGCACTGGGCGGCGGCATCAACATTATCGCGGCACTGATCGGTCTGTTCGCGATCCCTCAGGTGCTGACGATGTTTGCAAAGGGACGCCACGACACGGGTGCTGAAGTCATCGAAGTACAGCGCCATTCGATCATGGCCGCATTGCGAGAATTGTTCAGCCGTACCCGAGCACTAAGCATCGGCACACTGACAGGTTCCATCATTGGCCTGATCCCAGGCGTTGGCGGGCAAATTGCCGGGCTGGTTGCCTATGATCAGAGTAAGAAGTTTTCAGCCGAGAAGGACAAGTTCGGCACGGGTCATTCCGAGGGCGTAATTGCCGCGGAGTCCGCCAACAATGCGATGGTGGGCCCATCTCTGGTACCGTTGTTGACCTTGTCGATCCCGGGTAGCCCAACCGCAGCCGTTTTGCTGGGCGGGCTGCTGATTCACGGAATTTTCCCGGGCTCGGATCTGTTCGACAACCACCCGGACGTGGCGTGGACGTTCATAAACTCCATGCTGATCGGCCAGGTCCTGATGTGCGTCTTCGGCCTATACATTGCCGGTCTGGCCGCGCGTGTCGCGCAGGTGCCGCAATCGGTCATGGCGGCCATTGTTCTGGCCCTTTCGGTCTTCGGCGCCTACTCGGTTCAGAGTTCGATGGGGGATGTTTACGTCATGGCGTGCCTTGGCATCGGGATGTTCTTTCTGGAACGATTTGGATTCTCGGCTGCTCCGTTGGTTCTGGGATTGATCCTTGGTCCGATTGCCGAAGCCAACTTCATTCAGGGCGGAATGATCGCGGACGCGACCGTCGGCAAAGCCTCTTACTTCTTGACGGGCGGATTGAATCTTCTGCTGATCGCCGTTGTACTGGCCTCAATTGCCTACTCGGTTTGGATGGAACTTCGCCACCGGCGCTATACCACCAAAGAGGAGGCACAGGCATGAACCGCACACAACACATAATCGGGTCGGGTTTGGTTTTTGCTGTAGGACTTTGGGTAACCTGGGTCAGCTTTACTCAGCAACCGGTCGAGGCATTTCTATTTCCGCGTCTTATCGCTTCGGTCTTTGTGGTTTTGGCAGGGTGGACCTTCGGCAAAGCGCTGATGGGATTGTCCAAGGTAGGCAACGGCGTGACCCGCATGATGTTCATCAACATGCTGCCGGGCCTGTTCGTCACCCTTATCTATGTCTTCTGGGCGTCCAAATCGCTGGGGTTCTACACAGCAACGGCAATCGCGTTTTTCATTCTGCTGTCGATTTACGATCCAGACCCACATTCCGAAGCCAAAACCTGGGTCAAGCGCGGTGTCATCACAGCGATCTTTGTGGCGGTGATGTACGGGCTCTTTGCCATGCTTCTGCAAGTCTACACACCAAGGGAATTTCTGTTCTGACCGCAAGGGATGCGGATGAACCAAAATAGGGAGGAAACGCAAATGAAACGGTTGATTACAGGGGCGGCACTGGCCCTCACGAGCCTGGCGGGCGCGGCGGTTGCCGAGGAGTATCCCGAACGCCCAATCATGATGATGGTCAGTTACGGCGCTGGTGGCGCAACCGACTTTCAGGCGCGGATTGTCACCATGACATCCGGGAATGAAGACGCGCTGGGAATGCCAATCGCCATCATAAACAAACCGGGCGCCGGAGGGCGTGTGGGTTGGAACTGGTTCGCAACCCAGGCCGACGCCGATGGCTACACGCTTGCTGCCTACAATGTTCCACATTTCATCGCCCAATCTATTAAGGGTGGGGTCGAGTATTCGGTCGACAGCTTTGAGCCCATCGCCAACTGGGGCGCCGACCCGGCTGTCTTCGTGGTTGGTGCGGACAGCCCGTTCAACTCGATGGAAGGTGTTGTCGCATATGCCAAGGAAAACCCCGGCAAGCTGACCGTGTCCGGGGCTGGGCTTTTTGTTGGTCACCACATTGCGGCTCTTCAAATCGACAAGGCTGCAGGAACAACGATGGCCTATATCCCGACCAAAGGTGGTGGCGCGGCGGCCATGAAAGCGGTAATTGCTGGCGAAGTCATGGGTGGTATAAACAACCTGTCGGATGCGTTCCGCGCAAAAGAGGCGGGCAACGTCAAAATCCTGGGTGTCGCAGATCTTGAGCGAAACGCGTTCCTGCCCGACGTGCCGACCATGATGGAACAGGGGCTCGATGTCGACAACTCGTCGGTCAATTTCCGGGGCGTGATGGTACCCAAGGGAACGCCGCCCGAGGTGATCGAGAAACTTGCGGAAACGGTTCCCGAGATGTTCGCCAACGATCGTGTGGTGAAAAAGATGGAAGCCGGCGGATCGCCCATGCACATCATGACACGCGATGAAGTGATCAAGATGTGGGAGAAACGTCAGCAAACACTGAACGAATTGTTGGCTGGGCTCTGAACCAGTCAACTCCCTACGGGGCGGAGTGGGTCCGCCCCGATCAAACAATCGAGGACCGAGATGAACGCTCAGGAAGGGGTTTCCCCCGAGATCGACGAAGTTGATCGCATAGTAGCGCATGCGCGCAAGGCCCAAGCGACCTTTGAAGAAAGCGGCAGTCAGGCGCTGTACGACAAGGCGGCGCTGGCGGCGGGATGGGCAATCATGGAGCCAACACGCAATCGGGCACTGGCGGAAATCGCTGTTGCGACCACCGGTCTGGGTAATGTTCCGGACAAGATTACAAAGAACCACCGCAAGACTCTGGGCTTGTTGCGCGATATCGCTGACGTGAAAACCCACGGCATCATTAGCGACAATCCAGCAACCGGCATGACCGAGATTGCACGTCCAATCGGTGTAATCGGTGCTGTGGTTCCATCGACCAACCCCGCTGCGACGCCGGCGAACAATATCATCAATGCGCTCAAAGGAGGCAACTCCATCGTGGTGGCACCATCCCCCAAAGGAGTCGCTTCCTGCGAGATGCTGATCGCTTTTATCCATTCAGAGTTTGACAAGCTCGGCCTCGATTGCGATCTGGTCCAGATGATCCCTGCGCCCGGATCCAAGGCCAAGACACAAAGGTTGATGGAAGCCGTAGATCGCGTGATCTGTACCGGCAGCCAGAACAACGTCCAACGCGCGCAATCCTGTGGAACGCCAGCAGTGGCGGTTGGTGCGGGCAATGTGACGGTGATTGTGGACGAAACCGCAGATTTGGCCGCAGCTGCTTCCAAGATCACGGCATCGAAATGCTTCGACAACGCGACGTCCTGCTCGTCTGAAAATGCGCTGGTTGTTGTAGATGCGGTCTATGACGCCTTTGTCGCCGCGATCGCCGTTGAAGGCGGTGCCTTGGTGCCATCTTCCGAGGCTGGAAACATCATCGCACGGCTGTGGCCCGATGGGCATCTCAACCGATCTGTAATCGCGCAGGACGCTGGCAAGATGCTTGAAGCACTGGATATGGCGGATAAGGTCCCCGAGGGGACCAAGTTCCTAGCCGTGGAAACTGACGGAATTGGCCCGGATCATCCTTTGTCGGGGGAAAAGCTCAGCCGGGTTCTGGCGCTTTATCGAGCGGCAAATTTTGAAGAAGCCAAGGTAATCGCGGCTCGTATTCTGGAACACCAGGGCGCGGGGCATTCTGTCGGAATCCATACCAGCGACGACGCGCGCGCGGTTGGGTTGGGTCGTGACCTGCCCACCTGCCGGGTCATTGTAAACCAGGCGCATACCTTTGCCACTGGTGGCAGCTTCACCAACTGCATGCCCTTTTCGCTGTCAATGGGCTGCGGCAGTTGGGGAGGCAATTCCATCGACACCAATCTGCATTGGCGGCATTTCGTACAAACGACAAAGATCATCCGTGAAACGCCGCCGCGCGAGCCCGAATTGGAAGCGATATTTGGCGGCTATTGGTCGGAGGCGGGGCAATGATCGAACCACCCAAGGGAACCGTCCGGGACTGGCTTGACCGTCGGGCAAGCCGCGGGGGAACCGGGTTCGTTTTCCCGGACGGGGCGCGGGACCTGAATTGGGGTGAATTGCGTGACTCAGCTCGCCGCATCGCAAGCATGTTGACCGAACGGGGTGTGGCGAAGGGAGAAAGCGTCGCCATCCTCTACCCCAATTGCCGGGAAGCGCTTGAGGTCCTTTTTGGCGTTCTCTATGGCGGGTTTCGGGCCACGATGATCAATCTTGTCGCGGGTGACAGCGCCGTTGCCTACGCGCTGGAACACAGCGGCGCATGCTATGGATTTGTACATTCCGATCAAACGGACCTGTTCAGGCGAACGGCCAATCCTGCGAAAATCAAACAGTTGAAGGTGGCAGATGCCGTTGAGTCCGGCAGCAACCTGCATAGCCTCTCGCCTCATAGCCACGCGTTGTTGATGTATACATCCGGAACAACCGGTCGCCCCAAGGGGGTGGTCCACACACATTCCAGCCTGTTGGCAGGGGGTTGGACGACCAAAATTGCCCATGAATTGTCCGAGGCTGATCGCGGGTTTTGCGTCTTGCCGATCTATCATATTAACGGGCTCTGCGTGACGGTGATGGGAACACTGGTCTCAGGCGGATCGTTGGCCGTGTGCGAACGATTTTCTTCCAGCAAGTTCTGGGACAATCTTGGAAAGGCCGAGGCAACGTGGTTCTCGGTCGTTCCGACCATTATCTCGCACCTGCTGCACTCTGAGACTGGTCCGGATGCGCAAACCCGGCAACGCGTGCGTTTCGGGCGCTCTGCGTCGTCAGCCTTGGCGCCGGACGTGCAGCGTGGCTTTGAGGATCGTTTCGAAATCCCAATCGTGGAAACCATGGGCTTGACGGAAACTGCCGCTCAGATTCTGTCAAACCCGCTGCCCCCCGGCGTTCGGAAGATTGGTTCACCCGGCATTGCATATGGAAATGAGGTTGCAATTCTGGACGCGGAACTTCGGCCTGTACCTACCGGAACAGAAGGTGAGTTGGTCATACGCGGTCCGAATGTGATGCTGGAGTACCTCAATGACCCGGATGCTACTGCGGGCACATTTACTTCGGATGGCTGGTTGCTGACCGGAGATCTCGCCCGCATGGATCAGGACGGGTATGTTTATGTGACCGGTCGATTGAAAGAACTGATCATTAAGGGAGGGGAGAATATAGCCCCTCGTGAGATTGACGAGGCGCTTTATTCACACCCCGACGTTGTTGAAGCTGCGGCCTTTGCCCGCCCTTGCAAAAGCTACGGTGAAACCGTCGAGGCAGCGGTCAAAATTCGAGAAGGTTCTGAATTGACGCCGCAAGCTTTGTCAAAGATCTGTGAGTCCCAGCTAGGCCGTTTCAAGTCTCCTGACAAAGTTCATATTCTGATTGATCTTCCAAAGGGCCCTTCGGGAAAGATCCAGAGAAACAGGATCCTACAAATCGTTAGCGAGGAGGCGAGCGACTTGAAAATGTAGATGGCAATGCCGGTCCGACTCTACCTGAAAAATAAATGCCAAAACAACAGCGGGAATAGCCACAAAAGCAATTCACGTCGCCAGCTTCAGCAGTGCCGAAAGCCTTTCAATCGTCATGATAAGCGTGTTTACATCAACGGTTCCAGGCACCCGTTGTGGCAGATGCCTGAACGCCTCTCCTCTTTCGGAGCGATCTTACTCAACCGCCACCGTCACCGAGATTACCTTGCAGGTAAAACGCAAAGCTGCTTCGGCGCCGTTCGCTTTGGCCACCGGTGTGGAAAGGTCGAAGCCAACGTCTGCTGTTTCGTCCGCCGAAAAGATGATGGCCTGCATCTGGTCGGTCCTGCCCTGTGCCACCTGCATCTCGTCAACAAAGAGGGTGCCGTCCCACCTTTGTCAGGGCTTCCACCGTCATAATCTAAATCGAGGACGATTTCATGAGTACCTTCGGTCACAGATTCGGACGCCGAAACGGTAAGTATCTCGATCCCCAACCAGTTGTAGGCATAGGCTGGAACGCCATTTTCAACATAAAACGACCAGCCGCCAAAGCGGCCCGCTTGTGCGATAATAGCCGGGTGGTCTCCGTTAGAAGGTTCTTCGATATGTTCTGCAATGCGTTAGGAGAGGTTCTGGATATTCGGGGTCATGCCGGTCATGCCACTGCAATCGCCGAAGCTGCGTGTCGACGGAAAGGCCCATGCGATCACCCGAACTACTCGGCGCGCTCGACTCTGTGCAACAGAGCCTGACAAAGCTCAGTGATCTGACCCGTGGTATTCTGAACCGTGTGATACATGTAATGGACCACAGGCTTGCTGAAATGACGTCACTGATTCGCGTATTTTTTGGTTTGTCCGAGGCCAGAATGCTGTCGCCATTCGGGCACGAAGGATTGTTCGGATTTCGCGTGGCTTCACGAAAATGTCACGAAGACCGAGCTGATCCTCAGAAAATTGCCAGCGATAGGTCGTCGGAGATATTTCTGCTTGTGGTTGCCTAAAATTTCATCAAGGCTTTATCCCAGAGCCAAAAGATGTCACGGTTCAATGCAGTGAAAGACAACTTTCGCAACTTCTTTACCGACAGAAACCAAGAAAGCTGCGACGCAGTGTTCCTTGCGAATTGGCAAAACCAAAATCGAAATGGACGAAGTCCCAGCGGGCGTCGGTCTAATCCGGCTGCTGCGTGCGACCCCGATCAAGTGGGGCCGCGCGGCGACGAACATATGGGAGAGAAATCATGAACAGATACATTCGGAACTCAGTGGCGGGGCTTTTGTCGTCGACCATGATCACAGGTGCCGCGTTTGCCGCTGGCACGCATCCTGAAACCGGCGAAGCGCTGGCGGACGATCAAACCTTTACCTACCGCATTCTGGACGAGCACAGCTCGGTCGATCCGCAGGTTGTCGAAGACGTTTCCGGTGCTGAAATTGTACGCGACCTGTTTGAAGGGCTGATGAACCAGGATGAGGATGGCAATCTGGTTCCGGGCGTTGCCACAGGTTACACCGTCGATGACAGCAAGAAAGTCTATACCTTCACACTGCGCGGCGATGCTAAATGGTCGAATGGCGACCCGGTAACCGCCGGAGATTTCGTTTTCGCATGGAAACGCGCGGTTGATCCGGCGCTGTCCTCTCCTTACGCGTGGTTCATGGAGCTGATGTCGATCGAAAACGCATCAGCGATCATCGCAGGCGAAAAGCCGGTTGATGATCTGGGTGTCAAAGCCATCGATGACACGACCCTGGAAGTCACGCTGAGCGCGCCGCTGCCGTATTTCCCGCAGATGACAACGCATTCGACGACCTTCCCGGCACCTCAGAAGGTGATCGCGGAATTTGGCGATGAATGGACCAAGCCCGGAAACATCGTGTCGAATGGCGCGTATGTTTTGACCGAGCACCTGCCGCAGGAACGTTCGGTACGTGAGCGCAACGAGATGTACTGGGACAATGACAACACCATCATCGACAAGGTTGTGGCACTGGTCATCAATGACGAAAACGTAGCCCTGACCCGCTATCTGGCCGGTGAACTGGACCGGACCGAAGTTCCCGCCGGTCAATTCCCGCGTCTGCAGGAAGAGCATCCGGGCGAGGCTATCAGCTTCCCGCGCCTGTGCAACTACTACTACACGTTTAACGTGTCGGACAGCGGCCCTGAAGAATTCAAGGATCCCAAAGTTCGTCAGGCCCTGTCGCTAGCCGTTGACCGGGACATCATTACCAAGAATATCAAGGCCGGTGGCGAGCCGCCCGCGTATACATTCGTGCCAGAAGCAACCGCAGGTTTTACTGTCCCGGTCGTTGAAATGGCATCGATGAGCCAGGCTGAGCGCGATGAACTGGCCAAGGAACTGCTGGCCGAGGCCGGCTTCGGCGCGGATAACCCTCTGACCTTCTCGATGGTCTACAACACTTCGGAAGCCCACAAGAAAGTTGCCGTCGCGCTGAGCCAGATGTGGAAGCAAAAACTGGGCGCCAATGTTGAACTGGCCAACATGGAATGGAAAGTCTTCCTGGAAGAGCGGGGCAACCAGAACTTTGATCTGGCCCGCGGCGCGTGGTGTGGTGACTATAACGAAGCCTCAACCTTCCTTGACCTGTTGCAGTCGGATTCGGGCTACAACGACGGCAAGTATAACAATGCCCGCGTGGACGAGTTGCTGGCCGAAGCCAAAACTTCGGACGATCCGGCTCCGCTGTACACCGAGGTCGAGCGTATTATCGCTCAGGAAACCCCCGTTATCCCGATCTATCACTATGCTGGTGTCTACATGATGGATAGCGATGTCGGAAACTGGCCGGTCAAAAACGTAGAGCAAAACTGGTACTCCAAGAACCTCTACAAAATCGCCGAGTAATCATCTTCTGACCATGACCTGCCCCGAAGTTTTCTTCGGGGCAGCGCCATCTATTGGGGGCATTGAATGCTTGCCTATGTCATTCGGCGGGTCCTGACCGCCATACCGACGATTCTGCTGCTGATCGTCGCCTGTTTCTTCTTGATGCACTATGCGCCCGGTGGGCCCTTTACCTCGGAACGGACACTGCCGCCGCAGGTTCTGGCCAATATCGAGGCGCGGTACGGCCTGGACCAGCCGTTGTGGAAGCAACTCTGGGATTATCTGTACAATATCGTTGTGCATTTCGACTTTGGCCCGTCTTTCAAGTTCAAGGACCGCGATGTGAACGACATCATCGCGCAGGGCTTTCCGATCTCGCTGACCTATGGGTCGCTGTCCTTTCTGGTCGCTACTGTGGTGGGCATCGGACTGGGGATTGCCGCCGCAATCCGGCACAACAGCTGGATCGACTACTTTGCGGTTGGGCTGGGGATTGCAGCGCAGGCGCTGCCCAACTTCATCATGGGTCCGATCCTGATCCTGACCTTCACCCTGTGGCTGGGATGGTTGCCCGGCGGTGGGTGGAATGGTGGTCAGTGGCCCTATCTGATCATGCCGGTTATTGCCCTTGCGACATCTTACATGGGGTCGATTGCGCGGATCACCCGGTCTTCAATGCTGGAGGTTCTGAATTCGAACTTCATCAGAACCGCCCGTGCCAAGGGCCTGCCGACTAGAACCGTGATCTGGCGCCATGCGATGAAGCCGACATTGCTGCCGGTCGTATCTTATCTGGGGCCGGTGTTTGTCTATGTGCTGACCGGGTCCGTCTTTGTTGACATCTATTTCTCGACCGGTGGTCTGGGGCAGGCATATGTCGGCTCGGCCTTGTCACGCGACTATGCCGTGCTGCTTGGGGTTACGATCCTCTATGGCGTTCTGACCGTTCTGGTAAACCTGCTGACCGATCTGGCCTATGCCTGGTTCGATCCGAAGATCCGCTACTGAGGGGCTGGATATGCTAGGAAAATCACAAAAAGCCGCGCATCTGGCCGAAGAAATCACCGATTATACAGCCGTTCAGGGGCGTTCGCTCTGGCAGGATGCACGTATGCGCTTTGTACGAAACAAAGCGGCAATGGCCAGTGTGTTCATTCTGCTGCTTATCGTGTTGTTCACGATCATAGGCCCGTATTTTGCCGTCTGGAGCAATGAAGAGATCGACTGGAATGTCATGGGCGATGTCCGGGGCATGGGAATGCCGTCGATGGAAACGGGTCACTATTTCGGTGTCGACGATCTGGGGCGCGATTTGTACAGCCGCGTCATTCAGGCAACCACGACGTCCTTGCTTGTTGGGTTGATCGGGGCGGCGACCGCTCTGATCGTTGGAACGTGTTATGGCATTACTGCCGGGTACTTTGGCGGGCGGACGGATGGCGCGATGATGCGTTTCGTCGACATCCTTCTGGCTATCCCGACAACTCTGATCATCATCCTTCTGCTGGTTGTTGCCGGGCGATCCTTCTTCACGCTTTTCATCGCATTGGGTGCGGTTGGTTGGCTGACCATGTCACGTATCGTGCGCGGGCAGACGCTTGCCCTGAAGAACCGTGAATTCATCGAGGCCGCCCGAGCGGCGGGCGTCAGTGAATTTACGATCATGTATCGCCATATCCTGCCCAATCTGTTGGGTGTCGTGATCGTCTATGCCTCGCTTCTGGTGCCCGAGATGATCCTGACCGAAAGCTTCATCTCATTCCTGGGTCTGGGGATTTCCGAACCCTACACGTCACTGGGAAGACTGATAGCAGAAGGGGCGGGAACCATGGGCTATGGAACGCTGTGGCAATTGATGTTCCCGCTGACATTCTATGTCGCCATCATCATCACGATGTTCTTCATCGGCGATGGTCTGCGTGACGCTTTGGACCCGAAGGACCGCTGATATGAGTCTGTTTTCCGTAAAGAACCTGAGCGTCCGGTTTGACACCCCCGATGGTGTCGTTGAGGCGGTCAAGGATATCAGTTTTGATATTAATCCGGGCGAATGCCTTGGTATCGTCGGTGAAAGTGGATCTGGCAAAAGCCAGACCTTCATGGCGGCAATGGGTTTGCTGCCCCCTGCCGGACATGCCAGCGGGTCAGCCAAGCTGAACGGTCAGGAGATTTTGAACCTGCCGGTGAACAAGCTGAACCAGATCCGCGGCGACGATGTGGGCATGATCTTTCAGGATCCTCTGACTGCATTAACGCCACATCTGAAGATTGGGCAACAGATGCGTGAAGTGCTGCAGGTCCACGAGGGCCTGAAGGGGTCAGCCGCGCGCGCGCGCTGTCTGGAGTGGTTGGACAGGGTGCGAATTCCCGAAGCGGGCCGCCGTCTGGACCAGTTCCCGCACGAATTATCCGGTGGAATGCGACAGCGTGTGATGATTGCGATGTCGATGCTGTGCAGTCCCAAACTGCTTATTGCGGACGAGCCGACGACGGCGCTGGATGTTACTGTTCAGGCAGACATCCTTGATCTGATGGTTCATCTGCAAAAGGATGAAGGCACCGCAATTGCACTGATCACGCATGACATGGGCGTCGTTGCGCGCATGTGCGACCGGGTTCAGGTCATGCGGATGGGCGAATTCGTCGAAGACGGTGAAACGCGCGGGCTGTTCCGAAATCCGCAACATGAATACACGCGGGCCCTGCTGGAGGCGATGCCCCGGATTGATGCCGGCGACGCGCCGCGCGCTTTGGAAAAGGCCGAAGAACCCCTTCTCAAGGTCGATGACGTCAAGGTTCATTTCCCCATTCATGTCTCTGGCGGGTTGTTCGGGCGCAAGGTTCCGCTGAAAGCTGTCGACGGTGTCAGTTTTGATATTCGCAAGGGCGAAACTCTGGGTGTCGTGGGCGAATCCGGTTGCGGAAAATCGACACTGGCGCGCGCGGTCTTGCAACTGATCGAACCCAGCGCGGGGGGCGTCAGCTGGTTGGGCCATCCGATCGTCGGATTGAAGCGGTCCGAGCTGAACAAATACCGCAAGGACCTGCAGATCGTGTTCCAAGACCCTTTGGCCAGTCTTGATCCGCGCATGACCATTTCAGCGTCGATTGCTGAACCGCTGAAAACCTACCGCCCCGATCTGACGGACCGGGAACGCAAACAGATGGTCGCTGCGATGATGGAGCGGGTCGGGCTGCAGGCCAACATGATCAACCGTTACCCGCACGAGCTGTCCGGAGGTCAGAACCAGCGCGTCGGCATTGCGCGGGCGATGATCAACAAGCCCAGGCTGATTATCTGCGACGAGGCGGTTTCAGCGCTGGACGTTTCCATTCAGTCGCAGATTGTCGCGCTGCTAAAGGAACTTCAGCAGGAATTTGGCCTGTCGATGATTTTCATCAGCCATGACTTGTCGGTTGTGCGTGCGGTATCGAACCGGATCATGGTTCTGTATCTCGGGCGAATTGTGGAAATGGGTGACGGTGAGGTGATCTGCTCGGAACCGATCCACCCTTATACTCAATCGCTGATTTCGGCCGTGCCGATACCGGACCCGGATGTGGAGCGGACGCGGCAGCGCCTCAAACTGCCGGGTGAGCTGCCATCGCCGCTGGATCCCAAAGCCGCGTTGCGTTTCTTGCCCAGTCGGCTGGTCAACGGTCACAGTGATTATGTTCCAAAGCTGCAGGAGGTCGCACCAGACCATTTTGTAGCGGAACATGACACACTGGATTCCATCATGGCCAATGGCTGATCGAAAGGTCTGTTGCAGGTTTTCGTGGCTTGATGAATGCCCCGAAAACCTGCGCAGGGTCTGTTCGAAGAAACCGCAGCCTATGGCGGGGCTTAACGTTCTGGAATGAAAGACAATCCTGATACAAGCTGTCGCAGGCCAAGGGCCGCTCCGGCAAAGATCGCCGCAAAGGTTATGGGCGCACTATAGGCCAGCAGAGAAAAAGCGGAGATGCCTTGTCCGACACTGCATCCAACCGCAATTATTGCTCCGGGCCCCATTATCGCCGCCCCCAGCATCTGCCGCTTAAGCTCACGTGGATCTTCGCAGGCTTCCCAGCGGAAATGACCTTTTGACCATGACCCGAGGAAAGCACCAATCAGAACCCCTGAAACCGAACCGACCGCAAACGAGAGCGTGTTGCCTGAGGCGGTCATGAGATAGAACACGGTATCACCCAAAGGCGCGGCAAACGTGTGTGTTTGCAAGGTCTCACCTTCAAACCCGTGTGTGGCCACCCAATTGGTGCCAAGCCAGCCTGAAACGACTGCCAATCCGACCGCCGCACCCCATAAAACCTGCGCAGGTGATTTGCGAAACCGATCATTTGTCAGGGCAAATACTACTATGGCAGAGCCGACAAGCGTTCCTGTAACCCATGCCGGTGTCGACGTCAGCCGTTCGGCAAGGAAGCTGACGCTTTGAGGATTACCGAGATCCATGGCTTCGGGGAAAAGCCAGATCCTGACGTAGGCCAGAGGGCCGGACATGACCACATATGCGGAAAGGCCCACGATCAGGACAATGACGAATGACCGAAGGTCGCCGCCGCCAAGGCGTGCAAGCGCGCCATAGCCGCAGTTTCCGCTGATGGCCATGCCATATCCGAACATCAATCCGCCAATGACCGATCCGATCGGATTCCATGTCTGCGCAATATAGGTCGTGCTGAGCGGATCAATCCACCCTAACGCCATGCCCAAATGGCTGCCGACAATCGCAACACCTATCGCAACGGCCCACATACGCAGGCGCCGGTCGTCATTTGCATAAAGATAATCTTCAATCGCACCCAAGGTGCAGAACCGCCCAATGCGCGCGGCAAGACCAAGTACAATGCCGCCAACCAGACCGATCAGCGCAACTGTATTGGCGTCTCCCAGAAGTTCGAACATGGCCAGTCTCCTCCCAAAGCTGGCGGTGTTTCTCGCGGGCTTCTATTTGTCCCGACAGAAAAGATTGTAGACGACTTCCAGAATCTGAGTCGACCGGTCGTCCGCCAATCTGTAGTAGATCGTTTTGCCTTCGCGTCGTGTCTTGACCAGCCCTTCAAAGCGCAAGCGGGACAATTGCTGGGAAACGGCAGCCTGTCTGGCCGACAACATTTCCTCCATCTGCGTGACGGATTTTTCCCCTGATGACAAATAGCACAGAATCATCAGCCGCCCCTCATGGCTGATCGCCTTGAGGAAATTGGACGCCGTCTGGGCGTTATCCATCATCCTATCCAAGTCCTCGTTGCACATGTCCTTGGTGAACACGGGCAGTTTCGACGGTTTGTCCAACACGATCATCTCGCTTTCGTGGCTTCACGTATTCAAAACAGTATATGTAAATCCCGAGGATTTAACCAGAGCTCTCGATCTTAACTCCGGCGTCACGTAGTAAAACACCCAATAGCCCCCAGAAAAAGTCTTCGCCAGGATAACCCTCGATCCGGCCGATTTCGTGACCGTCCTCCAGCAATACAAAGGTCGGCGTATAAAAAAGCGGCCGGTCCAGAGTAATCCCTTCGGGCGTGGTTGCGTGGATGTCCGTTCGTTGCAGTGGGGCAGCTTTTCCTTCCGTTGTCAGCGGGTAGATCTCGGAAATTTCGGCGTCCCAGCGGGCGCACCACATACACCCGTCTTCTTCGGCCATCAGCAACACCATTTCGGCCCGCAACGTAGCAGGCCAGATCAGCAATGTGATGACGAGCAATGTATGTATTACGTGACGCATCAAAAGCTCCGATTGACCTGGGTGGTACACCTTTATTATTTTGAATGTGTGAATAGTAACCTGTCTGGACGGATTTGACCATGCTCGACATCACGTTTGCAGGGGCTCTGATCGCGGGGCTTTTGTCGTTCCTGTCCCCCTGCATTCTGCCCATTGTCCCGTTCTACCTCAGCTATCTTGCAGGCGTCGGGATGGAGCAGATTTTGGCCGGTTCGACGATCACCCCGGATGTTCGCCGTCGGGCGACCCTGTCAGCGATTGCTTTTGCTGCAGGGATCATCACGGTCTTCATGGCGCTTGGGGCCACGGCGTCGATCTTTGGTCAGCTGGTTCGCGCGTATTTCGACATTCTGCGATGGATCGCTGCGCTCATCATCATCGCGATGGGCCTGCATTTTCTGGGTCTTTTCCGCATCGGGTTCCTGTATCGACAGTTTCGTGCAGATATCGGCGAGACGACAAATGTAAGCGTGATCGGGGCATATGTTCTGGGGCTGGCTTTTGCCTTTGGCTGGACGCCTTGCGTCGGGCCGGTTCTGGCGGCGATCCTGTTCACGGCGGCCGGAACCGAGACCGCCTGGCGTGGCGCCGTGCTTTTGTTCGTCTATGGGGTTGGCATGACAGCGCCGTTTGTTCTGGCAGCCTTTCTGGTTCGGCCCTTCATGCAATGGATGGCACGTTTCCGGAAACATCTGGGAATGATTGAAAAGGCGATGGGTGTCTTACTGATTCTTTTTGGCATCCTGATCGCGACCAATTCCATAAATCTAATCGCACAATGGATGCTGGATCACATGCCTTGGCTGGCGGCCATTGGCTAATTCGGGAGAACACCATGAAACGGATAGTATTGTTCTTGATTGCAGGGCTGTTTGCTGGGGCGGTTTCCGAGGCTGAACTGGGGGATGACGGTCTGCATAAAACGCCGTGGATGCGGGACACGTTCAAAGACCTTCGTGAAGACCTTGAAGAGGCGACGGGGGAAGGCAAGCGGCTGGTTCTGTTCATTGAACAACAGGGCTGCATCTACTGCAAAAAGATGCATGAAGAGGTTTTCCCCCAACCCGACCTGTCTGCGTATATCGAGGAAAACTTCTTTGTCGTTCAGCTGGACTTACACGGAAGTACGATGGCCATCGATTTTGACGGAGAAGAAGCCGAGCAAAGATCACTGATGCGCAAATGGGGGATTCTGTTCACCCCTACTTTGGTTTTCCTGCCGGAGGACGTATCAGAGGATGCCACAGCAATCGAGGCGGCCGTTGCGGTCATGCCCGGGGCGTTCTCCAAGGGAACGACCCTCGATCTTTTTACCTGGGTCAATGAAGAACGGTACGAGCTTGATAATGGGGAAGATTTTCAACGGTATCATGCGCGCCGCATTCAAGAACGAAACAATGTTTCGCAAGATTGACGCGGTGCAGTATAAATAAAAAAATTCATTAAGATGAATTTAATGTTGCGATGAACCCTGCCCGTCGACTACGGTACACAGAGGCTTTGGGTCGCAAAGCGCCATCGGCGCGGTAGCAAATGGGAGGGATCATGAAGCTGAGACACTTGACTTTGGCTTGTATCATAACAGGCAGTGCCGCCATCGCGGCAGAAACAGGACCAAAAGAGGTACAGTTCGACGATTATGGCGCGGTGGAGGCTTCATTGACCGGCGTCGCTGGCGATGCGGCAAACGGTGCGGTCATCGTGGGCGAGAAATCCAAGGGCAACTGTGTGGCCTGTCATCAGGTCACGGCTTTGGCGGATATTCCGTTCCATGGCGAAGTCGGTCCGCTGCTGGATGGGGCCGGGGACCGGTGGTCCGAGGCGGAGCTTCGAGGACTGGTCGCAAATGCCAAGATGACGTTTGACGGAACGGTCATGCCGGCTTTCTACAAGGATGACGGCTATATCCGCCCGGGCGACGCCTATACGGGCAAAGCCCCGTCAGGGCCTTTGACGTCAATCCTGACTGCACAGGAAATCGAGGACGTCGTCGCGTTCCTCGCAACCCTAAAAGAACAATAATCACGCTTTCAGGCGTGAATTCGTGAGGATCCAAAGGAGATTGAAAATGGAATTTTCTCGTCGCGAGACTCTGGCTCTTGGTCTGGGCGCTGCGGTCCTGACCCTGATGCCGTTCCGCGCAAATGCGGCTGCAGAAGACGCGATAGCCGCGTTTACGGGCGGTGCAGACATGGCTGACGGCGGTGTGACACTGACGGCGCCGGAAATTGCCGAGAACGGAAATACCGTTCCGATCGAAGTCAGCGCGCCGGGTGCGGCTGCAATCCTGATCGTAGCGGCCGGAAACCCCGAGCCCGGCGTTGCCACGTTCAACTTTGGCCCGCTGGCTGCTGCACAGGCGGCTTCGACCCGCATTCGTCTTGCAGGAACGCAAGATGTCATTGCTGTGGCCAAAATGGTTGATGGCAGCTTTGCCAAGGCCTCGGCAACCGTAAAAGTGACAATTGGCGGCTGCGGCGGCTGATCGCCACGCGCCCTGAAGAACAGGAGAACAACCAATGGCATCCGGTGTGAAACCCCGCGTCAAGGTTCCAAAAACAGCCGCTGCTGGCGAAGCAATCACGATCAAAACACTGATCAGCCACAATATGGAAAGTGGCCAGCGTAAGGATAAGGAAGGCAACATCATTCCGCGCTCGATCATCAATCGGTTCACCTGCGAGTTTAACGGAGAGCTGGTGATAGACGTGACGATGGAGCCGGCGATTTCGACAAACCCGTACTTTCAGTTCGATGCAACTGTGCCTGAAGCCGGGGAATTCGTTTTCACGTGGTATGACGATGACGGGTCCGTTTACGACACAAAAAAACCGATCGAGATCGCCTGACGGCTCGACCGTAACGGCAGATCAGCGCCGGTGCTTAAAACCTGCGCTGATCACCCAAGGGAGGAACGCAATGAATAAAAAAGCACTCACGGCGATCGCAGCAGTTCTGGCTTTCCCGGTTTCAGTGACAGCTGGACCTGACGAAGACAAGCTGGTGATCAACGAAGAACTGGAAATGGTTTCGGTGACCGAGGCCCCGGCCCATGTCGAGAACTTCGATACGATCTATTCGGGGTGGCATTTCAGAACCGATGAAACGCAGGCGTTGCAGATCGACGATTTCGACAACCCGGCTATGATTTTTGTCGACCAGGCCGCTGATCTTTATGAGGCTGTCGATGGCGCGGCTGGCAAAAGTTGCTCTTCGTGCCACGATGATGTGGAAAGCTTCAAAGGGCTGCAGGCGTCCATGCCGAAGGTCGATGCGGATACCGGCAAGCTGGTTGTAATGGAAGATCTGATCAACAAGTGCCGTACGGAACGCATGGAAGCAGATGCGTGGAAATGGTCTGGTGCCGATATGCAGGGCATGGTCGCGCTGATTGCCTTTCAGTCACGAGGGCTGCCCATGAATGTCGCAATTGATGGCGATGCTGCCCCATATTGGGAGCAGGGCAAGGAAATGTACTACACCCGATATGGTCAGCTGGAGCTGAGCTGCGCCAACTGTCATGAAGACAACTGGGGCAACATGATCCGAGCCGACCATCTGAGCCAGGGGATGGTTAACGGTTTCCCGACTTATCGTCTGAAACAGGCCAAGCTGATCTCGCGCCACAACCGTTTCCGCGGCTGTATTCGTGATACACGCGCTGAAACCTTTGCCGAAGGTTCCGACGAATTCCGGGCACTGGAGCTTTATGTAGCATCGCGCGGCAACGGGCTTTCGGTCGAAACGCCGGCCGTGCGTCAGTAACAACGAACCCGCGCCGGGATTTCCGGGCGCGGGATTTTCATTTCTGCCACATTCACACATTTATATGTGAAATAGGAAAGCCAACAGATGATATCGCGACGTGATTTTCTACAGGTCTCCATGGCGGCCTCAGCGCTGTACGGGGCATCCGGTTTCGGGAACTGGGCAAGGCTGGCGGCCCAGCAAAGCCTGACCCAGGACCAGTTGCTGGAATTTGAGACCTTTGGAAATATCAGCCTGATTCATATCACGGATATCCACGCGCAGCTCAAACCGATTTACTTCCGCGAGCCCGAGGTCAACCTGGGCATCGGAGACGCGCGCGGGCAAATGCCGCATGTGACGGGGGCCGCATTTCGCAAGGCTTACGGGATCGAAGATGGCAGCCCGTCCGCCTATGCACTGACCTACAATGACTTTGCTTCATTGGCGAAGACCTATGGCCGCGTCGGAGGGCTTGACCGGGTTTCGACCGTTATCAACGCCATCCGTGCCGACCGGCCAGATGCGCTGTTGCTGGATGGGGGCGATACCTGGCATGGCTCGTATACCTGCTATCAGACGGCGGGTCAGGACATGGTCAACGTGATGAATGCACTCAAGCCCGATGCGATGACATTCCATTGGGAGTTCACGTTGGGCAGCGAGCGGGTCAACGAGATCGTTGAAGGTTTGCCTTTTGCGGCGCTGGGTCAGAATATTTTTGACGCGGAATGGGATGAACCTGCGGAGCTTTTCAAGCCCTACAAGTTCTTCGAACGCGGCGGGGCCAAGGTTGCCGTTATCGGGCAGGCTTTCCCGTATATGCCAATTGCCAACCCCAGTTGGATGTTCCCGGAATACTCGTTCGGGATCCGGGATGAGAACATGCAGGCCATGGTGGACGAGGTGCGCGACGCAGGTGCCGATGTTGTCGTCGTCCTCAGCCATAACGGCTTTGACGTGGACAAAAAGATGGCGAGCCGCGTTCAGGGGATTGATGTAATCCTGAGCGGTCACACCCATGACGCTTTGCCTGAACCGGTTCTAGTCGAAAAGACGCATATCATCGCGTCTGGCTCGAACGGCAAATTCGTCAGCCGCGTTGACCTGGATGTGCGGGATGGCCAGATGATGGGGCTGAAGCACAAGCTGATCCCGATCTTTTCAGACGTCATCGCGCCTGATCCGGCAATCACGGCCCTGATCAACGAACAGCGCACACCATATGATGCGGCACTAGGCGAAGTGATCGGCAAGACGGACTCGCTGCTGTATCGGCGCGGAAACTTCAATGGCACGTGGGACGATCTGATCTGCGATGCACTGATCAGCGAGCGCGAGGCGGATATTGCCATGTCGCCGGGTGTGCGCTGGGGTCCTTCGATCCTGCCCGGTCAGGAGATCACGCGTGAGGATATCTGGAATGTCACTTCGATGTCCTATCCGAATGCGTATCGTACGGAAATGACGGGTGAATTCATTCACGTGATCCTCGAGGATGTTGGCGACAACCTGTTCAACCCCGATCCCTATTACCAGCAGGGTGGCGACATGGTGCGTGTCGGCGGCCTTGGATACCGTATCGATGTCACCAAACCGCAAGGGCAGCGGATCAGCGACATGACCCTGCTCAAGACAGGTGAGGCGATTGATCCGGCGAAATCCTATGTTGTGGCCGGTTGGGCCAGCGTCAACGAGGGCACCGAAGGCCCGCCCATCTGGGATGTCGTAGAAAACCACATTCGCAGTCAGGGCACCGTAACCGTCGAGCCGAATACCTCGGTCGAGGTGATCGGAGCCTGACAGCGCGAACCGAATGTCAAACATTGAATACAAGATTTGCTGATCGAAAGACGGAGGCAAACAAAATGAGCGAGAACCCAAGGGCAAAAGCCCCATCGCGTCGCCAGTTTCTAAGCGGTGCCGCCGCGGTTGGCGTAGGTGCGGTCGGCGCCTCAGCGGCGCGCGCCGCAGGCCCTGACCCGCTGATCACTCAGGTTCAGGAATGGGCACAGGCAACGGGCGAAGGCGTGGATGCAACCCCCTACGGCATGCCAATCCAATTCGAGAGTGATGTCGTGCGGCGCAACGTCGAGTGGTTGACCGCAGACACGATCAGTTCGATCAATTTCACGCCGATCCACGCGCTGGACGGCACGATCACCCCGCAGGGATGCGCGTTCGAGCGGCACCATTCGGGTGCCATCGAGCTGAGCAAGGCGGACTACCGTCTGATGATCAACGGTCTGGTCGAAACTCCGCTGATCTTCACATATGAAGATCTGGAACGTTTCCCGCGCGAAAACCGCATCTATTTTTGCGAATGCGCTGCCAATACCGGTATGGAATGGGCCGGTGCGCAGCTCAACGGCGCGCAGTTCACGCACGGAATGATCCACAACATGGAATATTCCGGTGTTCCGCTGCGCACCCTGCTGGAAGAGGCGGGGGTAAAGACTGAAGGCAAATGGGTTTACGTCGAAGGCGCGGATGCATCCTCGAATGGTCGCTCGATCCCACTGGAAAAGGCGATGGACGACGTACTTGTTGCGTTCAAAGCCAATGGCGAGGCTTTGCGCAAAGAACACGGATATCCCGTTCGTCTTGTCGTTCCCGGCTGGGAAGGCAACATGTGGGTCAAGTGGCTGCGCCGGGTCGAGGTCACCGAGATGGCTATCGAAAGCCGCGAAGAGACATCCAAGTATACGGATACTCTCGAAGACGGAACATCACGCAAGTGGACATGGGTCATGGACGCCAAATCGGTCGTCACATCGCCCAGCCCGCAAGCGCCGATCACGCATGGGCCGGGGCCGTTGGTGATCACCGGGTTGGCCTGGTCCGGGCGGGGCTCGATTACCGGCGTCGACGTGTCGGTGGATGGTGGCAAGAACTGGGTTCCGGCACGTCTGGCGGCCCCCGGGACAGACAAGGCGCTGACCCGGTTTTATCTGGACTATAACTGGGACGGTTCAGAGATGCTGTTACAGGCCCGCGCGAAGGATTCGACCGGTTACGTCCAACCCAGCAAAGCTCAACTGCGGGACGTGCGGGGCGAGAACTCGATCTACCACAACAATTGTATCCAGACCTGGTGGATCAAGGAAAACGGAGAGGCGGAAAATGTCGAAGTATCGTAAGCTATTGGCCGCCTCGGCCCTTGGGTTGAGCGTGGCGGTTCCAGCCCATGCAGACAAGCTAGGACTTGGGCGCCCTGCGTTGCCCGAAGAAATCGCGGCGTGGGACCACGACATTGCACCTGACGGAACCGGATTGCCCGAAGGTTCTGGCGACGTGTTCACCGGCGAAGAGGTCTTTGCCGAACGGTGCGCGATCTGTCATGGCGATTTTGCTGAAGGTGTGGACAACTGGCCGAAACTGGCGGGCGGCGAGGGCACGCTTGCAGATAAAGACCCGCTGAAAACAGTGGGCTCTTACTGGCCGCACCTTTCGACGGTATGGGATTATGTGAACCGTTCGATGCCGTTTGGAGACGCACAAACGCTGGAGCCTGACGAAGTTTACGCGATTGTCGCTTATATACTGTATTCCAACGACATCGTTGATGATGAGTTCACGCTGTCGCACGAAAATTTCCTTGAAGTGGAAATGCCGAATGCCGGGGGTTTCATCGTGGATGACCGCGAAGCGGCCGAGGCGCATTTCTGGACGGATGAGCCATGCATGACGGATTGCAAAGAAGGCGTGGAAATCACCAAGCGCGCCGCCGTTCTGGATGTAACGCCTGACGAAGCCGGGGCTGACAGTCCGGACCAGGCGGCTGTTTCCGAAGAAGCATCCGTCGAAGTCGATGAACCTGCTGAGGACATAGCGGCACTTGATCCTGAGATGATCGAAAATGGCGAAAAAGTTTTCAAGAAGTGCAAGTCCTGCCATCAGGTCGGGGACGGGGCCAAGCATCGCACCGGTCCGGCACTGAACGGTGTCGCCGGTGCCAATGCGGCTGGTGCCGAAGGCTTTAAGTACTCTCAGGCGATGAAAGCTGCTGCCGAGGATGGGTTGGTTTGGACAGATGAAGAAATGGCTGCATTTCTGGCCAAACCCAAAGCCTATATGAAGGGGACACGTATGTCCTTTGCCGGCCTCAAGAAACAGGATGATATCGACGCTGTCATTGTTTACCTTAAGTCGTTCGGAAGCTGATCATGTGGCGGCGGTGGGCAACAGGTGTCATGTTTGCTGCGAGTATCCTGGCAACCGCTGCCGCCGCGACTGAGGACCTTGGCGATGCAGCAGCTGGCAAACTTGTGTTTGCCCAATGCGAAGGATGTCATCAGGTCGGCGCGGGCGCTGAAAACAGGATCGGTCCGCACCTGAATGGTATTTTTGGCCGCCGGGCTGCCGGGCTTGAGGAGTTCACCTATTCCAAAAGCCTGATCCGTGCGGGTACCTCGGGTCTGGAATGGCATGCCGACACATTGTCGGCTTACATTGAAAACCCCCGCGCATTCGCATCCGGCACCAGAATGAGCTTTCGCGGGCTCGAGAACCCGGAAGACCGGGCCAATGTAATTGCCTATTTGCGTGTGTTTTCCGACAACCCGCAAGACATCCCCGAAGCCGACCCAACGGCAAAGGGAACGGACCATTCCGTCAACCCCGAAATCCTCGCGATTCAGGGCGATCCCGAATATGGCGAATACCTGAGCAGCGAATGCACGACGTGCCACCAGATAGAGGGTGGCGATGAAGGGATTCCTTCGATCGTTTACTGGCCCGACCAGGATTTTGTTGTCGCCATGCACGCCTACAAGGACAAGCAGCGGCCCCATCCCGTCATGCAGATGATCGCGGGCCGCCTGAGCAGTGATGAGATCGCGGCATTGGCCGCTTACTTCAACAACCCACAGTGACAATGCCTAAGGGGAGGAAACGCGATGACACTCGACAGACGGACATTTCTGGGAACCGCAGGGGTACTTGCTGCCGGGCTGTCGGCCCCGATGGTGCTGGCGCAGGGCAAGCCCCGTGTCGTGGTGATCGGGGGCGGGGCAGGCGGCGCAACCGCGGCGCGCTATATCGCCAAAGACAGCAAGGGTGAGATTGATGTCATTCTGATCGAGCCGTCCAAAACATATTACACCTGTTTTTTCTCGAACCTGTATCTGGGCGGGTTTCAAGAGCTTTCGGACATTGCGCACAGCTATGGCACGCTTGCCGCAAAATACGGTATCAACGTGGTTCACGATTGGGCCGTGGGTGTCGACCGCGACGCCAAAACTGTCTCATTGGCGGGTGGCGGATCTATTCCTTATGACAAATTGATCCTGAGCCCGGGTATCGACTTTGTCGATGGCGCGGTCGAGGGGTGGGATGTAACTGCACAGAACAAGATGCCGCATGCGTATAAGGCGGGCTCTCAAACCGAGCTGTTGAAGGCGCAGGTTATGGCGATGCCCGAGGGTGGAACCTTTGCGATGGTCGCACCTCCGAACCCGTACCGTTGCCCGCCCGGACCTTATGAGCGGGTTTCGATGGTTGCGCATGTGCTGAAGGCGAACAATCCGACAGCGAAAATCATCATTGCTGATCCGAAGGCCAAATTCTCCAAGATGTCTTTGTTCCAGGAAGGTTGGGCCGACCATTACGAAGGCATGATCGACTGGATCGGAGAGGATTTTGGCGGCGGCAATGTATCGGTCAATCCGGATGCCATGACGGTGACCATCGACGGTGAAGAAACCAAGGTCGACGTCTGCAACGTGATCCCGGCCATGAAAGCCGGGCGCATTGCGGAAATGGCCGGTGTAACCGATGGCACCTGGGCACCGGTGAACGCGGTGGACATGTCATCGAAAGCTGACCCTGACATCTATGTTCTTGGTGATGCCAGCCAGCAAGGCGACATGCCGAAATCCGGTTTTTCGGCCAACAGCCAGGCGAAAGTCTGTGCCAATGCGGTTCGTGGCGCATTGACCGGATCAAAGATCTTCCCGGCCAAGTTTTCGAACACGTGCTGGTCTCTCATTGATACGGATGACGGGGTCAAGGTCGGTGCGACTTATGAGGCGACGTCTGAAAAAATTGCCAAGGTGGACGGCTTTATTAGCCAGACCGGCGAGGATTCCGACCTGAGAAAAGCAACCTACCAAGAGTCGCTGGGTTGGTATGCCGGCATCACATCGGACATGTTCGGCTAAGAAACGCCAAGGCTTTGACCGGTGTCAAAGCCTTGGCGGTGAAATCTGAAGAAATGTGGTTCAGGAGGAGGAACATCATCATGAAACACTTTATCGCATCAGCCGCACTTTCAGTTGCATTGGCAAACCCGGTTATTGCTGAGGAGGTCATTGCCGTTCCCTTTGATGGGAGCTTTGATGATGCAACCTTTGCCGTTGAATCAGCAATTGTTGGGCAGGGGCTGGTTATCGATTATGTGAGCCATGTTGGTGAGATGCTGAACCGGACGGGGGCGGATGTCGGCAGTGACAAGCAAATCTTCACAGCCGCTGAGATATTTATCTTTTGTTCCGCAAAGCTCTCGCGCGAGATGATGGAGGCCGACCCGATGAATATCGGCTATTGCCCCTACGGGATCTTCGTGGCCGAGGACGAAGGCGGTGTCAAAGTGGGCTACCGAAGCTATCCTGACGGACCGATGGAGAAAGTCGAAGCCCTGTTGGCCGGTATCGTAGAAGAAGCCGTTGGAAACTGACATGGACTACCAACAGTATTTTCGTGACCAGTTGAGGCAATTGCAGGACGAAGGAAATTACCGGGTCTTCGCCGAGCTTGAGCGTCATTGCGGAGCATTTCCAACTGCACACAACCACGCAGAAAACGGACCTGAGAAAGTCACAGTCTGGTGCTCGAACGATTATCTGGGAATGGGTCAGCATCCAAAGGTTCTGGCAGCCATGCACCGGGCGATTGATAGCTGCGGCGCAGGGGCTGGCGGGACCCGGAATATTTCGGGGACCACGCATGAACATGTTCTGCTTGAGCGCGAGCTTGCAGATCTGCATGGCAAGGAAGCAGCGCTGCTATTCACGTCCGGGTATGTTTCAAATTGGGCTGCTTTGGGAACTCTGGCCTCTCGAATTCCCGGTATCACGGTTCTGTCCGACGAATTGAACCACGCATCGATGATCGAGGGTATCCGCCACAGTCGTTGCGCAAAGCGGGTCTGGAAGCATAACGATTTGAAGGACCTTGAACGACATCTCATGGACCTGCCGTCCAACGCGCCAAAACTGATCGCGTTTGAAAGTGTTTATTCGATGGATGGCGATATAGCACCAATCGCCGAAATCTGCGATCTGGCGGATCGGTACGGCGCGATGACCTATCTGGACGAGGTTCATGCAGTAGGGCTGTATGGGCCGCGTGGTGGTGGCATCGCCGAACGCGAAGGGGTGATGGATCGCCTGACGGTCATCGAAGGCACGTTGGGCAAAGCGTTCGGCGTGGTTGGTGGATACATCGCGGCGTCAAAGGAACTTGTCGACTTTGTCCGTTCTTTTGCCAGCGGATTTATCTTTACCACCGCATTGCCCCCGGCCGTCGCCGCTGGTGCCGCAGCATCCGTACGGCACCTCAAACAAAGCAATGAGGAGAGGTTTCTGCATCAGCAACGCGTATTCGAGGTTCGAGGCCGGCTGGACGCTTTGGGCATTCCGCACACGCCCAACCCAAGCCACATAATCCCGGTCATGGTCGGCGATCCGGTTAAGTGCCGCTTTATCTCGGATGTCTTGATGCGCGACTACGGGATTTATATCCAGCCGATAAACTATCCCACTGTCCCAAAAGGCACCGAACGTCTTCGGATTACGCCTTCACCTGTACATTCGTCAGAAGATGTAACCCTGTTGGTCGAGGCATTGGGTGCGTTGTGGACACAGTGCCAGCTTGCGCGCAAACCGATGGCCGCACAGTGAGAACTTGACGGAAGGCAAAGACGGACACGTAAAGAGGTGAGAGTTTTTGTCTATGGAACGCCTCATCGATCTGCTGGGAGATTCGGGCACATTGGCTGTCGCCGGTTTGCTTGTTGGCATCCTGTTCGGAGTTACCGCTCAGAAATCTCATTTCTGCTTGCGGGCATCCACTGTTGAAGTCGCCGAGGGCGAACTTGGGCCCCGTCTGGCCGTCTGGCTGATCGCATTCACGTCGGCGTTGATGCTGGTACAGGGGTTCGTCTCGATTGAATGGCTGGATTTGTCCGGGGCGCGTTCAATTGCGTCAACAGGCAGCCTGAGTGGGGCGGTGATCGGCGGTCTGATGTTTGGCGCCGGAATGATTTTGGCGCGCGGATGCGCGTCGCGCCTGTTGGTGCTGGCCTCATGCGGCAATCTGCGGGCAATGGTGACAGGGTTGGTTCTGACGTTGGTCGCGCAAGCGGCTTACACGGGTGTGCTCAGCCCCGCGCGCGAGGCGCTGTCCGGTATTTGGACGATCACAGGTGGCAATGCGCGCGACCTTTCGGCACTACTTGGGTTTTCACCCATAGCGTACACAGTCTTTGCCGCAGGGACCTTTGTTCTGGCCGTCGTGTTTGCAGTGCGCCAGCAGGTGACAGTGACAAAGATTGTCACGGCCGCCGGAGTTGGTGTCGCCGTGGCGCTTGGCTGGTTGATGACATTTGCGATTGCACAAGCCTCCTTCGAAGTCGTGCCGGTGTCTTCGGTCACGTTCACCGGCCCGGCAACGGATACATTGATGGCGCTGGTGGCCGAGCGGAACATTGCGCTGTCCTTTGGCATTGGTCTGGTTCCGGGCGTTGCAATTGGCGCCGCTGTTTCTGCAGTTCTTTCCGGCGAATGGAAAATCGAACAGTTCGGCCCGGATACTCCGATGGAGCGTTACCTTGTCGGGGCTGTCTTGATGGGATTTGGTGCGATGTTGGCAGGTGGCTGCGCCGTTGGTGCCGGATTGTCCGGGGGATCGGCCTTGTCGCTGACTGCGTGGCTTGCCGTCTTCTCGATGTGGGTTGGGGCCGTCGCCACCCATCGGATGATGATGCGAATGCCCGTTCTTCGGCGGTCCTGACTTATTCGAATTCCATCTGTTCGTAGACCCGACCCGCGTTTTTCGTGGCCAATTCTTCGAACGTGTCCAAATGGGCATAAGGGCTTTGGTCGACGTAATAGGCCTCGGCCAGATCCCCGCCTGCATCCATATGTTCCTGGATCATTGCGCGCAGGTAGACAAGATAGTCGCGTGTATACCGGCGCACCTGATCCATGTTCGTAGGATGACCGTGCCCGGGGATCACATATGTGGCTTCCAGTGCCTCGAACTCATTGTCCCAGGTCTCAAGCCAATCTGCGGTGTAGGTGTCCTGAAAGATCGGCAGCATACGTTCGTGAAATGCCATGTCACCGGCGATGACAAGGCTTTGATTGGGCAACCAGATCGAAATGTCGCCGGGGCTGTGCGCAGGTCCAAGATGTTTGGCCTCCATGCGAAAATCGCCGAGTTCGACAACGTATTCATCGTCAAACGTTTCTGTCGGACCGGCCAAAAACGTTCCTTTTGCCTTGTCCTTGTTATATGCCTGCATCCCTTCAAGGATTTGTGGCCCATATTCTTCGAATTCAGCCGCAGCATCTGAATGAGCGACGATGGGCACCCCAAGTTCCGACCAGTAGGCATTCCCCAGCATAGCGTGCCCCTGACCGTTTTCGTTGAAGACAAGCTTCACGGGCTGATCCGTGAGCGCTTGAATCTCCTTATGAAGCGCTTCGGCAAGCACATAGGCCGCGCCACCGTTGATGACGACAACACCCTCTCCGGTCACGATGAAGCTGAGGTTATTGTTGTGGCCCGAATTCTCATAAGTCGGGGGTGCGGTTGCACCGATGGCGGAAAAGACGCCGGGAATAAATTCGACAGGTTTCGAGTAAAGAACGCTCTGCGGGTACTGGTCTGCAATATCCTCACTGGCCCAGGTTTGCGTGGCCAGGGTACAGGCAATCAACAAAGCGCGCATCATGCAGGCTCTCCAATAAATCGATAGGTCGAACCGGCCTTTTCGACACGGCCAATTCCGCCATTTGGCAAATGGAATCCAATAATCTTCATTTGGGTATGAGAAATCTGATCCAGCAGCGATTTCCTGGTATTTGCCGCGGCGTCAGGGTCCTGATCCGTACCGCTCAGCCAGTCTGGACGCTCGAACGCGACGTGTGGATTGCCGAGCGCATCGCCCACGACCATCACCGCGTCACTGCCTTTGCGAATTTCGAAGGCCATGTGTCCGGGCGTGTGCCCGAAACTAGCGCGTGCTGCGATACCGGGAAGGATTTCCTGCCCGTCATCAAAGAACGCAACCATGTCTTCGATGGCTTCCATGCGCCGCTTTGCGCCCACCGCGAATGCCGTGCGGTCGGCTCCTATCGTGTCAACGGTTGCAGGGTTCCACCAATAGTCCCATTCCTTGCGGCCAAGATGATATCTGGCATTGGGAAAGAGGGGATCTCCGAAGTCGTCCAGCACACCCCAGATGTGATCCGGATGAGCATGGGTGAAGATCACCTGCGTGACCTCATCCGGAGACAACCCGACGGCGTCCAGAGTTTCCGGAAGTTTGCCAGCGGTTTGCATGAAGTCTGGCCCGGCCCCGACGTCGAACAGTATGGTATTCTGGTCATCGCGGTAGAGCACGATGTTGCACTCGGGCTCGTAACTGGTCAGATCTGCCTGATAGCGGTTCAGAAGTTCTGTCAGCTCTGCCTCGGGCATTGCCCCAAAGACCATTTCGGGCGGCAATGACAGATACCCATCTGCCAAAGTTGATATCCTTGCCGATTGGCCAAGTGTCATTTCCGCAACCGCAAAGCTGGGTCGCAGGCAGAGCGCCGCCAGACATGCGCCTTGGGACAGGAAGTTCCGCCGGGAGAAATTTGGGTCTCTGCTCATACAAAATCAATAAGATGAATGTTTATATTTGTAAATGATGAATGGCACGGGCGGCACATTCTCTCTGGGGCTTTTCACCACTTGCGTTGGAACGTTCGCAGCAAGGTGTCGCATATCTGGCCCTTCCCAAAGTACCTTTGACACGTCTTGGCGAAACAGGTTCAGTAAGGACTATCTGGAGCGGCGGTGAAAACCTGAGCATCGCGGCGCAGGACGTCTTGTTGCAGGTGCAGGGCACCCGCCACGACTTGCCGGAGATTTCAACGCCAAATGACCCACCAATTCACTTTAGTTGTGACGTCACCCAGCCAGTGCATGCGGCAGGTGTTCAACCAGTGCCCGTTGCACGACCGCAAATCTTGGCGTGTGTGCGATTTCCTCTAGCGTTGCGACCCAAAGTGGAACCTCGATTCGGGGATCAATGTTGTTCAACCTATGAAGCCGGGGATCAGCGTCGCCTATAAACGCAGGTAAAAAAGCTCTCCCCACACCGGATGCAACCATCTGCTGAAGCACCAGAAAACTGTCTGCTCCGTTTGTCATGTCATCAGCGCGAACATGTTCAGCCAACCATTTGGCCGGGAGTGAACGGCTGAGGGCCCCATCAAGCCGCATCCATTTTTGATCATGGGTACCGTCACTATAAACCCCGAAGCGCAACGTTCCTGCGCGCTCTCCAGTCAAGCCTTCACCTAGTTGAACCGAAGGGCGGACAACTATATCTGCGGTTAACCTGGTCAGATCATGGTGGCTGTTTCCGCTGAGGATCGTCAGTTCGAGGCTGGGGTAGAGAGCGGAAATTGAGTTTAGTATCTGTGGCAGGACAAACTGGCAAAGGCTGTCCGTGGACGCGATACGCACATGACCCGCAGGCGAACGATTTGCGCCCACAACGGCGCGTTCGACCGAAAGTACGGCGTCTTCAACGCTTTCCATGGCGGACAGAATTGTTCTGGCTTCAGGAAGAACCGAATACCCCGACGGGTCTTTCCGAAAAACAGCGCAGCCATATCGGTGTTCAAAGGCGGCAACCCTGCGCAGGACGGTTGCATGTGCAACGCCCAGGGCTGTCGCCGCCGCATTCAACGAGCCGTGTTTGCTGACGGCGAGGGCATACCGAATATTGTCCCAATTGTCGTTGTTCATAAATGAACAGGTGAGGCCGAATAACAAACAATTACAAGAAAAATCGTTCAAGCTATCATATGGCACATTAAACAGGGAGCCACACCATGATGAAGAAATCTTCGATCTTTGCGGCAGGTCTTTTGTCCTTGGCCGTAGTTGGAACTGCAATTGCTCAGGATAGCGAAAACCCGGCTGTAAAAGCGCGGACTTCGATTATGCAGCTTTACGCTTTCAACCTTGGCACGCTGGGCGCCATGGCCAAGGGAGAGGCAGAATATGATGCCGAAGCGGCTACGCGTGCCGCAAATAATATCGTCGTCGTGTCGCAGATCGACCAATCCGCGATGTGGCCAGCCGGTTCGGATAATGTGTCAGACCCGTCCACCCGCGCCTTGCCCGCTATTTGGGAGAACTTTGCAGATGTCGGCGCTAAAGGGCAGGCACTGGCCGATGCCGCTGTTGCGATGCAGGCTGCGGCAGGTCAGGATGTTGAAGCCCTGAAAGGGGCGATGGGCCAACTTGGCGGAGCCTGCTCGGCCTGTCACAAAGCTTACAGAGCACCAGAAAATTAAAGGAGTATCGATCAGTGCGGCGCATTCTACTTTTCGCCGTTCTAGTCATGCTTATGGCCGGGTTGGCCGGTTTGCTGCTAACCCGGCCGCAAAGAGTTGATCCGGCACAGTTGGCCGGTCTGACCCCCGACGTGACCAGAGGGGCGTCTGTTTTCTATTCAGCAGGATGCGCCTCATGCCATTCGGCCCCGGATGCCCGCGAGGAAGGAAAGCTTGTTCTTGCTGGCGGGCGCCGGTTTGAAACGGATTTCGGTACGTTTGTAGCTCCAAACATTTCCAGTGATCCAGACGCCGGAATTGGATCATGGTCTGCGCTGGATCTGGCCAATGCCCTGAAACACGGAACAGGCCCCAAGGGACAGCATTATTACCCGGCCTTCCCCTACACGTCTTATGCCAAGATGACGGTCGAGGACGTCGCGGCGCTTCATGCGTTTTTGAACACCCTGCCTGCGTCTGATGCGGCAAGTATCCCGCATGACGTCGGTTTCCCTTTCAACATCCGGCGCGGGCTGGGGTTGTGGAAGCTTCTGTTCTCAGGCTCGGGCTGGGTGGTCGAAGGTGATCTGACCGATCAGCAAATCCGGGGCCGGTATCTGGTGGAAGCTTTGGGGCACTGCTCAGAGTGCCATACACCACGAAACGGACTGGGAGGGTTGAAGCGGGATCTTTGGCTGACCGGAGCGCCAAATCCTAACGGCAAAGGGCGCATCCCCGGTCTGACCACTGCCCAGCTTGACTGGTCTGAGGCTGACATCGCTGAATATCTGAAATCCGGTTTCACACCGGATTATGACAGCGCTGGTGGCGAAATGGTCGAAGTCATCGAGAACACCTCGAAACTAAGCGATGAAGACCGATTGGCCATTGCTGCTTACCTGAAATCCGTTCCCGTTCAGTGAATTGACTAATGGTTGCAGAAACTCAGGATTTTGTCAGCGCAGGTCTTATGACGCTGGGTCAAACCAGCGCGTCTACATTGCTCAGATCTCTGGCAATGCGGATCAGCGGGCATTGTTTTCCTATGGTTAACCGCCCCGCGTCGGTTAATCCCATCACTTCGGCGGGTATGCGAGTTGCGGCTTCCAATGCGTCTTCCAGCGGCACTTCTGCTTGCGTGGTCAGGACACGCAGCGCTGTGGTCAAGTCCAGATCGGCCCCCGCCAAAGTACCATCAGACAGTGTCAAACGCCCGTCTTTGCGGGAGATGCGGCGGCCTTCCAGTTCGAACATGCGCTGGTCCGTGCCAGCCGGCGCCATCGCATCGCTGACCAGAAAAATCCGGCCTGGGCCCCGCTTGGCGGCCCAGGCTGTGCGCATGGCTTCAGGGTGAACGTGAATACCGTCGGCGATTAGCCCGGCGTTTAATCGACCCGCGGCCAGAACCGCCCCGACAAGCCCCGGAGATCGATTGCCAAGTTGACTCATGGCGTTGAACAGATGCGTGGCACAGGACGCACCGGCCTCAGCATAAGAAAGGCAGGTATCAAAATCCGCATCACTGTGGCCCAGCGAAACAACGGCACCGGCCGAGACCAGCGCTTTCACCTGCGCAATTGACACGTTCTCTGGCGCAACCGTCAGCATCAATGCGGGTAGCGCTTGTGCAGCCGCGACAAGCGTCGTCAGGTCCTCGTCATCCATGGGGCGAATCAGGGCCGCATCATGGGCACCTTTCCGAGCCACTGAAAGATGTGGTCCCTCAAGATGCAGGCCAGCGATCCCCGGAATACCCGCAGCTACAGCCGCCTTGGCCGCTTCGATGGCGGCGCGGGTCTTGGCTGCGGTATCCGTGATCAGGGTGGGAAGGATCGAGGTTGCTCCAAGCGTCCGGTGCGCCTTGGCAATGCGTGCCAGTGTATCGACAGACGGGGCGGCGTTGAACATCACTCCGCCGCCGCCATTCACTTGCAGGTCAACATAGCCGGGGGCCAGTATGTCGCCTTGCAGATCGACAAGCTTGCCAGCGTCTGTCTTCACGTCAACGCCTATGTCAGTGATGCGGCCAGCCTCCAGTCGCAGCGCGGCACCGTCGTGCAGTTTGGTGCCGTCATAAACAAGCCCGCCGTGGTAGATGGTCGCCTGGACGCTCATACCGTTTCCGTCACTTTCCGCAGGTGACGTGGCGCATCCGGGTTGACCCCGCGCTGTACTGCGACCTGCTCGACCATTGAATAAAAGGACACGATAGCTGCCACCGGGTCCGTCAGCCAGTGATCCGTGCGGACATGAGGCAGCACCTCGGCCTTTGTGACCAATGGGCTGGTGGCAAATACCTGTGCCCCTTTGGCCGCGAGCGTGTCGGCAACCTCGGCCAACAGCGGCTCTGCCGGATCATTGGCGGCAAAGGCAATAACCGGAAATCCGCCTTCCACGATCGAGACAGGGCCATGCAGCACCTCGGCCGAGGAATAACTTTCGGCATGGATCTGGCAGGTTTCCTTGAATTTCAGCGCGGCCTCGTTCGAGATCGCTACGCTTGGTCCGCGACCAAGCGTATAAAGCGAGCTTTGGGTGACGGCAGCCGCCGCTTTGCCCCAGTCACACCGTGTGGCGGCATCAAGGTGCTTTGGCAGGCCACGCAGCGCAGCCAGAAGATCTTTGTCGCCTTTCAGTTCCGCCAGTAGCCAAAGCCCGGCAACCAGCGAGGTCACGAATGTCTTTGTCGCCGCTACACTAAGCTCGGGGCCTGCGTGCAGCGGCAAAGCCGCCTCAGCCGCCAGTGCAAGGGGGGAAGATGGGTCATTTGTGATTGCTACGGTGCTGGCCCCGGCCTTTCGGGCATTTTTCGTAAGCTGCACGATATCCGGGCTTTTTCCTGATTGTGAAACAGAAAGGCAAAGCGCCCCGGCCACATGCAGGTCAGCGCCATACACTGACGCGACCGATGGGCCGACGGATGCCATAGGCAAGCCAAGAAGCAATTCGCTTGCGTATTTCAGAAAAGTACAGGCGTGGTCGGAAGAGCCGCGCGCCGCCGAAATCATGAACTTCAGCCCGCCGTTCCGGGCGACGTCCGCGGCTGTGCTCAGGGCATCTCCGCCATTGCTGAGCAATCGCTCGACGGCAACAGGGATCTCTTCGATTTCCTGACGCATCAGGGTCGTTTTCGGGGTCATCGGGGCAGCCTTTCCATCAGAATCGCAGATCATGGAGTAAGTCGCAGCTCAGCCACAAAGTCATAGGCATCGCCGCGATAGTTGGATTTTGTGAACTCGGCGACGCGCCCGCCTTCCAGATGGGAAATCCGCTGGATGCTTAACCCCGCCGCGCCTTCGGCGACACCAAGCAGAGCTGCATCTTCAGCCTCAAGATTAACGGCGGAAATCTTCTGGATGGCGCGAACAGGTCGGCAGCCGTTTTCTTCCAGAAGATCATAGAGTGAGTCGCGCACGGCAAGCGGGTTTGGCAGAATGTCCAATGGCAACGAGGCACGTTCGACTGCCATGGGGCGCCCGCCAGCCTCTCGCAGGCGGCAAATGCGGGCCACCTGTCCGTCAGCGGGCAGCCCGAGCACCGCCGTTTCCTCGGGTGATGGTAGAAAAACGCCCCGTTCCAACCACTTGGAGGTTGATTCCATACCGCGCAGGCGCATGTCCTCACTGAAAGACGTCAGATGCGAAAGCGATTGTTCCAATTTCGGCGCGGCGTTCCGTACGAAAGACCCGGAACCCTGCCGCTGTACGATTGCGCCCTGTTTCACCAGTTCCTGAATGGCCTTGCGCACGGTGACCCTGGACAGGCCGGTGATCTCGGCGATCTCGCGCTCGGGCGGTAATGAGGAATTCGGGGGAAGGACTCCAGCGTCGATGCCTTCTTCCAGCCGCTGGCGCAGCCGGACATAGCGCGGCCCGCCGCCGTTCTCGAGCCAGTCGTCAGAAGCCAGAAAAGATGCCGCGTTCATGCCGAATGCTCCACTTGGAAAGCCCGGGCCAACGCGATGGCCCCGTCGATAGGCGCACCATTGGGCTCTGTTACTGCGCCACGCGCACGATCCGGCAGATACGCCTCATAGTGAGGGCCAATACCCCCGGTCAGGCATAATGGCATGGCCGGGGTCCAGCCCATTGCTTCCAGTGCTTGCAAAAGATGCGCAGCACCTTCGTGCATAAGCGAAACCGCCCGTTCGTCCCCTGACCTCGCTGCCGCTGTCACCTGTCGCGCGATCTGGCCGAATTCATGTGGTCGTGCCGCGGCCGCGAAAGCGACAATACCGCTTGTACTGCCAAATGCGTTCAGCAAGCCCTCAGTCAGGTTGGATTTTGGCACCAGCCCGTCCCATGCATCCAGCGTAACGGAAAGCGCTCTGCGCCCAATCCACTGAGCAGAGGCCTCATCCCCCAGAACAGAGCCCCAGCCACCGGCAAAGCGTCGGCCGGCTTGCGATTGCAGGGCCAGAAACGAACCCGTTCCGCAATGGGCGATTGCACCGTCGGTTGCTTGATGCGCACCCGCCAGCGCAGGGTGGCGATCATCCTCGACCAGTATACTGTCCAACGGCAAATCCGCCGCCACCCGCTGGGCGATCTGATCACCTGTAACTCCCGCAAGTCCAAAATACGCCGGTATCGGCTTCAGGGTCTCGGGCTGAACACTGAGCTTGGTCGCAAGCATCTTCAGGCCGTCTTTCAGCCGTACAATCGCGCCGTCATAATCGCTGGCGACGTTGGCGGGGCCAACCTCGACCACCAGTCGCTGCTGGCCATCGTCATAGGCGATCCGACAGTTCGTTCCGCCGCCGTCTGCTGCGATGATAGGGTTGTTTTTCGAACTAAGCATGATGATACCTATATAATGCCTATGTTGAACTGTAAATGCCAAAGTAAATCCAATAAGGGCGGAAAGATCGAAAATACGTTGAATTATAAGGCCAATAGCGGCTGAAAAAAAATTAGTGGACAAATGGTATTGTATAGGTATGCTTTCTGGCAACGAGGAGAAACACGTGCTGCCACACATCACCGAACAACTCCACCCGGACGCATACGATTTGGGTAACCGACCGCTGGAAGAGGCGGCGCTGGCCCTGTCCAGGGGTCAGCAGGAAGCGGCCGGTGCCCCGCAGGGTGCCCTGCGTGCGATTTGCGACGGTGCCGACGCCATGGCCCGCAGTCTGGCATCAGGTGGTTCATTGTATTACGCGGCGGCGGGGTCTTCGGGGCTGATGGCTGCGGCTGATGCAATGGAACTGGGCGGTACTTTCGGCATCGACGAAAACCAAGTCCATATCCTGATGGCCGGAGGGTTGCCGCAATCCGCGCATATGCCCGGTGGAACCGAGGATGACACCGACGGGCTGGTCGAAGGGCTGGCCGGGCTTATGCGCAGCGACACGGTCATTGCTGTCTCTGCCAGTGGCACCACCCCCTATACACTTGAGGCCGCGCGACTTGCGCGTGCTGCGGGTGCCAGCACGATCGGGATAGCCAACAACCCGGGCAGCCCACTGTTGACGCAATGCGATCACGCGATTCTGCTTGCCACCCCGCCTGAGCTGATTTCAGGCTCAACCCGAATGGGCGCTGGTACGGCCCAGAAAATTGCGCTGAACATGCTGTCCAGCCTTATGGCAATCAAGTTGGGTCATGTTCACGAGGGGATGATGGTCAACCTGAGAGCAGACAATGCAAAGCTGCGCGCGCGTGCGACCGGCATCGTCGCCCGGATCGCCGGAGTTGATGCAAGCACCGCCCAAAACGCCCTGGCTGAAGCGCAAGGAGACACCAAATCCGCCATTCTCATCGCCGCTCGCGGCGTTTCACTGGCGGCAGCCAATGTGCGCCTGAAAGAAACGGGCGGAGTTCTGAGCGCGGCACTGACACCTGATAAATAACTGCAAACCAAATGGGAGAGTACAATGAAACGTAATAGCCTGAAACTGGCCTTGCTTGGTGGGACGCTGTTAGCCTCTGCCGCCTATGCCGAGGACGTCACGCTGACCATCGAAAGCTGGCGTAACGATGACCTGACCCTGTGGCAGGACCAGATCATCCCGGCCTTTGAAGCAAAACATCCTGGCATCAAAGTCCAGTTCACGCCGTCTGCCCCGGCAGAATACAACGCGGTTTTGAACTCGAAACTTGATGCGGGGTCTGCCGGTGACCTGATTACCTGCCGCCCCTTCGATGCTTCGCTGGCGCTTTATGAGGCCGGTCACCTGACCGATCTGTCCTCGGTCGAGGCGATGAACAACTTCTCGGACGTTGCAAAGTCTGCCTGGCAGACGGATGACGGTTCGGCCAGCTTCTGCGTGCCGATGGCATCGGTTATTCACGGCTTCATCTACAACAAGGACGCTTTCGCCGAGTTGGGCCTCGAAGTGCCGACCACGGAAGACGAGTTCTTTGCCGCCTTGGACAAGATCAAGGAAGACGGCACTTACATCCCAATGGCGATGGGTACCAACGACCAGTGGGAAGCTGCCACGATGGGTTACAATAACATCGGGCCGAACTACTGGAAGGGTGAAGAAGGTCGTCAGGCGTTGATCGCAGGCGAACAGAAGCTGACCGATGAAGCCTGGACAGCCCCGTACGCAACGCTGGCCCGCTGGGGTGCGTATCTGGGTGACGGGTACGAAGCACAGACCTATCCCGACAGCCAGAACATCTTCACTTTGGGCCGCGCGGCCATCTATCCTGCGGGATCATGGGAGATTTCCGGCTTCAACGCACAAGCCGATTTCGAGATGGGTGCATTCAAGCCTCCGGTTCAGAACGCGGGCGACACCTGCTATATCTCGGACCATACGGATATCGGCATCGGCATGAACGCGGCCACGAAGAATCCTGAAGCCGCCGAAACGTTTTTGACTTGGGTCGCAAGCCCTGAGTTTGCTGAAATCTTCGGCAACGCTCTGCCCGGCTTCTTCCCGCTGTCGAGCACTCCGGTCGAGTTGCAGGACCCGCTGGCCAAGGAAATCGTCGGCTGGCGTGAAGAATGTGAATCGACTATCCGCTCGACCTATCAAATCCTGTCGCGCGGCACACCAAACCTCGAGAACGAGACCTGGGGTGCATCCGTTGCCGCTATCAAAGGTGCCAAATCGCCCGAAGAGCTGGGTGCAGAACTACAGGCGGGCCTCGCCTCGTGGTACGCACCACATCAGTAAGCTGAACCATACCCGGGCAGCATGAGTTGCCCGGGTACGCCCGGCATTCCATCGAAAGCGCTCCCCATGACCCGCCCCCGCATCCGCTGGCATATCGTCGTGTTTCTGGCACCAGCCGTGCTTGTCTACACAGCGGTGATGATCTTTCCCCTGTTCAACACGCTCCGTCTGGCCCTTTACTCTGAAGTCGACCAGAGCCGCATATTTGTTGGACTGCAGAACTTTCAAACGCTGTTCTTCGATCCGATTTGGTCGGAACAGTTCTGGAATGCGCTGGGCAACAATTTCTGGTTCTTTCTGATCCACATGCTGGTGCAGAACCCCATCGGCATCGCGCTGGCAGCGCTGCTCAGCCATCCGCGCCTGCGATTTGCAGTTCTCTATCGGTCGGCGATCTTCATTCCAACAATCCTGAGCTTTGTGATCGTCGGATTTGCATGGAAACTGATCCTGTCGCCCATCTGGGGCATCGCGCCTTCGATGCTGGATGCGGTTGGGTTGAAATCCCTCTTTGCCCCGTGGTTGGGAAAGGAGGAATACGCTTTGACCACTCTGGCGCTGATTTCGGTCTGGCAGTTTGTCGGTATCCCAATGATGCTGATTTACGCGGCCTTGCTATCGATCCCTGAGGAAATCCTGGAAGCCGGGGAAGTGGATGGCATCACCGGTACAAGTGCCTTTTGGAAAATCAAGCTGCCGCTGATCCTGCCCTCGATCGGGATCATCTCAATTCTGACATTTGTCGGCAATTTCAACGCCTTCGATCTGATCTATGCTGCACAGGGCGCTCTGGCGGGGCCTGACTTCTCGACCGATATTCTTGGCACCTTCATGTATCGCACATTCTTTGGCTTCCAGCTGCAATTGGGTGATCCGCATATGGGTTCGGCCATCGCTGGTGCGATGTTTGCAATCATCCTGCTGGGTGTCTGTGTCTACCTTTTCGGCATCCAGACCCGGATGCGCCGGTACCAGCTGTAAGGAGCAGATGACATGAACAAGGCCCGCTCCAACCCGCTAAACACCTTCGCGATGCATGGTGCACTGATCTTCTATACGCTGATCGCACTGTTTCCGGTTTTCGTGATCCTGATCAACAGCTTCAAGACCCGCAAGGCGATCTTTCGCGAACCGCTGGCGCTGCCCGATGCCGACAGTTTTTCGATGATCGGGTATCAGACAGTGATGAAACAGGGGGATTTCTTCCTTTATTTCCAAAACTCTCTGATTGTGACCGTTGCATCCCTGACTTTGGTCCTGCTGTTTGGCGCAATGGCGGCTTATGCGCTGAGTGAGTACCGGTTCAAGGGCAACATGCTTATGGGTCTGTACCTGGCGCTTGGAATCATGATCCCGATCCGCATCGGCACTGTGGCCATCCTGGAAATGATGGTGGCGACCGGGCTGGTGAACACCCTGTGGGCGCTGATCCTTGTCTATACGGCGCAGGGCCTGCCCTTGGCGGTGTTCATCCTCAGCGAGTTCATGAAACAGGTGAGTGACGACCTCAAGAATGCGGGCCGCATTGACGGGCTAAGCGAATACACAATCTTCTTTCGGCTTGTGTTGCCGCTGGTGCGTCCGGCAATGGCAACGGTTGCCGTGTTCAACATGATCCCGATCTGGAACGATCTATGGTTCCCGCTGATCCTCGCCCCTGCGGAAGAGACCAAGACACTGACGCTGGGCAGCCAGGTCTTCATCGGTCAGTTTGTGACAGACTGGAATGCGGTCTTGTCAGCCCTTTCAATGGCGATCCTGCCGGTGCTGATCCTCTATGTGATCTTCTCGCGACAGCTTATCCGCGGCATCACGTCAGGAGCGGTGAAATGACCCGCGTCCTGATCGCAGGCCTTGGAAATATGGGGCTGAGCCATGCGCTGGCACATCACCACCACCCGGACGCACAGATTGTCGGGCTGGTGAACCGATCCGGCCGCGTGGATCACCCTGATCTGACGCGCTATTCGGTGTATTCAAGTTTTGAGGCCGCTCTGACCGAAACCAAACCGGATCTGGTTGTGGTTGCGACCTATTCGGACAGTCACGCGGATTACGCCTGCGCCGCGATGGAGGCGGGTGCGCATGTGTTTGTCGAAAAACCGCTCGCCACCAACGTTGCCGATGCGCGGCGTGTGGTCGAAACAGCGGCGCGTCTGAACCGTAAGCTGGTCGTGGGCTACATCCTGCGCCACCACCCATCCTGGATGCGTCTGATCGCCGAGGCTCGCACTCTGGGTGGCCCCTATGTGTTCCGTCTGAACCTGAATCAACAATCCTCAGGTCCTGAGTGGGAGACGCACAAGGCCCTGATGCAGACCACTTCCCCCATCGTGGATTGTGGTGTGCATTATGTCGATGTGATGTGCCAGATCACCGACGCAAAACCCGTTCGCGTCCATGGCATGGGTCTGCGCCTGTCGGATGAAATCGCGCCTGACATGTACAATTACGGCCAGTTTCAGGTCGTGTTCGACGACGGTTCGGTCGGGTGGTACGAGGCTGGTTGGGGTCCGATGATGTCCGAAACCGCGTTTTTCGTGAAGGACATCGTGTCACCCAACGGGTCTGTGTCGATCACCGACGGCAACAAGGGCGCGTCAGCGGACATCGATGGTCACACCAAGGTTGGTGGCCTTCTGGTTCACACGCCGCAGGGCGACAGGATTATCGACATGCCTGATGAGCCCGGCCATCAGGAACTGTGCGATGCTGAACAAGCCTATATGCTGCGCGCCATCGCCGAGGATATCGACCTGACCCGCCATATGTCCGACGCCGTACAATCCCTTGCCATCTGCCTGGCCGCTGATCAAAGCATCCGCACTGGCCAACCCGTTTCTCTTGAGGAGACCCGCCAATGACCGCCCTTTCACTGAAAAACATTCACAAATCCTTTGGCAATGTAGAGGTCCTGAAGGACATCAATCTTGAGGTTGAGGACGGCGAGTTTGTGGTTTTTGTCGGCCCCTCCGGATGTGGCAAGTCCACTCTTCTGCGCGTTATTGCAGGGCTTGAAGACGCCACATCGGGTGAGATCAGAATTGCTGGTGAGCAGGTCAATCTGACCCCGCCCTCGAAACGCGGCATCGCCATGGTGTTCCAGAGTTACGCGCTTTATCCGCACCTGAATGTACGCGGCAACCTGACCCTTGCCCTGAAACAGGAACGCCAGCAGAAAGCCGTGATCGACGAGCGCGTCGCCGAGGCGAGCCGGATGCTGGGGTTGGAGCCCTATCTTGACCGCTACCCATCCGAACTGTCGGGGGGGCAGCGCCAGCGTGTTGCCATCGGTCGCGCCATCGTGCGCCAACCCAAGCTGTTCCTGTTCGACGAACCGCTCTCCAATCTTGATGCTGCTTTGCGCATGAACACCCGGATCGAGATCGCAAATCTGCACAGGCAACTCTCGGCCTCGATGATTTATGTCACGCACGATCAGACAGAAGCGATGACACTGGCCGACAAGATAGTGGTGCTGCGCGACGGACGGGTGGAACAGGTCGGCAGCCCGATGGAGCTGTACAACAACCCAGCAAACCGCTTTGTCGCGGGCTTTCTTGGTTCACCGTCCATGAATTTTCTGCCTGCGGACAACCTGACTCCAGGCGATGCGCGCGAACTGGGGCTGCGCCCAGAGGACATCCGCCTGGAAAGCGGCGGACCGATCGCCGGCACCGTTTCGCATGTTGAGCAGTTGGGCGGTGATACCAATGTCATTCTGCAAACCAGTAATGTGCCAATTACAGTTCGTTTGTTTGGCCAGCATGCAATTGCCCCGGGTGACGATGTACAATTCGGGTTTGATCCCAACCGTGCATATTACTTCGGAAATGACGGGCAGAGACTACAGTAACGGCAGTTTTCGACCCGTTCTGCATCAGTTTGTTCCGGTGTGAGCGTGACCCAAAGAGGGCAAGCGCCGGAAAACGTGACTGGTTAACCAAGATTGTGGCGTGTGAACATAAATTGCCCGGATGGTAGGTTCGACCGGAAGTCAGCGGCACGACCGGGCAGCGCCCTGTAGAACTGACGCAAGCCGGGCTCGATGTCTTCAGCCAGATTTTCGCACTGTAGGCACAAGGTCTTGACCAAGCTGTTTGGATGTCGATTTGTGATCGCCAAAATCAGCTCCGCATGTGCAGCCCTGAGATCCTGGAATGCCGCTGTTTGCAACAGGGCCTGATCGCCCACCAAAACAAAGACGGGTTCCGGGTTGGCTTTGCCTTTCAGATCAACATGCCCGGCCTCTAACATGGCCAGCTCCCCATTCGTGATTTCATGGACACCGTTGGAAACGACGATGTCATAGTCGACTGTTCGACAGCATTGTTCGATCCGTGCTGAGACATTCACGACGTCACCGATAACCGTGTAGTTGAACCGTTTCTGCGAGCCGATATTGCCGACGCAGGCCTGCCCGGTGGCAAGCCCCGTTGCCAGCGCGATAGGGGGGCGGTTTCGCATGATGTCGGATTCATTGAACTCTGCCAAAGCTCGCCGCATTTTCAGCGCGGCTAATGAAGCCCGGCACGGGTGGTCAGCGACAGGCAGAGGCGCATTCCAGAACGCCATAACGGCGTCGCCGATAAACTTGTCGATGGTTCCCCGTTCAGCCAGTATCTGATCGCCGATACTGGAAAAAAGCGCATTCAGCAGTGAGACCAGCTCGGTGGCAGATGCGGATTCAGACAGAGGTGTGAAACCCCGGATGTCGGAAAACATCACCGTGATATCCTGCGTCTCTCCTCCCAAATGCAGCTGATGCCCGGTGGCTTCCATCTCATCAAGGATTTCCGGGGCGACGTAATGAGAGAAGACTTTCCGGATTTTGCGCTTTTCCCGTTCGGTAGACAGGAAAAGATATCCTGCCAGCAGCCCGAAATTTGCTATGCCACCGACAAGCGGAAATGTGGCGTCGAACAGAACCGACTGGTTTTGAAAAACCAGCCAACTGATTGTCAGAACGGCAGCGGCGGCGACACCGCCTGCAATGAAAGATGCAACCGCACCGAAACTGGACATGACGGCAATCACGACAAGCCCGAGAAAGGCGAAGGCAAGCATTTCCTGCGCTGCGGTCACGTCCGAGCGACTTAGCATTTCGTTGGTCAACACCTGTTCCAGAACCTGGGCATGAATCGAAACACCGGGAACGCTTTCCCCAAGCGCCGTCTGGTGCATATCGAATAAACCGGCAGCCGACGTTCCGATCAGGATGATCCGCCCCTCAACTTCCGCCCGAACGTCCGCATCATCCGAACCTTTGAGGATATCGTTGGCCGAGATATACAGCTCGGGCGCATCGCGCCGGTATCTCAGCCAAATCTCGCCGTTTTCTGTCGTTGGTATCCGGTATCCCCCGACCTCAACCGCCAACATGATGCCTGTTTCGTCCTGCGCACCTTCGGCCATGATATTGGTCTCGCCCAAGGCAACTCTCAGGGCTTCAATCGACAGACCCGGTAACAGCCCATCTGGCCCGCGCCAAAGAACCGGCACGCGGCGCATGATACCGGTTCCGCCGATGGGCGAGACGTTGACCCCACCAATACCTGCCGCAGTCCGGTCCAACGGAGGCGCAATTGGCGTCCAATGAGGAACTGAAATTAGACCCGCGGCGGGATTTTCCCCGAACTCAATGATACCTGCTTTTGCAGAGATAGGATTTCCTTCAGCAGACAAACGTGCGGCAGTCCCAAGAACGACCGGCCAATAAGCGATTTCCATCCCAAGCAAGACATCATTGTCGAGCTTCCGAGCGTGCCGTTCCACTGTGAGAACCCCTGCCAAAGACGGATCGTTCAAAAGCCGTGAGGGGGAAAACCGGTCAGGCTCAGCGAACAACATATCAAATGCGATGGCCGCAGCGCCATATTCACCCAGATTTTGAACGATCTGCGCCACCAGTGTTCGAGGCCAGGGCCATTGCCCCCAATTGGCCAGAGAGGCCTCGTCAATATCTACAACCCGTATGGGGAGGTCAGGATTGAACTCACGCGGGGATGACCTTTGCAGAACGTCGAAATAGATCAGACGGGTCATTCGCACCGGATAGGGATCCATGACCCGGATGAAACAACCCACAAGGATCAGACACAATCCGACAAGGCGGAACGCCCATTTCCCCGTCCTGGTTTTGCGCTTTTCGTCGCTCACGTCGTTCTCCGGACAAGTGAGTCCATTTCCGCTTTTTCGACAACGCTACCGGAACAGCTCACTATTTGATTCTTGCTGCTCAGGACCTTCCTGACCTGGTTCCTCTCGATCAGGTTCTTCGGGTTCCGGATCAGGCTCTTCCGGTTCTGGTTCTGGTTCTGGTTCTTCCGGCTCCGGTTCTGGTTCTACTTCTGGCTCTGGGTTTGACGGGGGGGTTGGCGGCGCTGCGACGCTGACTGGGCGCGGCTGGGGCGCAGTTCTGCGAATGTCGGCCCTGTCGATTTTGGCCTGTTGCACGGGCGCACCTTCGCCAGAACACCCCTCAACACGTACCTGCAAAGGAGGCAGCAGGCCTTCCTGCGACTGAACAAAAGGGAAACCAGATTTCAGCGCCTGGTCATACTGCGCCTGATCAGCAGGTCGCCCGACTGCTCCGCCTCCACTGGTGGCATACATGCTGCATACGCGGCCTGTGGACCTGCAAGACCCCTGTGCACTGCACATTTGAACCGTCCCGTGCAGGACAAGCATTGCGCTTTGGGTTTGTGATACGACCCACATGTCGAAGGTTGTGCCACGAACTGCCATTGTCGCAGTCGGGGTCTTGATCGAATAGGCTCTTTTTCTGCTCTTGCCGGAAATGAATCGAAAGCTGCCACCAAGTGCTTGCACGGCAAAGCTTTTGGCTTTTCGATTGCTCCGAAGCATGGTCACGTCCAACACCATATGCGCATTGGGGCCAACGGCAATTTTGGTTTCATCCACAAAAACGATCTGAACCAAACCGCTGTGATCTGTAGAAATCGTATCGCCCGACACCACATCCATTCCTGAAATGACAGGCTGAGTGTTTCCGGCGCGAATGATCTGAGCGCCTTGTTTGGCGCTGATGACAGTTCCGATGTTGGCAAGGGCCTGCACCGGCATGAGCGCGACAACAAATACAACCAACACAATCTTTAACCAAGCCAAACCATAGCCCCTTCCCCCAACGGGTCTAAGTAAGCGCGAAGCGCGCCAAGCTCGATTTTTGCCCCCAGAAATGTGTTATTCTTATTCAATTACTCTAAAATGCTAGCAATATTTATGCATTATGGTGTGTATTTGTAGCAAGAGATTTTTTGATCGTGAATTTCTGCGTTAAGTCCGACGTGAGCCTCCCCACTTAACAGGCCGAAGTGTAGCCTCCATCAAATGAGAGCAATGGGCACCCGGCTCATCGCTTGCCCCGCGATGAGCCATGACGTTATGGATGTGTTTATCCTAAAACTCAGAGGAATTGTTCGGGCAACAATGCGTCCGGCATGTTCTGGTAACACACGGGTCTCAGGAACCGCCGGATTGACAATGTGCCAACCGAGGTAGCACCGAAATTGGTCGAAGCGGGGTAGGGGCCGCCATGCACCATGCTGTCGCAGACCTCGACGCCCGTGGGAAAGCCATTGGCCAGCACACGCCCGGCCTTGCGCTCGAGGATCGGCATCAGGGAACGCGCGGTGTCCATGTCCGCATCATCCATATGCAGGGTACAGGTCAGCTGACCTTGCAGACTGTGTGCGACGGCCCGCATTTCGTCAGGCGTTTCGGCGGTCACTATTACGCCCAGCGGGCCAAAAACCTCTTCACCAAGGGTTTGGCTTTCCAGCCAGTTCGCAGCATTGGTACGATACAGGTACGGGGACGCGGTGCGTTGGTCACACATCGAGGTCAGAACCTCCTGCACACCTGTTGTATTGGCGATCCTTGCCTGACCAGTTCGGTAAGCGTCGGCGATGCCGTCGGTCAGCATGGTCTGCGCGGGTGTTTCTGACAAGGCGGTTCGCGTGGTTTCGGCGAAGCGGTCCGCTGCTGCACCCGCCAGCAAAACGGCGACCCCGGGGTTGGTACAGAACTGACCTGCGCCCATGGTCAGCGACCCTGCCCAGTTCTGAGCAATGTTGTCGCCCCGGTTCGTCAGAGCAGCATCGAGAATGAACATCGGGTTGACCGAGCCAAGTTCACCGAAAAACGGGATTGGTTCAGGACGTGCGGCACATAGATCGAACAGTGCCCGACCACCAGCCAATGAGCCAGTGAACCCGACAGCCCTGATCAGCGGGTGCTGTACCAAAGCGGAACCCACGGTCCGGTCACCCCCCTGAATAAGACTGAAGACACCGGGATTAATTTTGCAGCGTTCGATGGCAGCATGTATAGCCTCGGCTATGATCTCACCGGTACCCGGGTGGGCGCTGTGCCCTTTTACGACAACGGGACACCCAGCAGCCAAGGCGGCCGCGGTGTCGCCGCCTGCGGTTGAAAAGGCCAAAGGGAAATTCGAAGCACCGAATACGGCGACAGGGCCAATTGGGCGCTGGATCATTTTCAGATCCGGGCGCGGCAGCGGCGAGCGGTCTGGCAACGGGCCGTCGTGACGCCGATCCAGATACTCACCACTCAGAATATGTGTGGCAAACAAGCGAAGTTGGCCCGATGTGCGACCCCGCTCTCCTTGCAGACGGGCCTCGGGCAGGCCGGTTTCCTGCGAACCGATTTCAGTAATCGCCTCGGCGCGGGCTTCGATCTCATCTGCGATGGCATTCAGAAATGCCGCGCGGTCTTCCCGGGTCGAAAAACCATAGCTCCAGAACGCTTCTTCGGCAGCTTCCGCAGCCGCATCAACATCCTGAAGGCGCCCCACCGAAAAACTGTGTGACGGTCCAAAAGCGGGCTGTGACTGAAAAAACGTGTCACCTGAAAGCCAGTTTCCAGCGATGAGGTGCTTACCATGGGGGGAGCAGGTCATGAAGGTTCCATATTTACGATTCTGAAGCTATGGATAATGTATCCAATTAAGAGAGACAATCAAGCGCCCTGTTAGGTCTCCTCCATGGCGCGTTTTGCTACGATCATCTCCAGCAGCTGTTCCTTTGTTCGCCGGATGTGCCGCATCAGCATGTTACAGGCTTCGTCAACGTTCCCTGCTTGCGCCAGTTTCAACAGCTCTCGATGCTCTTTTTTCGCCGGTTCCCGCTGCTTCATCACGCTCAAATGCATTCGGACATAGCGGTCTGATTGCAGATTGACGCGGTCCAGCAATTCATTCGTCAGTTTCCTCTGCGACGCCGCGTAGAGGGCGGAGTGATATTGGTAATTCAGGATCCCCCACTTGCTGACGTCATTCTCGTCATAAGACGCTTCCATCTGCGTCAAAATCTCGTTGCATCGTGCAAAGTCGGCAGATGTCATCTGCGGAATGGCTCTGCGGAAAAGATCGACTTCAATAAGCATTCGAAGGTCGAATATTTCTCCAATCTCGTTCAATGAGTGTTTGGTAACTGATCCGCCCCGATTATTGGCCCATTGAATCAGGCCTTCAGCGTTCAGACGCTTTAGGGCTTCGCGGATGGGCATCCGAGATACGTCGTATTCTTCGGCCAGAGCTTCCTGGCGAATAGCTTCACCTTCGGCAAGTTCACCGTTCAGAATACGTTCACGAAGATCGTTCGCGATGACATCTGGTAGGCTTTGCTTGGTTATAGCGCGCTTTCCTGCCATATCTTTCCTGCCACTTGTTTGGGTACAGCTACCGGTTACCGGCGTTATTCCAAGCTGAGCCGCGACTCGGCCACCCAGAAAGCTGATTAAGGACACTCCGCTTGATAATGCATCCAATATCCATGGTGATTCAACCCTGCTGAGACAGCGAGGTAAGACCAAGAGCGAATGGAACCTTCTGTAACTGCCTTTCCCTGAGAGCGGGCGCGGCCAATGCACTGTTTAGTCAGACACCCCAGGTGTCCGACAAGCGATACCCGCCAGGCCAGGGGTCATCCGGGTCAAGCATGTGTTGGTGAATTCCGGTGATCCAGCCGCGCCCACTGATTTCGGGGACAATCGCGGTACGGCCGGCCACTTCGGTGGTATCGACAATCCGACCGGTGAACCGTGATCCGATGATCGAGACCGCCTCGAACGTCTGACCCGGCGACATCAATCCTTTTGCCGCCATCAGCGCCATGCGCGCGGAAACCGCTGTACCTGTAGGCGACCGATCAACCTTGCCGGGTTGGATCGCCACGGCAGATTTTCCGGTCAATCCGGTTTCGGTCTCGCTGATCGGGCCGCAGAAAGCACAGAATGAGATATGGTCCCAATCCGGGTTTTCAGGATGCGAAAACCCAAGCTGTTCATTGGCTGCATTGGTGATCTTCACCCCCAATCGGGCAATGTCACGGGCCTCATGTTCGACAATCTCGAATCCCAAAGCCTGTGCATCGACCACGACAAAACTGTCACCCCCATAGGCGGTATCAACCATGATCGTATCCAATCCGGGTACCTCAAGTGGGACAGACAGTTTGTCGGCAAAGCTGGGCAGGTTTTGCACGAAAATGCGTTGCGCTTTGCCACCGCTGCATTCTGCCCGGACATGAACCAGCCCGCCCGGGGCCTCAAGCACCATATGAGTTTCGGGTTCCTGCATCGGAATGATCCCGCCATCCAGCAATACGGTTGAAACACAGATCGAGTTCGAACCCGACATCGGCGGTGTGTCTTCGGGTTCCATAATGATAAAGGCCGCGTCGGCCTTGGGGTGTTTCGGGGGCACCAGAAGATTGACATGACGGAAAACACCGCCCCGGGGTTCGTTCAGAACGAAGTTGCGCAGCGTCTGGTCGCCCGCGACAAAGCTGCGCTGTTCCCACAAGGTGTCGCCCGGTGGCGGGGCAACGCCCCCAACGATAACATCCCCGACTTCACCTTCTGCGTGGGCTGAAATGACATGAACGGTTTTGCTGCTCCGCATCGGATCTCTCAATATTGTGCGACAGGCTCGCCCAGAGCGTCGAAAATCGGTGTAACACCCAGACCCGGACGGGCGGGTGCGGTCATCCGGCCGTTGACACGCTTTGGCGCACCCTCGGCAATGTCCACGGTGCCGTAAGAGTTGAAATCCGTGGCAGAGAATGTGAACTCGGACGGCGTTGAACGGGCCAGATGTGCAATGGCTGCGGTGGTGATGTCACCACCCCAGGTGTCTTCGATCGTCATGGGGATGCCGTGCGCCACGCACAGGTCCCGCATAAGATGGGCTTTGGTCAACCCTCCGACTTTCGAGATCTTCAGGTTGATCACATCCATCGCGTCTTCGGCAATGCCGCGGACCAGCGTGTTGGGAGTGTCGATCACCTCGTCCATCACGAAAGGCAACGCGGTGCGGCGGCGGATCGACACGCATTCCTCATAGGTCAGGCAAGGCTGTTCCACATAGACATCCAGACCCGAAATCGCGCCCACCACGCGTGCGGCCTCGTGCCGGGTCCAGCCGGTATTGGCGTCTGCTACAAGCAGGTCCGTCTTTTTCAGAACGGCGCGGGTGGCGTGGATACGGTCGATGTCGTCATTGGCCTCGCCACCCACCTTGAGCTGAAACTTGGTGTAGCCTTCGGCAGCATAGCCTTCGATCTTTTTGGCCATGATCTCGGGAGCTTCCTGACTGATCGCGCGATAAAGCACCACATCATCCTGCGCAGCGCCCCCCAGCAATGTGTAAAGCGGCTGGTCCGTGGCCTTGCCCAGCAGATCCCAGCAGGCAATATCCACCGGAGCCTTAGCATAGGGATGACCCCGCAAGGCCGCATCCATCGTACGGTTGATCTGACCGATATTCAGTGGGTCCTGCCCGATCAAATGCGGGGCCAGCTCTGCCAGCCCGGCCCGGACGCCGAGCGCAAAAGACGGCAGATAGGCCGAGCCAAGCGGGCAGCATTCGGCATAGCCCTTCAACCCTTCATCTGTGATGATTTCCAGAACGGTGCTGTCAAACACTTCGACAAAATTGCCGTTGGACCAGCTATAGCGGCCTTCTTTCAGCGGCAGATCCACCTGATATACGTTCAGCCCGGTGATTTTCATAAGGTGTTCTCCAGATTAGAAGCGTGTGGATGAGAAAGGTGACATATCGAGCACCGGCTTGGCGTCAGTGACCAGATCGGCCACCAGTTCGGCCGTGCCTGCGGATTGGGTCAGCCCCAGATGACCATGGCCAAAGGCATAAAGTACGTGTGGTGCGCGCGAAGATCGGTCAATCACTGGCAGGCTGTCAGGCAGTGATGGGCGAAAGCCCATCCATTGCGTGCCGCCTTCCAGGTTCAGGTCTGGCATGAAGCGCCCGGCCTTGGCCAGCAACGTGTCAGCGCGCCGGTAATTCGGGGCCAGCTTCAATCCACCCAGTTCGACTGCACCGCCGATGCGCACGCCGCCGTTGATCCGGGTTACCACAAACCCATGCCCCCCAAAGGTCAGATGAGTGCGCAGGTCAAAAGCGCCTTCGGGCAGGGTCGTGTTATAACCCCGCTCGGTCTCAAGCGGGATATGATCCCCCAGGGTCTTGGCCAGCTGGTGTGACCAGGCTCCGGCGGCAACAATCACCTGACCTGCCGAAATGTCGCCGTTGTCCGTGTCAAGGCGCACGCCGTCATCGGTTGGTTTCAGTGCCGTGATCCCTGCGATCTTTACCTGCCCACCGCGCGCGATGAACTGTGCCGCCAGATGCTCGGTCCAGCGGGCAGGGTCGACGGTATTCATCCATGTCGAGGTAAAACCCGCATGGGTAAATCGCCGGTTCAGCCCGGGCTGAATTTCGGCAATAGCATCCGGGCTGTCCAGAAGATCAAACGGGATGCCATGGTCCTTGCGCAGGTTCCAGGTGGGCAGGCTGGCACGGAATTCGCCCTCACTCTCGAACAACTGCAACTGGCCTTCGCGCTGCATCAGCGCCTCGCCGTCTACATGCTCGATCTGACGCTCCAGCGCCGCACGGCTGTGGTTCATCAGCGCGGCTTGTGCGGATAGTGAGGCTGCATAACGATCGCGCCAACTGGCCCGCCAGAACCGGAGCATCCACGGTGCAATACTCAGCGCATAAGCGGGCGGGATCGACAAAGGCCCCAACGGATCAAGCAGCCATTTTGGCGCTTTGCGCATGATCCCAGGCGTTGCAAGCGGCACGATATCTGTAAAGGCAAAGGCCCCGGCATTGCCCTTTGACGCCTCGGCTGCAACGCCTTCACGGTCCAGCACAAGCACCTGCCTTCCCCGCTTTTGCAACTCTAGCGCAGCGCTGATGCCAATGATGCCAGCACCGATCACAACTATGTCCGACTTGGTGTCATGCTGCATGGTTACAGGTTCTCAAATAGTGGTACGGGGTCGGGGACCGGACAGCGTCTGTCCCCGGCCTTGACTTCAAAGCGCGATGCCATCACGGAACGGATCATTCGGCGCGAAAACCAACCTGCCTTCCGACATGATATGCGCCTGCCCGGTCAGGGTGGGAATGACACCCCCGTTCGGGCCGGGTTGGTAGCTCAGCACGTAGGGGCTGCCGATCACGCTTTCCTGCACAATCTCTTCCCCTGCTTCCAGCACCCCGTTTGCCGCCAGACAGGCGAGGCGCGCCGAACTGCCGGTACCGCAGGGCGACCGGTCATATTGATTGTCCGGGCACAGTACAAAGTTGCGGCTGTGAACATCCTTGTTGGGGGATTGATCCTGAAGGATCACATGGTCGACCAGTTCTCCGTTTTCGCCATGCACGCCCTGTGCGATGCAGGCTTCGCGTATGGTGATGGTCAGATCGGTCATCGCCCGAATGTTTCCCGGGTTCACCGGGATTGGGCTGGGATCAACAATGAAGAACCAATTTCCGCCAAAGGCAAGATCGCCGGTTATCGACCCATAGCCGCCAACCTCAATCTGCACTGCTGCCCGCACGCGACGGCTCTCGACATTTGTGACGCGTACGGTATTGGCGTCCAGTAAATCCACCGAGACGACACCGACCGGAGTTTCAACCCGATGCGTGCCCGGCCGGATTCTGCCCATATGTGCCAGAGTGACGCCCAGACCGATGGTGCCATGCCCGCACATGCCAAGAACTGCATCCGCATCAAAATAGATCACGCCGGTCTCACACCCTGGATCTTCGGGCGCGACCAGAAGCGCCCCCACCATTCCGGGCTGCCCACGCGGCTCCAGCAAGATGGATTTGTAGAACACCTCATGCTCGCTGGCCAAGCGTCGTGCACGCTCGGCCAGCGGGCCGGACCCCAGATCGGGGCCGCCGTCGAGGATCACCCGCGTAGGCATTCCTCCTGTGTGACTGTCAATCACATGCATTCAGCAATGACTCCGCCCTGGCCGAACCAATCAGTAAACCAAGTGCGGAACAGGTCGTATTGCTGTTCGCAATAGTTGCGCTGGGCATCTGTCAACTCGTCGGTTTCGTTGAAGTGCAAACGGTATTCCTCTTCGCCGTTCAGGACCAGCAGGTGTTTGTAATACAGCACCAGATCGGTGCCCTCGTCAAAGCTGGCCAGCACACCAAAGGCCTCTTCCAGTTCCCGCGCGCGCAGGCGCGCTTCGGCATGACCGGCCGCCGCTTTCTGGCACAGGGCAGCCAGCAGCAGTGCTTCTTTCGGCAGGGCAGTGCCAATCCCTGTGATCGAACCGGTGGCGCCGCAATTGACGAAGCCATGGTAGACCTCGGTGTCCACACCAACCATCAGTGTAACCTGATCATCCTTCGAGGTAATGTGTTCCGCCGCATAGCGCAGATCGCTTTTGCCACCGAATTCCTTGAACCCAACCAGGTTGGGATGATCTGCGCGCAATTCCAGGAACAGATCGGCGCGCGTCGCGAAGCCGTAAACCGGGCTGTTATAGATGATTGCCGGAATATCAGGTGCGGCCGACAGGATCGCTTTGAAATGATTACGCTGCGCCGCGATGGACGATCCACGCGACAATACACGCGGGATCACCATAAGCCCTGCCGCTCCAACCTTTTGCGCATGCGCGGCAAGCGCCACGGCGGATTTCGAATTTATCGCACCTGTGCCGACGACAACGGGCAGTCCGGCCGCGATCAGACGTTCGACACCTTCCATCCGTTCGGCATCCGACAAGAGAGGCCAGTCGCCCATCGAGCCGCAATAGACCACGGCAGACATACCCGCTGCGATCATTTCCTTGCCCTTTTTCACCAGCGCGTCAAAATCCGGTGTCCGGTCCGGTTTGCAGGGGGTCATCAGGGCTGGCATGGTGCCGGTGAAGATATTCTGGGACATGAAGGTAACCTTCCTAATTGTTTTGGGGCGGGGGCTTTTATCGCACATTCGCCAGGAATTTGCGGGTGTGTTCAGATTGGGCTTCGTTAAAAATCTGGGCGGGCGGGCCGATCTCTTCCATCACGCCCTGATGAAAAAAAGCAACCCGGTCTGATACATCACGAGCGAAACCCATCTCATGCGTGACGCAAATCATCGTCATCCCTTCTTCGGCCAAAAGCCGCATCGTGTCGAGAACTTCGCCCACCAGTTCAGGATCCAGCGCCGAGGTTGCTTCGTCAAACAGCATGTATTCCGGCTCCATCGCCAGCGCGCGGGCAATGGCAAGACGCTGCTGCTGACCACCCGATAAGGCCGAGGGGAAGACGTTCAGCTTTTCGCCCAACCCTACATGGGTCAACTGCTTTGCGGCAATGTCACGCGCCTCGTCTCTCGACTTGCCTTTGACAATCTTCGGGGCCAACGCAACGTTTTCCAGTGCTGTCAGATGCGGAAAGCTGTTCCATTGCTGGAACACCATCCCCAGCTTTGTGCGCAGCTTGTTGATGTCGGTGCCTTTTGCATGAACATCAATGCCATCAACCCTGACCGATCCCTGCTGGATCGGTTCCAGCGCGTTGATGCAATAGAGAAGGGTCGATTTGCCGGAGCCTGACGCACCGATCACCGACAGAACTTCTCCTTTCTGCACATCCAGATCGATACCTTTCAGCACATGCAGCGATCCGAAATATTTGTGCAGGTCGCGAATTTCGATCATTGGGCCCACCTTTTTTCTAGCGACGCGGAATACCGCGAAATCGGATAGCTGAGCGCGAAATAGAACGCGCCAGCGATTGTCAGGATCAGGAATGGTTCCTGCGTGCGGGTGATCAGGATCTGGCTGGCTTTCAGCAGTTCAACATAGCCCAGAACCGAGACCAGCGCGCTGTCTTTCATCACACCCAGCGCGACCCCGACCCATGCAGGGAACACCGCGCGCCCTCCGATCGGGAAGACGACATATCGCAGATCCTGCCAATAGGTCATGCCCAGGCTGCGCGCGGCGCGGCGCATCGGATCACCAACGGCTTCAATCCCGCCGCGCGCCACATTCGCAACCAGTGCTGCCGTGTAGATGGACAGGATCACCACGCCCGAGGCAAACGGGTCCAGATTGAGCCCGACAATAGGTGCAAAGTTGTAAAACAGCACCAGCTGGATGATCAGAGGGACCGACCGGAAAATATCCAGAACCGGAGCCAACGTCAGGGTCGCTGCCAGTTTGCCCTCGTACAGAAGCCAACCGCACACCACGCCAAAAACCGTTCCAATGGAAATCGAAAGCACTGAAATCCAGAGCGTTCGCAGCGCGGCTTCGCCCAGAAACCACAGATCGTTGATGTTGAAGCCGCTGAAAAAGCTGACAGTGGGTTGCATCTGTGCCTCCTTCAGTAGCGGAAAAGCCGGGACGCCAGCAGGCGCGAGGCAAGCAGGATGATTTTGACGATCACGTAATAAATGACCGCGGTGACGGCGAAATATTCAAAGATTCGGAAAGTGCGCGAGGCAAAGAACTGGGTCTCGCCCGACAATTCCCGGAAGCCGACCAGCATACCCAGTGACGACATTAGAACAGCCCAGACCATCTGGTTCGTGATCGGATGATAGACAATGCGAAACACCTGCGGAATCACGACGCGTGTGTAAGCCTGCCACGCGGTCATGCCCAGCGATCGGGACGCGCGTAGCTGTGTCTCGGGGACGGCCTGAAAGCCGCCACGGAAGTTTTCAGCCAGATAACCGGCGCAATTGAATGTCAGCCCGGCCAGCACGATGAAGTACGGCGATAGATGCAGGCCAAAGGCACCAAGCCCGAAGCCGAAAAAGAACAGCTGGAACAGCGCCGGAGTATTGCGCGCCAGTTCGACCCAGGCTGAGGCGAACCAGTAAAGCGGACCTTTCAGGTGCAGCCGCGTCAGCGCCAGACAAAGTCCGATGATAATGCCAAGGACCATTGCCAGCACGGCAACCTGTATCGTCAGCAGCGATGCCTCAAGCAGGTCCGGCAGGCTTTTCATCACCGGCCGCCAATGGAAGTTATAGTCGAACACGGGTGTTCCTCACGCAATCTACCGGTCCTTTCGCCCGGCCATAGCCGGACGAAAGCATGGAGTAGGAAAGGGTCAGTACATTACGCCGGGAATGCGCAGCTCAGGCGCTTCGCCGCCGACATATTTACCCCAATGCTCCTGATAGCGGCCCGATCGCACCTGGTGGGTCACGAACAGGTTCAGGAAGTTCAGCCAGGTGACATCTTCGCGCTTGCCTACAACCGAAGTGTAGTCGGTGGTCCATGGCATGCGAGGGCCGGCAACAACAGTGTCATATTGCTGGGTAATCGGCAGCACGGCAGTGTTTGTGGTAATGCCGATATCGGCCTTGCCCTGAGCCACCGCCAGGAAAACCTCATTCTCGGACTGGTAGCCCTGGTAATTGCCTTCTTCGCCCCATTCGGCGGCGATCTTCAGCCATTCCTGCTCGGGCACGGTGCCGATCGCGGCGGCCACGCGCTTGCCACGGATATCCTCGAAGGTCTCAATGCCGCTTTCGGCATTCACGACACCCTGCGCATAATAGATGGCGTAAGGAATGGTAAAGCCCACCGTCCGCGCCCGTTCAAGGCTGTCCGAGGTTGCTCCGAACACAACGTCTGCGCGTCCGGTGACGATCACTGGCAGGCGTTCGGCCCAGGTCAACGGCAGGATTTCGGCCTCAACTTCAAGTGCGGCGGCCAGATCATTGCAGTATTCGACGTCAAAGCCTGCCGGTTCGTTATTCGCGTCGCGATACCCAATTGGCGGAAAATCCAACACAACTCCGCAGCGCAATGTCCCGCGATCTACGACATCGTCCAGCGTGTCCGCCATCGCAGGAGCTGTGGTGATAGTGGTGAGGGCCGCCAGTGCGGCGAGTTTCTTGAGCATGTGATCCTCCCTGAATCAATCGATACGCGCAGCTATAGAGGATATTGTATCCAACATCCAGTATTTTGTTGAGCAGGAAAAGCCAGCTTTCAAAAGGTGTCGTGGCTCTTGGATGTGATTGAAATGACTGACTTGGCCCGCGTGGAAGGCCCTCGTTCGTTGGCGGCCAAATGGATTTGACACCATGTGCTACTGGAGTTGGAGGTTTTTGGCTGAACGTGGCCCGTCGTCAAACGTGAAGGTGCATTGTGCTCAGAGGCTGGGGAGATTTCAGCTTGAGACGGAATACCTTTTGTGATGGGAGTGTGCGGTCGCCCAGGCAACTCCAGCCTGTGTCTTTCAAAGAAAAGCGGCAATGCTGACCCGCGCAGCCAAATGCGCGTTCGGTCAGACTTTGACGGCTTGTAGTTCTTCGAGCAGGTCGAGGAGTTGGTTGAGTTTTTCTCGTCCCATTTGTTTTTCGATGCTTTGGTAGATCTGGAGAGAGG